>JANWIY010000085.1 GCA_025449645.1 Chitinophagaceae bacterium | reverse complement strand
GTTTTGGAAGTGATTTTAAATATAGTTGCATGGCTTCGTGGACGAATAATCACATATTATCCTTTGCTGATAAAATAATCTCGAAGGGGGGAAATTTTATGGAACCGCAGATCACTGAAATGCTTTCTCTGAAAATGATTGAAGGAACGCGCGCAGCTCTAAAGGACAATCATTCAATACTACTTTCTGCATCAACTGCCAACGCACTATTTGGTAAAACAGATCCTGTCAATAAAATAATAAAGATCGATAACCAGTTTTCTGTAAAAGTGACAGGTGTTTACGAGGATATGCCTTACAACTCCGATTTTAAGGATTTGACCTTTATTGCACCCTGGCAAATTTATATTGATAGCCGGAACTGGCCATGGAAATTTACTAATCCCTGGCGTACGAATGCGTTTCAAACTATTGTCCAGATAGCTGATCATGCTGATATGGGAAACCTTTCGGCGAAAATAAAAGATGTCAAACTGAAAAGGGTTTCAAAAGAGGATGCAGCATTTAAGCCTTTGGTTTTTTTGCATCCTATGGCCAGGTGGCATTTGTATGATGAATTTAGGCATGGTGTAAATGTCGGAGGAAGGATAGAATTTGTTTGGCTATTTGGTATCTCCGGCATTTTCGTTTTGTTGCTGGCCTGCATCAACTTCATGAACCTTTCCACGGCGCGAAGTGAGAAGCGCGCTAAGGAAATCGGCATAAGAAAAGCCATCGGTTCATTGCGCGGACAACTGATCGGGCAATTTTTTTCTGAATCATTGCTGGTATCAGCACTTGCTTTTTTATTGGCCCTGTTATTCGTACAGCTTGCCCTTCCGTTCTTCAATGAAGTGGCGGGTAAAAGAATGTCAATCCTCTGGAACAATCCTGTATTCTGGTTATCAGGGCTTGTTTTCATAATGATCACAGGATTGGTTGCAGGAAGTTATCCTGCACTATACTTATCTTCATTTCGGCCCGTAAAGGCATTAAAAGGAGAATTCCGTGCCGGGCGTTTGGCAAATATTCCGCGGAAGGTATTGGTGATATTGCAATTCACCGTTTCAGTCATCCTGATTATAGGGACCATTGTTGTTTTTCGCCAGATTGAATTTGCGAAGGACCGATCTGTTGGTTATGATCGCAACCGGTTGCTGATGATCCCCATGGTTACAAATGACATTCACGATCATTTTGATGCTGTACGTACTGAATTAAAAAACTCGGGAGCCGTTGCGGAGATGGCTGAATCATCTGCTTCAACAACATATGTCGGAGAGGTCGATAACGGCTTTGACTGGAGCGGTAAAAACCCATCAGTACAGGGTAATTTTGGTGTTTTGATGGTTAGCCCTGAATTTGGAAAAACGATTGACTGGCAGCTTATTAAGGGACGTGATTTTTCCAGGGATTTTTTGACGGATTCATCTGCCATGATCTTAAACGAAACTGCTGTAAAATTTATGGGTCTGAAACATCCGCTGGGAGAAACCATCAACTGGGACGGGAGGCATTATCACATCATAGGAGTAATTAGGGACATGGTGATGCAATCTCCCTATGAGCCGGTCTTTCGTACTGTATTTGTTTTATCTGGCGGAGCGCAGAATTTGGTTGATATAAAAATGAATCCTGCGAAAAGTACTCATGAAGCGATAAGTAAAATAGAAACCGTTTTTAGAAAATTCAATCCTGCTCAGCCATTTGAATTTCGATTCGTGGATGAGGAATATGCAAAGAAATTTGGAGATGAAGAACGGATCGGGAAGCTTGCGAGCTCCTTTGCCATATTGGCGATATTTATCAGTTGCCTTGGCCTTTTTGGAATGGCTTCTTTTATGGCAGAACAGCGCACAAGGGAAATCGGGGTGAGAAAAGTTTTGGGTGCATCGGTGTTTAATTTGTGGCGCTTACTTTCAAAGGATTTTGTGCTCCTTATTGTATTTTCTTTATGTATATCCGGGCCGGTCGCTTATTATTTCATGCACAAATGGCTGCAGAATTACCAATATCATACAGAGATTTCCTGGTGGATTTTTGCAGCGGCTGCATCAGGTGCTTTATTCATTACTCTGCTCACAGTAAGTTTTCAGGCAATTAAGGCAGCATTGGCGAATCCGGTCAACAGTCTCCGATCCGAATAACCTGAGGCGAGCAAGCAGAGGAGGAAAAAGGAATGAGGATGTTTGAAGGCGTTTCAAAAAAATCGCATCCCTGAATCAATTAATCGCGCATTCTGATGCGGCGACAATTCTGTAATCCTTATTCCTTTGAAGAAAAGCAATTACCTTATTTCCGGATGGAGTAAAATCCGGAGGGATAGCAAAACTAATTTCCTTCTGTATTTCATGGGTTGTAACTGCCTTAAGGTTTCTTACAATATTTACATGCTCCAGATGTCTTCCTTCATTTTCTCCTCCCTTTACCTGGCTTGAGCTGCTGTCCTGTACAAGGGCAATATAAAGCATGCAATCCTGTAATTGCGGAGAGTTATAATTCACCAGCACATTATTTTTAGAGGCATTTGCAGTAATATGAATCTGTTCCTGTTCATCGTCTGCGCTGTATTTTGAAATATCACGATAAAGTTTTCCCTTATCAGACCCAACGAATTCATCATTCCCATTAACTACGATTTCTGGTGTATACGCACTTTCAAGACCAAACCTGGCAATATATTTTTGCTGTCTTTCGGTCCAGGCGGCATTACTGAATTTATCCTTCCAGCCGCCCCTGTCCCAATAGTCCACATGATAGCCAAGGATAAATACGTTTTTTCGACCCTCCTTTGAAAGTCCATTTACCAAAGCATCTGCCGGGGGACAACTTGAGCATCCCTCGGAAGTAAATAATTCAATCAGGGCAAAGCCTTTATCATTGTCCCCAACCGGATTGGCTTTAGTTGGTGAATTTTCTTTTTTGACCGCTTTGCTCTGGTAAATGCTTCTCATGCCCAGGAGAAAGACGACTAAGAGGAAAACTCCAATAAGTGTTGTGAATATTGCTTTCATTTTATGGTTGGCGAAAAAACGCTTATTCCAATCAAAGGTAAGAACCCCTGCACTGGTTCCCAGACAAGTGATCAACCATATCCGCTGCCTTCTTTTTAGGTTTTCCAAATTTTATAGTCTGGATCCAGGTTTACAATCGAACGGGTCGTATCATAAGCGAACAATAATTTCCTTTCGGAAATTAATTTTTGGCTGATAACCAATATATTATAAAATGCCAGGCATGTTTTGTCTCCCCTTGTTGCAATAATTTTCTTTACCTTTTGAAAGTTGCGTTTTCCTTTTTTCAATAATCCCTTTGATTTTTATGCCAATAAATGATTCAGGTTCTAAAAACGATATATCCCTTGCCGAATGGGCCCTTATAGATGAATTTCGCGCAGGCAAATTTAAGAACCTGGATTTTCCGCGGATAGCCCGCGAAGATTTTAATCTTAATGGAATAGAATTTGTCAACACACTATTCGAAGTCCCTACACTGGAATACCTCAAAACTTTGAAGCAGCGCGCGACTGATCAGGGAATTACAATGGTCCTGATCATGGTGGATGATGAAGGCGACGGTTGCGCTTCTACGAAAGAAGAACGCAAACAATTTGTAACCCATCACCAAAAATGGGTGGATGCGGCACATTATCTCGACTGCCATGCCATCCGGACAAACTGCAGGGGACCGCAGGGGGTGAATAAGCAGGAGGCATTAAATTGGGCAGCGGAATCCTATCATATGCTTTTGGACTATAGCAAACACTCGGGAATTACGATCATGATAGAAAATCATGGCGGTGTTTCTGATGATGTGGATTGGATGCTCGCCCTCATGAAGGAAGTGAACGACCCGGATTTTGGAACCTATCCTGACTGGCGCAGTCCCGGGCTTGATTATGATAATTACGATTATCTGGAAAAAGTTCTTCCCTATGCAAAAGGAATGTCATATCGCAATCAGCCTACGGAAACGCTAACAAGGAAAATGATTGAATGCTGCGAAATTGCCGGTTATCGCGGATGGTACGGGATTGAATCCAGGGGGCGCGAAGAAGTGAAGAAAGGCATTGCATTATTAAAGAAATACCTGATCGACCATGAAAGAGTTGGTTACGGCGCATAAATTAAAAACAATTTCAAAATCAGCATGAAAAAAAATTTTGTTATCCTTGGCGTGTTCTGTATCATCTGCAGCAGTACCGCCATAAAACCCCGGGATGAAGGAATTGTATATGTAAAAAACCCGAATGGCCCAACGCTCGGCTATTCGTCGAATTCGGGGGTCAGGATACTCATGATTGACGGGCTTGCTTTTAAGGACCTGAACAGGAATGGCAAATTAGATAAGTACGAAGACTGGCGTTTGCCAGTCGGCGAGCGGGCCAGGGACCTTGCGTCTCAGATGTCGGTGGATCAAATAGCGGGACTGATGCTCTACAGCGCCCATCAGGCCATCCCGGCTTCCTCAGGTCCCTTTGGAGGAGGAACCTATAACGGCAAACATTTTAGTGATGGAGCGATTGATCCGGGAGAAGTGACCGACCAGCAGAAGGATTTTTTGCTAAAAGATAATTTAAGGCATGTGCTGATCACTTCGGTTCAAACACCTGAGGTTGCTGCAAGGTGGAACAATCAGGTTCAGGCGCTCGTTGAAGGCGCCGGTTTGGGCATTCCTGTAAATACAAGTTCGGACCCGCGGCATAGCGCTTCTTCCGGTGTGGAATACACAGCAGGTGCGGGTGGTAAAATTTCGCAATGGCCGAATCAGCTTGGGCTGGCGGCAACTTTTGATCCTGATCAGGTACAGCAATTCGGTCATATTGCGGCTCAGGAATACCGGGCATTGGGTATTGCAACAGCTTTGTCTCCCCAGATCGATTTGGGTTCGGAGCCCCGATGGGTCCGCATTAACGGCACCTTCGGAGAAGACCCTCAATTGGACGCAGACATGGCCCGCGCTTATGTGGATGGCTTTCAGACCTCCTCAGGCAGCAGTGAAATCAAAGATGGCTGGGGTTATGCCAGTGTAAACGCCATGATGAAACACTGGCCGGGAGGCGGTCCGGAAGAAGGAGGAAGGGACGCCCATTATGCCTATGGCAAGTTCGCGGTCTATCCCGGCAATAATTTTGACGAACACCTGGTTTCATTCGTTGACGGCGCATTGAAATTAAAAGGGAAAACCAAAATGGCTGCTGCGGTGATGCCCTACTATACGATCTCTTACGGAAGAGATGAGATAAACAAGGAAAATGAGGGGAACAGTTACAATAAATACCTGATCACAGATTTGCTTCGGACTAAATATCATTATGATGGTGTGGTTTGTACAGACTGGGGTGTAACTGCAGATGAAGGCAAGAAGCCGGATGTCTTCGCAGGTAAGTCATGGGGGATGGAGAATAAAACAATCGCCGAGAGACACTATAAGATTTTGATGGCCGGCGTGGATCAGTTTGGCGGTAATAATGATGCCGGACCGGTGAAGGAAGCCTATGCTATGGGAGTTAAAGAGCATGGGGAAGCATTTATGCGGGCCCGGTTCGAACAATCAGCGGTCAGGCTGCTAACAAATATATTCAGAGTGGGGCTTTTTGAAAATCCTTACCTCGTCGAAGAACAGTCAAAAGAAACAGTCGGCAAACCCGAGTTTATGACCGCCGGGTTTAATGCACAGTTGAAGTCAATCGTGATGCTCAAAAATAGTGGCCGGGTACTGCCGTTGGCAAGAGGAAAAACGGTTTATGTGCCCAAGAAATATTTCCCGCCGATGCAGGGCTTTTTCGGGCCGCCTTCAAAGGAGAAATGGGAAGATGCAGTTAATCCTGAACTGCTTTCCAAATATTTTAATTCAACGGATGATCCTGATAAAGCCGACTATGCCATTGTTTTTGTAAGCAGCCCTGGTGGCGGCGCAGGATATAACAGCGATGATCTGGCCCACGGTGGAAACGGATACACACCCATTACCCTGCAATATGGCGAATACACTGCAAACTACGCGAGGGAAAAAAGTATTGCAGCAGGAGATCCTGTTGAGCCGGGAATCGATAATCGTTCATATAAAGGAAAAACGATTGTTGCGGCTAATTATAACGACCTTAAAACAATCAGGGAAACCAGGGCCGCAATGAAAGGTAAACCGGTGATTGTAGTGATCACTTTATCAAAGCCTGCGATTCCTGCTGAATTCGAGAAAGACGCGAGCGCGATTGTAGCCGATTTCGGCGTGCAAAACCAGGCCATACTGGATATCCTGAGCGGTGCAGTTGAACCTTCAGGTTTGTTGCCATTCCAAATGCCGGCTAACATGAAAACCGTCGAACTTCAGGATGAAGACATCCCTCACGATATGATCTGCTACACTGATGGGGAAGGCCATGCCTATGATTTTGGTTTTGGCATGAACTGGAAAGGGGTGATACATGATGCCAGGACGGACAAATATGCGGACATCATCAGGAAGCCGAAAATTTCAGTAAAAGGAACAACGGTTAGCCTGAGCTGTGTCACGCCGGGAGTTAGGATCTACTATTCCACCGATGGTTCAACCCCTTCCTTTACCGGGGCCAACGAGTATTTCAGGCCAATCACAATAAGAAAGGGGGCAACGGTAAAAGCGATAGCCAAAAGGGAAGGGTATGACAATAGCGGACTGGTGGAATATTCCGGTCCCGCAAAATAAAGTGCGGGTTTCGTTTGACTAATTTCCTTTCCCGGCATCAGCAAGCCAACAGAATTGGTTTCCCTTAAACGAAGTTCATTGAATAGTCTCAATGGCCAAATCTCCAGCCAAGGTATATCTGCAAAAGGTAATTCTTTACATTAACTGTCGGGATAAAGCTGGGCTGGGTTCCGGACGAGTATGAACTGGGACTTTTATATAAATTATTCAGGCTGAAATTCGCTCTTGCGCCGACAAGCAGTCCCATGTATGGATGTACTTCTATTCCGGCACCCAGACCATAATCAAATCGGTTATAGTAATCCAATAATTTTCCGTATTGCGCATATTGGGTGCCAGACAATGGGTTTTGAGCACTGTCTGATTTAGCATTCAGCAGATAGGCCACCTGCATTCCTACCTGAACCTGAAAAAACCTGGTAATACTTATGCAGAGATACTGTGGCAGCATGATGTAGTCGAGAGTGACTTTGCCCGAATAACCATTGGTCTGGTAATCATATCCCTGTCTGGAAAAAACCAATTCAGTTTTTGAACCCAGGATCTTTTTCGGAGAGGTGGAATAGAACACTCCGACATTAAATCCGGTGTTGCCGCTGTTGTCGATCGATGAAGCGTTGGTGACATTGGCAAAGTTGAGCCCCGCTTTGATGCCTAGCTGGGCAAAGGCAAGGCATGGGGATATAAGGAACAGGCAAAAGAGGGTCTTTTTCATGTTATTTATTTTTACGGTTAGCGATTAATTTCTCTTATATTTTTGTTTTGCCGACATAAGGAAGATAAGTTTTTTTTTGTGTCAAAAGCTGTTCTTTTCATATTTTTTTGGCCTCTGGGCGACCGGATGCCTGTTACCAGAGGTAACCTCCCTCCGACGCATTTCCCACGGCATATGAATTGAATGTATCCACTACTAAAAGAATATGCAATCCCTGAATGAATCTAAAACGCCCGGATTCTTCGAGCGCTTCGCCATAAGTGTCTCGAAGGCGACCGGCAGCACCACGGCCTTTGTGATTGCTCTTATTATTGTTATTGTCTGGGGGGCTTCGGGACCGGTTTTTCATTATTCAGAAGACTGGCAATTGGTTATCAACACGGGAACCACCATCATTACATTTTTAATGGTGTTCCTGATCCAAAAAGCGCAGAATAAGGATTCCCTGGCCATCCAGCTAAAATTAAATGAGCTGGTCGCCGCACATGAATTCGCAAGCAACCGGCTGGTTAATGTTGAAAATATGTCTGAGGAGGAAATGAAGGTGATTCAAAAGTATTACTCGAAAATGGGGGAGCTTACAAAGAAGGACGAAAGCCCTCTGCAAACCCATTCCATTGACGAATCAGCTGCTCCCGAAGAAGTCAAAAAAGACGAGGATCCTCATCTTGCCTGAAATAATTCCTGATATTGAATGCCTGGTTCCTTTTAGTATAATCAATGGAGGTTGGGCCGGTGACACAAATATCCGGATGATTTCTTTCTCATGTGGCTGAGGAGAGAATTCCTCACTTCAGGCGGTTTCCCAAAAAGGCCAATGTATATGCCCAGGCTTCATTTGCCGCAAAGGAGTTGAAGCTGGGTCGTTCATCGCAATTGAAAGCATGGTCCGCATTAGAAATAGTAACGTTCGTATATTCTTTTCCTGCGGCCTTCACTGCGTTGATAATTATATCAATTTTATCTGGCGTAATATGCTTGTCCTGACCTCCCCAGAAGAAGAGATGCGGGCCATGCAGTCGCGGTGCTTCTCCGGCCAGTTGGTCCAGACCGCCGCCATAATATGAAACGGCGGCGGATAATGGAAGAACTGTGTTGGCCAGAAAGGAAACACGGCCGCCCATGCAGAAACCAATACTTCCAAGCTTTTCTTTTGTGATGACCGTTTGTTGCAATAACCAGTTATAACCCGCTTCAATATCAGCGCAAAGGCCTTCCCGGGTTAAAGCCTGGATATGTGGCATCACCCTGGAAAAATCATTGTAAGGAAGCTCGATGCGCCTCGAAGTCCGGTGAAAAAAATCAGGTGCAATAACGGCATACCCCTCTTTGCTCAACCGTTCGGCAACCTGGCGGATATGGTTGTTGACGCCAAAAGCTTCCTGGCAAAGCAAGATTGCAGGGAAAGGGCCCTGGCCTTCAGGGAAGGCGGCGTAAACATCTATACCAGTGCCATCGGGCACTGGGATGCTATTGAATTCATGATTGGTCATGTGATGTAATTTGGAATTACTCACGACTGTGCATCCTGAAAAGATGTATCGTTAGCATTATCTCTTTTGGAAGGAGGAAATCAGAGTCCTTTAATATAAACTGCACTGTCCTTGAAAGTATCCAGTTTCATCTCCACAAAGAAATTCTTCACACCTCCCGTTTTGGCAGCGGCAAAGAATTCTTTCCAGTCAATGATACCCTGCCCGATCGGAACTTCTTTTTTATCGGCGGTCCAATCCGAAAGATGAGAAGAAATAAATCTTCCGGGATATTTATTAAAATATGTTGCGGCCTTGAAACCAAGGGTGATCACCTGGGTCTGGAACTGCATTTTCACTAATGCCGGATCGAAATGACTCATCAGTGCATCATAAATCAATTGCCCATCCAGTTCCTTAAATTCCATCGTATGATTATGAAAACCGGTTTCCATTCCGGCGCTCTTGATTTTCTCTGCAATCTTATTCAGCTTATCAACGGATTCCAGGTAATTCTTCATGGTATCATTTGGCGGTTGCAGCCAGAAACTTGAACAAATCATCTGGGACAGACCCAATCCATGGGCAAATTCAATCCGGTCATCCAATTTATCCTTGAGTTCATCGAAAGTGAAATGGCAACTCGGACAGTGAAGCCCTGAATCTTCAATGGTCTTGCGCATATCGGAAGGCTTCATACTTACCAGGGGACCGAAACCTGAATCCACGTATCCCGGAGGAGAGCACATTTCCGTAAGCTGGTATCCCCAGCCGGCCATCATTTTCAGGGTTCCGGGAAAATCCTTGGCTATCAGATCCCGGATGGGAAAAGTCTGGAATCCTATGGGGTGGTTAATAAATTCAGGATTGGCGCTCAGCCACTGGGGTAATTGCGAAAGCGCCCATGCAGATCCCAGTGCAGCCGTACTCCTGCCAATAAATGATCTTCTGTTTAATTTGCTCATGATCGGTTTTTTAATATTGGTTGATATAACGGACCTTAAGTTCTAAATGGTTGCGGGATCAAATCCTGTTCTGTAATCGCGGGACAGATATTTATTCGCCTCCGGAACATTTGTGATTTGTCTGCTGGCTGCATCATATTTCAATAGCCGGTGGGATCTCAAAGCGACTCCATATAGATTTATAGCCTCAGTTATGTGTTCCGATTCGGAAAAGTTTCCGGTATATTGTTTCCCACTCTTACAGGCGTCTATAAATAATTGCAGCGCTGCTTTGGTCCTGTCTCCCATATCGCCCCGCCTTCTCCTTGGCGTTTCATTGGCCTCGCTTTCGTGGGACAGGAGCCGCGGATTGTCTACATTGAATCCTGTAAGGATCTTGCCCTTATCTCCGACGAACATCATGCCTTCAGTAGGCAATTGTTTATTATTTGAAGCTAATTCCAGTGGGCAGGCCGGTTGCATTCCTCCGTCATACCAGATCAGATCAATCGCAGGCCTGGATCCTTTGGCCGGATATTTAAAACGGGTCGCACTTGCCATCGGGTAGGAGAAATCGTTTTGAATTTCAAATGGAACTGAATCCCGCATATCAACGACATGACTTAATGTAGGTTCAACAACCGTAGGTGATTCCAGCTGTAATGCATTAAACACGGTCCACAGACTGTAATATCCCATATCGGCCATGGATCCACCGCCGAAATCATACCAGCCTCTGAATACCATGTTCGTATAGTTCGGACTATAAGGGCGGTCCGCTTCGGGACCCAGCCATAAGTTCCAATCCAATCCGGCCGGAACAGGCGTTGTATCCACCGGAAGGGTAGGATATTGAGGCCAAACGGGACGATTGGTCCAGTTATGCACTTCCAGAAGTGTTCCGATAGAGCCATCATTTATCCATTTCATCACAGGTTCCATGGATCCGTTTGCATCCCAGGGTAACAGGTGCGTTATCCTATCGCTTGACCGGGCCAGTTCAAGTAATTTTTTTCCCTCCAGCAACCGGTTCGAAAGCGGCTTATGCATCAATACATGTTTTTTCCTTTTTAACGCCGCAGTCGCGATCAATGCGTGGAGATGATCCGGGGTCATGATTTTTACGGCATCCAGATCTTTTTCTTTATCCAGCAGTTCCCGGAAATCTGCGTAAGCATTGCAACCCTTGTATTTTAATTCCGGACGAACGTTCGCATAAAAAGTTTCTATAATTGACTTTCCGTTTTCTCTTCCACCAGGAATCAGATTGTCTCCTCCGCTGTTCCAGTCAGGATTTTTTATAGCTGTCCGGATTTCATTTCTGAGACCGTCCTTATCCCAGTCCCTGTATCCGCGTGCCTCCGCATTGGGATCACAAACGGCCACGACCTGAAAGCCCTCCACAGCAAGCAGCGGGAGCATTTCTCTTATGCCTTCCGTTCCTGTACCGATATACGCCAGCGTGACCTTATCACTTGGTGCAATAAATTTTTTTCCTCCAAGAACATGTCTTGGAACTATTGTAAAGGCAAGTGCACCTGAGGCAACGACCTCAACGAATTTGCGCCGGTTGATTTTTGAACTGCTGCTTTCCGGAGTCAGACTATTTTCATCCTGGGAATCTTGGCTTTCGCCGATTGGAAATGGATCTTGTTTCATATCATGCATTTTTATCGTTAGAGGTATAAAGTTTAATGATAAAAACCAGGATGACAAAAAAAAAGACTTAACATGAATTAGAGGGGTAATGAAAAAGTTCCTCGATTACAGGCGGCCCGGAGAATCAATTATTTCATCCGGTTTGCATGCCTGATCGCCCGATCCCCCTGTTAATCAACCGTTAACAATAATTCATCAAGGGCCAATTTTAATTTTTTTAATTTTATAAGGCTATCCGGCACCTCCTATTTTCTTTTCCGGAAATCTGACGAATATCCATGAATGCGAATTCCAATCAGGTATTCCCTGGGATTAAATTATAATGCATGATTTTAAAAGGGGTCAATCCGCTTAGCAGATCTGTAATATTCCGGGGCCTGGTATTCATTACCTGTTGTCTCACAGTTAATTTGGGTGCCCGGGCGCAGGCTGCACCGGCTGCGGATAGCAGTAGTTATTTAACATTGGATCAGTGCATTGATTACGCGTTCAAGCATCAGCCCGCACTAGCCCAGTCCAATATTAATATTTCAATTACCAAACTCACGAATGCGATTGCCCTATCGGGTTGGTTGCCCCAGGTAAACCTCACCGGAAGCATCACGCATTATAATGAACTGCCCACCAATTTTATTTCGGACACGGCCCATCCGGGAAATCCGATCAAACAGCAAACCGGGGTAATCAATACCTCAATTCCCGTTTTGTCCGTGACCCAGGCTATTTTCAGTCCCAGCCTATTATATGCTGCAAAAAGCGAGCACTTATATGTTCAGCAGGCCTTGCAGATTACGGACAGTACTAAAATCGGGCTTGTATCCGATGTCAGCAAGGCATTTTACAACCTGCTGCTCACTCTGGAGCAGATCAATGTATTAAAAGAAGATACAGCCAGGTTATCGAAGAACCTTGCCGATGCCTATCATCAATATGTTGGCGGGATTGTGGACATGACGGATTATCAGGAGGCAGCCATTTCCCTGAATAATTCGAAGGCCCAATTAAAGCAGGCCGCGGAAAATGTGGTTCCGCAATATGCAACGTTAAAGCAATTCATGGGTTTTCCGCCAGCAGATCAGTTCAATGTGAGTTTTGATACCGTTCAGATGAAACGGGATATCTTTTTTGATACCACCCAGCAACTCGTATTCGAGAAGCGTATTGAATTCCAGCTTCTTCAAACGAACAGAAATATCCAGCACCAGCTAACCGATTCTTATCGGCTTGCATTTCTACCGACGGTCTCCGCATTTTTTAATTATAATTTTGAGTTTGAAAACAATAATTTCTCATCGCTTTACGGGAATGCATTTCCTTATTCCTACCTGGGCCTGTCTGTAAGCCTGCCGATATTTACGGGTTTCTCCAGATTGGAAAATATTCGAAAAGCCAGGTTGCAGGAGCAGTTGCTCGACTGGAGCCAGGTCAGCCTGAAATCCCAGATCTACACTGAATATACTACGGCCCTGGCCAATTATAGAGGTAATCTTTACAACCTCCGGATGATGCAGGACAATGTGGCCATGGCCAGAAATGTGTACGATATTGTAACCCTTCAATATCAGCAGGGCGTCGTGGCTTATTTGAATGTGATAACGGCCGAGTCCAACCTGATCACTTCCGAAATCGGTTATCTGAATGCGTTGTTCACTGTATTGTCGAATAAGGTGGACCTGCAGAAAGCAATGGGATTTATTTCTTATAATCATTAAAGCATCCAATAAATTTTCTTAATGTACAAGACAATTTCAATTTTTTTCATCACTTGTAGTTTTGTTTTTTTCTCCTGCAAGCATAAGCCGCCTCCCCCGTCTACTGTCGTGCCTGTAAATGTAATTACGGCAGTTCCACAGTTAGTATTTTATTTTGATAAATATCCTTCCACAACGGAGGCACTGAGCGAGGTTGCATTGCGTCCGGAGGTCCCGGGCTATATAACAGGAATATTTTTTACGGAGGGGACACATATAAAAAAAGGACAAAAATTATATGAGATCGACAAAAGATTGTATCAGGCGAATTACGATGCAGCCGTTGCCAATGTGAAAGTTGCAGATGGAAACGAGGTTCAGGCCAAGCAGGATGCCGACCGGTATACTTATCTCAACAACCACAACGCAATTGCCAAACAGGTACTTGACCATGCGGTAATTGCATTGGAAAATGCGCAAAATCAAACAAAAGCCGCCCAGGAAGCCGTCAAAACAGCAAAAACGAATCTGACCTATGCCACGGTTTATGCGCCCTTTGATGGAACGATCGGTTTTAGCCAGGTGAAGTTGGGAGACATGGCTTCTGTAGGGACCACAGTATTGAATACGATTTCCACCATTGATCCGATGGCAGTTGATTTCCTTATCAATGAAAAACAACTGACGCATTTTGAGGACCTTCAAAATCACAAAAAGAAACTGCCGGATTCTTTATTTACAATACTGATGGCGGACAATACACTTTATCCTTACACAGGAAAAATATCCGTCATTGACCGGGCAGTCGATCCGCAAACGGGCGCAATCCGGATCCGGCTTGTATTTCCCAATCCGAAATATGGTTTGAAGGCGGGTATGAGTTGCGTTGTGCGTGTACACAACCAGGACACTTCTCCGCAATTGGTAATACCCGGCAAAGCGGTTGTTGAGCAAATGGGTGAATATTTTGTGTTTGTGGTGAAAGATACATTGATCAGTCATAACGGTGATTCGGCCAAAAAACAGGAGACTGATACGGCTGGGCAGAAAGGCCCGAAATTATATGCAATTCAAAAAAAGATTCAGCTTGGCCAAACGATTGGCGGGAATGTGATCATCAAGGGCGGAATTGAAGAAGGAGACCTCATCGTCGTTGACGGGGTGCAATCCCTTCACGAAGGCTCGCAGGTAGCGGTTAGTCAGAAACAGCAATCCGGCGGGAGAGGAGGTGACAGTACGCATAGCAGCATGCAGCGAAGCGCAGGGAAAAAAGACAGCGGTGAAAATAACTAGTACAATGTTAACTAGGTGATTTGTGCAAGAAAATATATTCGACAATATGCGAATAACAATGACGAATAAATTATGGTAGCTAACACATTTATTAAGCGCCCGGTAACTGCGATGGTTGTTTCAATTGTGTTGGTGATTGCCGGATCCATTTGTATATTAAGTTTACCAGTTGACCAGTATCCTGATATCACTCCGCCCATTGTGCAGGTGAATGCACAATTTACCGGGGCCGATGCCCAAACGGTGGAACAAACAGTCGCTACGCCAATCGAGGGACAGGTGAATGGCACACCCGGCATGGAATACATGCAGAGCAACAGCACGAATAACGGGCTGATGTCCATGAACGTAACCTTTAATATCGGGACTGATATTGATATTGCCACGCTTGACGTGCAAAACCGGGTAAGCATTGCAACGCCTTTATTACCGGCAGTTGCAAGCCGGTTGGGTGTTACCGTTAGAGCAGTGAACCCAAGCATGCTGATGATGGTTGCTGTGTATGCCCCAAAGGGAACTCACAACATTACCTTTCTTGATAATTACACCAATATATTTATCCAGGATGCCTTGCTTAGGGTTCCAGGCGTGAGCAGTATAAACCGTTTTACTGATGATTTCAGCATGCGCATCTGGATGAATCCCGAAAAAATGGCGGCATATAAACTAACGCCCTCGGATATTATCAGTGCCTTGAATGCGCAAAACGTTCAGGTTGCTGCAGGATCCGCCGGAGTACCGCCCCAGCAAACAACACAAACCTTTGAAATAGGAATTCTCGTAAACGGAAGACTGAGCAAGGTTTCAGAGTTTGAAAACATTATTATAAAAACATTACCGGCCACCGGAGAGCTGGTCTATTTGAAAGATGTTGCCAGGGTGGAATTGGGCAAGTTCACTTTTTCAAGTAATTCTTTTGTTGACGGGCACCGGGCTTCTTTTTTGCGCATTTACCAGGCTCCCGGAAGCAACGCACTGGAAACGGCAAAAGGAATTTATAAGGAACTCGCTTTATTAAGGCAGTCTTTTCCAGCCGACGTGGAATATTCAGTTCCATTTGAAGCAGTCACCGTTGTGAAGGTATCCATGGCCGATGTAGTGGGAACCTTATTAAAGACCCTGGGACTTGTTGCGATTGTGGTATTTTTATTTCTTCAAAACCTTCGCTCTACACTAATCCCTGTTCTTGCCATTCCGGTATCCATTTTAGGAACTTTTTGTTTTTTCATTCCTCTTGGGTTTACAATAAACACCCTCACCATGTTTGGCTTTGTGCTTGCCATTGGTATCGTGGTGGATGATGCTATTATTGTGGTGGAAGCCGTACAACACTATATTGATCACCAAAAGATGTCGCCGAAAGAAGCAACCTATCATGCGATGAAAGACATTTCAGCGCCCGTGGTGGCGATTGCGCTGATACTCGCTGCAGTATTCGTTCCGGTAGGATTTATTCCGGGCATTGTTGGAAGGTTGTACCAGCAGTTTGCCATCACGATCGCGATATCGGTCATACTTTCTGCTTTCATTGCATTATCACTGACTCCTGCACTTTGCACATTATTATTAAAACCTTCCGATCCGGATAAACAGAAGAAAGGCCTGAATAAGATCTTCTTTTCATTTAATAATTGGTTCGAGAGGATTACGGACAAATATACGAACGGCGTCAAAAGAAGTATTAAAGCCTCGAAGTACGTGGTGATATTGTTGCTTTGTATTTGCGCTGCGGCATACTTTTTATTTCAGGATAAGGCAACCGGTTTTATTCCTTCGGAAGATGATGGTAACCTGTACGTCACTTTTCAATTACCTCCGGCTTCTTCAACCGCCGGGTCTGTTGATGTGATGACTAAATTGATGCAAGTGGTTACTCATACTCCCGGTGTTGCGCATTATGCCGCCCTATCGGGATTGAATGTGGTGAATAATGCGACCAATTCCAATTCGGGGACAATTTATGTGCAGCTTAAACCATGGGATGAGCGCAGTGTGTCTGATCAGCAGGTGCCGGGGATTATCAGGGTGATGCAAAAAAGAATTACAGAGGCAGGAATAAAAAATGCAAACGTTGAAGTGATTCAGCCATCGCCGATTCCGGGCGTTGGTGAAACGGTTGGATTTAGTATGCAGATTGAACAACGCAGCACCAGTGATGATTTGCATGCATTTGAAAATGTAGTGAACAAATTCATAAGTGAGGCAAATAAGAATCCTGCGATAACAAATGCATTCAGTTTTTATTCCTCACACACACCCAGTATCAATCTTACTGTCGACCGGGAAAAGTGTGAGAAGTTAGGTGTAAATATCGGGGATGTGTTCACTACCATACAGGCATTCATGGGCAGTTTGTACATTAATGATTTTACGGTTTACAACCGTACATTTCATGTTGTAGTGCAGGCCGATACGGCGTTTCGCTCACTGATAACGGATATAGATAAATATTATGTGCGCAATCAGGATAGCACAATGGTTCCTCTCGGCACGCTGGTGAGTTATTCGCCGACAGAAACCGCTCCTTTGATATCCCATTTTAATATTTTTCGTTCCGCGGAAATTGATGGTGCTTCTGCGGTGGGATTCAGCAGCACCCAGGCTACGGATTCACTCATCGCTATTGCGAACAGGGTTCTTCCTGAGGGGTATAATTACGAATTTTCCGGATTGAGTTATGAGGAGATCCGGGCGGGGTCAACCACTATTTATATTTTCTTATTCTCCATCACCTTTGTATTTCTTTTCCTCGCTGCGCTGTACGAAAGCTGGTCAGTTCCGTTCTCGGTATTGCTTGCCGTACCCATTGGGGCGTTCGGGGCCATTCTTACACTGGTGTTCGTGCCGAGTTTAACAAACAATGTATATGCCCAAATAGGGTTGATTACATTAATAGGTTTGGCGGCAAAGAACGCGATATTAATTGTTGAGTTTGCAAAAATACGTGTTGACCGCGGCGAAGAACTTATCAAATCAACATTGGAAGCAGTGAAGCTTCGGTTGCGTCCGATCATCATGACGTCCCTTGCTTTTATGCTGGGCGTGGTGCCATTGGTACTGGCAACGGGTGCCGGCGCAGTAGCAAGGAGAACGATTGGTTTTACTGTTTTCGGCGGTATGACTGCAGCTTCAACACTGGCTATCTTCATAGTTCCTGTTCTTTTTGTAGTGATCACCCGCATGTCCTATGGTAAGGAAAAATTAGTATGGCTGATCGCGAATCACGACCAGTTGATGGAGAAAGCAAAAAAAGTGGAGCAGCAGGATATTGATGCGGAGTTAGAATACGAGATTGCAAAATCGCGTGAACTGAATAAATCTCAGGAAGGATGATTGCGAGCACGTTTATAAAAAGGCCGGTTACTGCAATCGTGATATCATTGGTAATAGTGATCTCGGGAATTATTTGTCTTTTGAATCTTGCAGTTGACCAATATCCAAATATATCACCGCCGAGCGTTTCAGTTAATGGGTCGTATACAGGTGCAGACGCAGAAACTGTTGAACAAACGGTGGCAATTCCCATAGAAGAACAGGTAAACGGTACGCCCGGCATGGAATACATGACAAGCACCAGCACCAATAGCGGCGGTGTGGGTATCAGGGTAACATTTAATATCGGCACCAATGTGCATATTGCAGCACTCAATGTTCAAAACCGGCTTGGTATAGCGCAGCCTCAGCTGCCGGCGGTTGTAAGTAAATTGGGGTTGACGGTGCGGGCGAGTAATCCCGATCAGCTGATGCTCGTTTCCGTGTATTCACCAAAGCATACCCATGATATTACATTTCTGGATAATTACACCAACGTATTTATTGAAGATGCCCTTTTGCGCGTACCCGGAGTTGGAGACGTAACCTCCCGTACGGATCAGTTTAGCATGCGTGTATGGATGAATCCGGATAAAATGGCTTCCTATAGTTTAACGCCAACTGATGTCGTTAATGCATTGAACGCTCAAAATGTATATGTAGCTGCAGGTTCTGCCGGGGCGCCGCCCCAAAATGCATCACAAACGCATGAAATAGGGATACAGGTAAACGGGATGCTCAGTAAGGCGGAAGATTACCGGAAGATTGTTGTGAAAACAATTCCAACTACCGGTGAACTGGTTTACCTGAAAGATGTGGCCAGGGTTGAACTGGGGAAGTTTACTTTTTCAAGCAACGCCTTCGTTGATGGAAACAGGTGTTCCCTTCTGATGATTTATCAATCTCCCGGAAGCAACGCACTGCAAACTGCTGATAATGTGTATGCAGCTCTGGCACAATTAAAAAAATCTTTTCCATCGGATGTGGATTATATAGTTTCCTTTGAATCGGTGACGATCATTAGGGTTTCCATGCAGGAAGTCATAGGAACCCTGCTGAAGGCTTTGGGATTGGTGGCTATCGTTGTATTCCTGTTCCTGCAAAACTGGCGTTCCACCATCATACCTATATTGGCAATCCCGGTCTCTATATTAGGCACTTTTTGTTTTTTTATCCCCCTGGGCTTCACGGTAAATACCCTTACCATGTTTGGCTTTGTGCTGGCTATTGGTATAGTGGTCGATGATGCCATCATCGTGGTGGAAGCCGTTCAGCACTATATTGATGAGCAGCATATGTCGCCCAAGGAGGCGACTTATCGTGCCATGAAGGATATATCCGGGCCCGTAGTGGCCATTGCATTGATTCTTGCTGCGGTATTTGTACCTGTCGGTTTTATTCCGGGTATAGTAGGACGATTATACCAGCAATTTGCCATCACGATTGCCATATCGGTCATACTATCTGCTTTCATTGCTTTATCGCTGACACCTGCTCTTTGCACATTATTATTAAGGCCTTCTCACATTGACAATACATCGAAATATCTGGGTAAATTTTTCTATCGCTTTGACCGGTGGTTCGAAAGGTTCACTGAAAAATACACACATGGTGTAAAAAGGAGTATACATTATTCAAAATTTGTCATTGTTATTTTGGTTTGTATTTGTGCTGGGGCATATCTTCTATTTAAAACCAAACCATCAGGATTCGTGCCTTTTGAAGATGGGGGGCGACTCTATGTTACTTACCAGTTGCCTGATGCTTCTGCAACCGTTCAGTCAGTGAATGTGATGAATAAGCTGATGGCGGTGGTTACTGCAACGCCGGGGATAATGCATTATACAGCCGTATCCGGTTATAATATATTGAACGGCGGTGCCACTTCAAATGCGGGTTCTATGTTTATCATGCTTAAGCCATGGGACGAGCGTACTACGACGGAAACCAAGGTGCCGGGTATTATGAATGTGCTAAAAAAAAGAATAGCCGAAGCGGGTATAAAAAACGCGAATGTGGTGGTTATTCCTCCGCCACCTATCAGGGGTATCGGAATTGCAGCAGGGTTTAGCATGCAAATTGAGCAGGGTAGTTCAACGGATGATATCCATACTTTTGAAAAAGTGGTTCAAAAATTTGTTGCGGAAGCGCACAAAGTCCCTTCAATATCCACAGCGTTTTGTTATTTTTCAGCGCATACCCCAAGTTATGACCTTACCGTTGACAGGGAAAAATGTGAAAAGCTGGGGGTAAATATCTCAAGCGTTTTTACGACTATGCAGGCGTATATGGGTAGTTTGTTTGTAAATAACTTTACGTTATATAATCGCACATACCATGTGGTCATCCAGGCAGATACGGTATACCGGGCGCTTATATCCGATATGAATAAATATTATGTGCGTAACCAGGCTGGTGCAATGGTTCCGCTGAGCACCCTGATCACTTATCAATCCACTATAGCCGCTCCGCTTATCGCCCACTTTAATATTTTCCGTTCCGCAGAAGTTGACGGTTCAATACCGCCAGGATATAGCAGTGGTCAGAGCATCGATGATTTGAAAGCTTTAGCCGTAAAGGCTTTGCCGCGGGGATACACTTATGATTTTTCGGGGCTTAGTTACGAAGAAATAAAAGCCGGCTCTCTTACTCTATACATATTTCTGTTTTGCATCATTTTTGTTTTTCTTTTTCTTGCAGCACTTTATGAAAGCTGGTCCGTACCTTTTTCCGTGATGCTGGCGGTTCCGATAAGCGCTTTCGGCGCCATCCTTGCCCTCACCTGCATCCCTGCGCTCACGAATAATGTATATGCACAGATAGGACTGATCACCCTGATAGGGTTGTCGGCAAAAAATGCGATACTGATCGTAGAATTTGCCAAGTTGCGAGTGGATCACGGCGAAGAATTAATTAAAGCTACGCTTGATGCGGTACGACTGCGCCTGAGGCCAATTATCATGACATCTATGGCATTTATCCTCGGCGTATTACCGCTTGCTTTGGCAACAGGTGCCGGTGCGGCTTCCAGGAATACGATCGGGGTGACAGTTTTTGGCGGCATGGTTGCGTCTACAACGCTTGCCATATTTATTGTTCCGGTTTTATTTGTGGTGATCACCCGTTTTTCTTATGGCAAAAAACAACTTGCGTGGCTGCAGGTGCATCGGGAAGAATTAATAGAAAAATCAAAAAGAGCAGAGCAACAAAATATTGACCCTGAATTGGAATACGAGATAGCCCAGACCAATGCCCAACACGAATCAGGGAAACCCTGATCCTGTTTCCATCAACAGGTATATCCTCCACAAAGACTTACTCACCTGGGCACCTCCTCCCAAACAAGGAGGGATCTGGCATAATCAGGTTATTATTCATTAGTAAAGTATGCAAATTTGCATATTCTGTTTGGTGGAAATCACTTCTCTCTTAAGTTCTCCAAGGCATCGTTTGCAATACATGCCGATTTCGCGGCAACACAGCAATAAGGAAGGTAACATTTACTTCTGCAAATCCATGAGGCCCGGGAGGCAATTAGGAACGGGCATTTCATGAGAATAATTTAGAGTCAGCATTTTAATTCATTAAAACCTTTTTTATGATAACCCTGATCATCTGCTGGACGCTTAGAAATCATCTGAAACGGAAATATACTTTAATCAAATCCTTAATATTAAAAATACTGCCGGCGTTATCCGCTTTGATATGCGTTTCAAGCACTGCGAATGCCCAGGAACACGCTTCACTCTACAATATCCTTCACAACGGAGAATTAAAGGGGATGCTGGTTGTTTATCAGAAGGTAAATGGAGGACATGTACATATCAAAATAGAATCTGAAGTAGAAACGCGCTTTCTTTTCATGATCATTGTTAAATCTGTAGAGGAAGCCATTTTTGAGGACGGGATTCTGGTTTATTCGTACCTATACCGAAAGGTCAATGGTCAGGAAAAGGTCAACCAGAAATTACAATATTCCGGGGGTTCTTATAAGATGACCACCAGTGAAGATGCCACTGAGCTGCCGGTTTATCCGATCCGCTATTCTGTTCTTTCCCTTTATTGCAAGGAGCCTGTCAATATCGGGAGAGTATATTCTGATAATTTCCGCCAATATGTAGAAATCAAAAGGGTGGCTAATAACAAATATCGGTTGATACTTCCCAATGGTAATTCCAACTATTACTCTTACAGAGACGGAGTTTGTGTAGGTGTTGAAGTAGACCAGCTATATAATTTAGAGTTTCGGTTAAAATAATATATTATTTAGATGGCATCAGATTTTTTTATATTAGGAATAATCACTGTCTGCTATACTTTATTTTTCCTTATTAGTTGTGTTGCCTGGACAAAGGATAGTATTTCCCTTACAGGCAGTGCCGAATTGATCACTGAATTAAAAGGCCTTACAGTAAGGCATATTTCAGGAATATGTGTTCTTGGCTTCCCTGTTATTTCATTACTTAAGTACTGGATGCATTTATTTGCCGTTCCGGCTGAATTTTCCTTCATAAAGGAGCTGGTCATCCTGGTACTGATGATTGCAGCCGGCTATATTGCACTGTTGAATGGGGTGAGAAAGAGCAGAACCAGGCAGAAGAATGAGCATGTCAACAAGGCTGCAAAGAGTAAAGCAGTAACGCTGTACCTGGCCATGCGGATATTCTTCCTGATTACTTACGAATGTTTTTTCAGAGGCTTGCTTTTGACTGTTTGTATAGATGTATATGGAATTCCTTTGGCAATTACGATCAATCTGATTTTCTATGCTGGAATTCATATTTTTAACGGGTCTGCTGAAATGATTTCCTGCCTTCCTTTTGGTCTGTTGTTATGCGTAATAACGATCTGGAATCAGTCTGTGATTCCCGCTATAGCGCTGCACCTGACCATATCGCTCGTTTATGAAAATTGCTTAATCTTCATACCTGGCCTTTCACCCAAAATCCTGAAATCATGAAAATCTTCATTACCGGCGGTACCGGATATTTAGGCCATTCCCTTTCCATGAAACTGGCAGGGCAGGGAAATATAATTCACCTGATGCTGCGTAATCCGCAGTCTGCATACGTTCCCCGGCATCCGAATATCCTGGTATTTAAGGGGGATATCCTTGACCGTTCTTCAATTGCGGGCGCCTTGAAAGGATGCGAACAGGTCTTCCACATTGCTGCAGCTGTAAAATTCTGGGCAAAAAATCCGGATGAAATATTCCGGACCAATGTGGAAGGTACGGCGAATGTTTTGGAGTCAGCCAGGGAAGAAAACGTTTCCCGATTTGTATTCACGAGTACCTGCGGCGTAATTGGTCCCTGTATTAAGGAACCGATGACAGAGAAAGATCCTCGCATTTCGGCATTTACGCTGGATTACGAATTATCAAAAAAAATAGCGGAGGATATGGTCTTCCGCTATGCAAAAAGGCGTATGCATGCCCTGGTCTTATCTCCGTCTAAAGTTTATGGCCCCGGAAAGGTTTCGCAAAATCATAATGCAAATGCAGTGATAGAGAAGTTTATCAGGAGGAAAATCGCTTTTATTCCATCTCCCGGATCATACCAGGCATGCTTCGCATTTATTGATGATGTAGTGAATGGCCATCTCCTGGCCATGGAGAAAGGAAGATCAGGTGAAAAATATATTCTGGGCGGTGTAAACATTTCATATCATGATTTTTTTAGCCTTGTTGGCGAAATTTCACGTATTAAAGGCCGAATAGTGAGGCTTTCAAAAAACCTGGTAAGAGGCTGGACATTTTTACAAATGCTGAACTATGCCATTATCGGCAGGCCTCCCCTGATTACCATTGGGTCCATCGACCGGTTTTTCAGCAATTATTGTTTCTCGAGTAATAAGGCAATCTGTGAACTGGGCTATCAAATTACTCCGATTGAGGAGGCGCTGAAGCAAACGATTCATTATTTAAATCAACCTGAATATGCATAATAAAATGTATACACTTATAACGGGCGCCAGCGAGGGACTGGGAAAATCTTTTGCCCTGGAATGCGCAATGCGAAATATGAACCTTGTGCTGGTGGCGCTGCCGGACAGCGGTTTGAATGAACTTGCAGATTTTATCCGAAGGAATTTCCCTGTATCAGTAATTACATTGGAGCGGGATTTGACCGAACCATTATCCTGCGAAGGGCTTTTATCGGAAATACAAAATCAGGACCTTCATTTACAGGTACTCATCAATAATGCTGGGATAGGAAGTACAATTCCTTTCGCTGAAGGAACTGTTGAACTTTATGAGAGGCAAATCAGGTTAAACGTCCTTGCCACCACCATTATCACCAGGTTGTTTCTCGAAAACCTGGAAAGGAACACGCCTTCTTATATACTGAATGTAGGCAGCATGGCTTCTTTTTTCTTTCTGCAGCGGAAGGAGGTATACGGGGCAACCAAATCCTATATACATTTCTTCAGTAGAAGTCTCCGGAAAGGAGTGATCAGAGATGGAATTCATGTTAGCGTGTTATGCCCCGGTGGAATAAATACAAATCTGTCTGTCATTCTTCTTAATAGAAAACTTGGCTGGCTGTCAAAATTAGCCGTTATGAACCCTGAACAGGTGGCCGCGGTTGCAATGGCGGGACTGTTTAAGGGAAAAGCGGTTATTGTTCCGGGGGTCATTAATAATATATTTATGGTGCTCGACAGATTGTTGCCTGAATTCGTCAAGGCCAGGATCACCAGCTATGGAATGAAAAACCTGAAAGTGGATGACCGGTATAAAAGGTTGTTGATGAGTGAAACAGCAATTTCAATTGCCGAAGGCAAGATGGCTTAATAGTATCTGCAAAGAACCTTGCCTGACATATTAAGAAATAAATGTTTTATGATGATGGATTTTTGCGCGAAGATTGTTGAAAAAATGACTTCGGTTTTTTTCCCCTATGGTGCTTATTTGAGTCGATTTGCTGATCAGGTTTTTTATGGACTGGTAAATTTGATTGCAGAATCTTTCATCGCGGGTGGAAATGAAATCAATTACACTGTGATTGAGGTAAGTGACTTTTATTTTGCCCAGATCAGCTAAAACCGTGTTGTCTCCCAGGGCCAGTTCATTATAGAACATATTAAAATGAGGGGAATTGGAAGCCGGTTCTGAATGGATGGCAAACTTTTTGCCGGACTCGGCCTGTCTTTCAATGTGGTTAACCAACTCTTCCAGTTTATTGTAAATGATGAGAATGTCTTCCTTGGATTCAAACACGTCGCATTCGCGGTAATATTCGATTTGCTGAATCGTTATATTGATACCTTCCAGGTTCCATATTTCAGTGGTCGGAATTTTATTATACTGCTGAATTATCTTTTTTCCAAGTTCCATAAATTCCGGATGTTGTTGATTTTTCAGTGAGAATTTTTTGCCCTTCAGGGTTTCGTATAAAAGAATGGATTTCATCCATAGAAAAATCTTGAACGCAGACAGCTCGGTTATCTGGAAAAAGTTGATCCAGGGAATATCCTTGGTCAGGAAATAAAAATGCCTGTTTTCAAACCCGTTCAGATAGGTAAAGGTTTGTAATAAATTTTTGAGATATTGTTCAAAGGATTCGCCGGGAACTGTATATAACTTACCCGAAAAAATAAATGAGTCACTTTGCAGATGCAGGAATTGATCCAGAGATATTTTAAAATGAGATGAAAGTTTCTGAATTTCTTCAAAAGAAATGGGCTTCTCACTCCTGATGCGCCGGTAAGCACTGTCGTTGCTTATGTTCAGCAGTTCCGATATTTCATCCACCAAGGAAAGATGCGGAGGCAGGTTGTTTTTTATGTGGTTGAAAAAAAGCTGCTGTACGGAGTGTTGATCCATATTCAGTTTTTTTGGCTAAAAACGCTAAAGGGTTAAAAAAATATTGCAATAGTCGCTTCTCCCGATAAATTTAAGATTATTTTTTGCATCGGGCAATTCATTAAATGATTAGTGGGATAGCCGGTTGCGTTTTGAATCAGGATGCGGGCCATTCCTTATTCAGAAAAATCAGAAGTGGAATTAAGAACGGATCCGGGGTTCACTGAAGGCGGCCAACAATTTCCATTTAAAGACGATGCTGGCTTAAAGGATTTGGCTAAGATGCTGCGTGGCGCTGAAATTGAGATTTTTACAAAGATCCTACAATTCATTTTTCTTCATCTGCGAAACGGCATAGTCGCAAGCCCGGGCAGTCATGGCCATATAAGTCAGGGACGGATTTTGGCAGGAGGTGGAGGTCATGCACGCACCGTCAGTAACAAATACATTGGGGCAACTGTGCAGCTGATTCCATTTATTCAGCATGGATGTTTTTGGATCCTTGCCCATTCTTACGCCTCCCATCTCATGTATATCCAGGCCGGGTGCCTGCTTGCTATCTGAGGTCTTAATTTCAGCAAAACCCGCCTTACTGTACATTTCGCTGAGTTGCTCCATGAAATCTTTAACCATCTTTTCATCATTGTCGTCATAATCAACCGAAATATCCAGCAGGGGGATACCCCAGTCATCTTTCTTGTTCGCATCCAGGGATGCAAAATTGGTCAATTTTGGAATGGTCTCGCCCATCATGTGAGAACCTACGCGCCAGGGACCTGAATCTTTTTTAGCAAGACTTTCCTTTAGGGCTGTTCCAAATCCTTCGGCTTTTGGAAAGGAATATCTTGCTCCGAAAAACCCGGCGGCATAACCGCGGAGAAAATCTGTTTCCTGGCGAAGCACATTCCTGAAACGCGGAATATAAGCGCTTGTTGGTCGCCCACCCGCCGTCGTCGTATCTTTAAATCCATCGTATACCGCAGAAATATGCCCCCGGTAATTATGAAAGGCAAAATATTTTCCGAGAACGCCACTATCATTTCCCAGACCATTGGGAAACCGGGCCGACTTTGAGTTTAACAGAATGAGATTGGTGTTCAGGGCCGCCGCATTTACAAAAATGATTCTTGCATAATATTCGCTCATTTCTTTTGTGTGGCTATCTATGACGCGCACGCCGGTAGCCTTATTCATTTTTTCGTTGTAGATAACGGAATGAACAACGGAGTAGGGACGCAAGGTCATGTTTCCGGTTTTTTGGGCCCAGGGTATCGTGGTTGAATTGCTTGCAAAATATCCTCCGAAAGGGCAGCCTCGCTGGCAAAGATTTCTATTCTGGCATTGGCCGCGTCCCTGATCCAAATGGATCTGCCTTGGTTCAGTAAGATGCGCACACCGTGCATAAATAACATGCCTGTCAGTATAGTTCTTTGAAACAAAATCCTTGAAATAATTTTCCACGCAGCTGAGTTCGAGCGGCGGCAAAAATTCTCCATCGGGCAAAACAGCGAGACCGTCTTTATTGCCAGAAATGCCGGCAAATTTCTCGACATAACTGTACCAGGGAGCAATGTCCTTATATCTTATCGGCCAGTCTACTGCAAAACCATCCCTTGCCGGCCCTTCAAAATCAAAATCACTCCAGCGCTGGGTTTGTCGTGCCCACATTAAGGATTTTCCGCCAACCTGATAACCGCGTATCCAGTCGAACGGTTTTTCCTGCACGTACGGATGCTCCGTGTCCTTAACAAAAAAATGCATGGCATCCTCCCGGAAGGCATAACATCGGCTTACTACGGGATTGGCTTCCTGGATTGCTTCGGGTACCTGCCCCCGATGTTCAAATTCCCAGGGCATCATATTTGTTGTGGGATAATCCTTAAGATGCACTACATCACGTCCTCTTTCGAGTACCAGGGTTTTTAATCCCTTTTCGGTTAATTCTTTTGCTGCCCATCCGCCACTCATGCCCGAGCCAATGACGATCGCATCAAAACTGCGGTTTTTCACACCATCTTTATTTTCGCCCATATCAAAGTATTAATGAATTATGCTGCCTTTAAAGGAACGCAGCCCTGGAATTTACCGGGGATCATCTTATAGCCACGAATATTGGTTAAATAAAATTGCGAAGTGTTGTAAGCCTGTATGGTTAGCTTTTTGACGGACTGATAGAAAAAATTAAGATTTGCATCGTCATTTTTTTTACCATCCAGATCTGAAACAATTGCGTTTTTCTGCAGACCGCTGCAATCAACAAAGGATTTGCCGGATTTTTCCTTTGCAAATTTTTCAAACCCCTTCAGGCCCAGTTCAAATTTTTCCTGATTCTGTTTGGGGAAACAATCATCGACCATTTTCAATGCAAACAGATGCGCGGAGAGATCCCAGGCGCCCGGTGAGTCCGTTTTTGGGAGAATGGTCTCCGCCAGCCCGGCAAGCATTTTTTCCTGATCTGCCGAGATACTTATTCTTTTCAGAAGTATCGAAGCTTTCCCATTGTTCTGAAGGCAGGATGGTAGGATCACTGTTCCAGCACAAATAAAAAGAAGCTGTTGAATAGCAACGCGTCTGTTTGGCATTGAATATGGGGTCTAAAAGTGAACCATGAGAGTTCTTCTAAAGGCAAGCAGCGGTTTGGCCGGTTGACCAAATTTACTAAAATCAGATCAAAAACGCTAAGATTCAATTATTTCAAATGTGATTATCACCATATCTTTTACTTTCAGCTTCTAACCGGAGGTCTTTTGGGCCATGATCCGTTTAGCTGGCAGAAAGGATGCCATAAAACCAGTAACGAATTCATAAAAAATTTTCATGAAAAAAATTATTATCCTCTTCTTTCTTTCCGGTAATACTTTTCGCATATAGGTCCAGGACAGCAGTCTCTATCCTAAGGAAATGTTTATCTGCAATGGAGATAGCCTGCGGTACCGGATTCTTTATCCTGAAAATCCCAAAAAAGATTATGTTTATGCGCTGGTCGTTTTATTACATGGCTCTGGTGAACAGGGAAACGACAATGCCTCACAACTGCTTTACGGAGGAGATTTGTTCCTGAAAGAAAATCTTCGCAGACAATTTCCGGCATTGGCTATTTTTCCGCAATGCCCAGTTAATTATAATTGGTCAAAATTCCCCCACATGGATGGAGCTTCGCCAGCGTTTAATCAGGCGCTCAATACAGGAGGACACTATGCACAGCTTTCAATTATGTCTACTTTGAGAGTGCTCCCTTTGCTTTTTTTATCGGACCAAAAGGGCCGTATTTATGTTGTTGCTCTGAAAAGCTATCCGTGTAGGGGCCGAATGGATAATCCACTGGTTTGGTTTCCAGCACGGGCCAATCATATTTAAAAAACTTAACCGGGCGCGGCATTGAATTTATGAAACCCCCAACATCCCAGATTTGTTCATCTGTCAGTTGGGGAGCAGGATACCTTGTGCCGAAGGGCATGGAATATTTAATATACCCCGCCAATTTGGTGAGCCGGTACAAACCAGCTGCTGTGTTGTAACTATGTTCGCCCCAGAGCGGCGGATAGATGTATGAATTCTTATCGATTGCTAAGATTCCCTGGCCGTCCGGGCCGTGGCAAACCTGGCATTTCAGCTGAAACACAAGCCTGCCTTTGAGTGTATCGGCCTGTCTGTCCAGAAAGGCCAATTCCTCCGTACCAGCGCCGCGGGGCCTTGATTCTTTCAGAACCTCTTTACCCACCCATTTCAAATAGGCTACCATGCTTTTCATTTCCGTACTGCCGCTGTCTATTTTTCTGCCATTCAGGCTCCTTTCCAGGCATTCATTGATCCTGAATTCTATGGATTCGATCCTTCCGCTTCTGGACCTGAATAAGGGATATGTGGAGGCTACAGCAGCAAAGCTGTTGGAAAAAATGCGGGTACCTGCATCCAGATGGCAATTCTGACAATTCATTCCGTTTGCGCGATGGTTGATGGTACCCGCCGGACCGAAATAAAATGAAGTATTTGCAATAAGCCTGCGGCCTAAACGGATCAAATCGCCCTCCGCCGTATGCGGAATAAGACTTGTATCCGGCGCCAGCCATTCAGTCTTCTCTGAAATTTTCGATATCGGTCCGCCGGACCTTGCATCTGCATTTTTTTTATGACCGGGGAAAAAAATAATTTTCCCTGCCAGGATGATAAGCAGAATGGCAATTAAAATAATAATTGTTGCTCGCTTCATTCGCCCACAAAACAATATGAGCAACCATGTTCCTGCGTCCGGCCAACAGCCCAAACGCCGGATGGAACAACCTGGATGCCGGGCAATACACCAGCCAGCCACTCTTTTTTTACATCTCCTGCGCTCATATTCATGCTTCCGGCCGCCATGGCACTAAACACAGTAAGGGCAACATCACAGGCACAAAAAAGTACACCATCGTCCATCAGCTGATTGATACCGATGTCCACATTCCCCAGCCCCGGCGCGGAGTAGTCCCCGGGCTTCGGTTGCCAGAATGGATTGCGAACTGAAGGGGCGTTGGTTTTCGGATCATTCATTTTGAACATTTCTCCGAATTTATATTTAGCCCAAATATCATTTCCGAGGGCATAGGGAATGGCGCTGTGCCGCAGGATCACAACTGCTGTACAATCCTTTGCCGCTGCGCCATTCGTCATCAAAAATACTTTTGGCCACGCAAAGGGAAAGATCTCGTGTGGAGCGGTCACATCAAATACAATCTTGTGTTTTCCTTTAATTCTGGCGAGCCATAGCTCCGGATCGTCGGCATATTTGAAGGCCGTTTCCGTCAGGGACATTGCTTTTGCCGGATTCGGCAGGGTGGCCATGCCAACGGCGGCCGCCCCGGCAGCGAGTTTCCCGAGAAAATCCCTTCTCGGGTTTCCATTTTTCTGGTTGGTGTTTTCCATGTCAATTAAATTTGGTTGGAGTGTAAGCTAAAATCCCTTTTGGATGAAATATTGGAAAAAAGTGACAATTATTAAGTTTTCAGTGCCATCTCAAAACCCAGGGGCTGCTCGAAATATCGCGTTGGGGCGCATCCAGCAAAATGTTGAAATTCATTAATAAAATGACTTTGGTCGCAATAGCCCAGCCCATTCGTGAAATAAGGCCAATTTGGCTTTTGATTTTTTTCAAGATATTTTATGGTTTCCTTAAAGCGTACAATACGCGCATACATTTTTGGATATAAACCAGCCTGATCCAAAAAATAACGCTCAAGGCTTCTTCGTGTAATAAATACCTCTCTTTCCAGCTGGTTAACGGTAATATTTCCTTTTGCTTCGTGGATCAGCTTCACTGCTTCTTCCAGGTTTTTGCAGTTTCCCTGCTGCTGAAGCCGTTCAAGAAAAAAAACATCCAGCAATTTTATTTGCTTTTTATTGTCCTGGCATTCCTTTATTTGCTGAATGATTAAGACAATTTCATTTCCCAATAAACTAATCAAATTGGTGCTCCGGTTAATAAAACGATGCGCTGGCACCTTAAATAATTTATACCAGCCCAAAGGTTTCAGATTTATAATCAGCCGGTTCATACCATTGAATACCTTTATCCGGCAGGTTCGGTTATTCTGCCCGATCAGTATATCGGAAGGAACATATTCCTGGTTATCCAGGTCAAAGATTGTTTTTTCCCGACCGAGATTGAAAGAAAGTTGCTGGTTAACTTTTGGGAGAAAACTATAATCCGTGCAGGGACCATCCAATTCTGCCTTCACATACAAATAAGAGTCGATTACATTCCGGAGTAAATTATCGGGCCGGAATGACTGGGTGTAAAACATATAGTCATTTTAATTCGTAGGATGGTTCAATGACAAAATGAAAGTTAGGCAATTTCATTATCTGGTGCTTCTAAACCCATTTAAATTTATCCTGCTGAAAGGCTTTTTCGGTTCAGACTACAATTACGGCAGGTTAAAATAATTTTTTCAGTTCTATAGAAGGGCATGATAAAGAATTTCAACCGGATGCAAGGCTATCCTTCCGGTTCCGTCTTTAATCTGGTGGCGGCAACTTGTTCCCGGCGCAGCAATGATAACATCTTCTGCTTCTTTCCTTACGGCAGGCAACAAGACCAGTTCGGCGATTTTCATTGAAAGCTCATAATGCTCTTTTTCAAATCCAAAGGATCCTGCCATTCCGCAACAGCCTGAGGGAATGTTTTCCACCTTATAATTTTCGGGAATGGAAAGCATACTGATGGTAGGGGTGATAGATGATAATGCTTTCTGCTGGCAATGCCCGTGCAATTTAATAAACCGTTTTTCTTTCGTGAAAAGCTCTTTTTTAATATTTCCCCTTGCTATTTCAATTGCCATGAACTCGTCTAGCATGAATGTGTTCGCCGATAGTATTTTGGCCGCTTCGAGATTTTCATCATCTGCCAGATCAATATATTCATCCCGGAAAGCCAGGATAGCACTGGGTTCAATTCCGAGCAGGGGAGATTCGGTGTTCACCAGCTTACTCAGGGTAACTATATTTTTGTTTGCTATTTTTTTTGCTTCTCTCAGCAAACCTTTGGACATCCAGGCCCTTCCGCTTTCTTCATGTGCAGGAATAATCACTTCGTAGCCCAATTTTTCCAGTAAGAGTATGGCTTTGATGCCTATTTCCGTGTCATTGTAATTGGTAAATTCATCGCAAAACAAATACAGTTTTCTACCATTCCCGGCGCGATTCGGCGGTGTGGTCGGTTTTCTTTTCCTATACCATTTTAACAAACTTGCTTTATGAAGGGTAGGCATGGACCGATCCTGCGCAAAGCCTGAAATGCGCTTTAATAAACTGCTGACCGCAGGATTGGTCATCATGAAATTATAGATTCCAGGTGCCAGGGATCCAAGTCTGGCTGAGCGGTTGAAATTCGCGATAAGCTTTGACCGGAATGGCACACCGTTGGCATCATGATATTGTTGGAGAAATTCTGCCTTGAGTTTGGCCACGTCAACATTGGAAGGGCATTCTGATTTGCAAGCCTTGCAGCTAAGGCAAAGATCCATGACATCCAGTATTTCCTTTTGATCGAAGCGGTTAAGCTTGTTGGAATTGGTGAGATATTCCCTCAATATATTTGCTCTTGCCCTCGTCGTATCTTTCTCATTCCTGGTAGCCATATAGGAAGGACACATCGTACCGCCGGACAGATGGGTTTTGCGGCAATCCCCCGTGCCATTGCATTGTTCCGCATGCTGCAATATGCTCTGTCCCATGAAACGAAAAACGGTTTTGAATTCAGGTGTTTTTTGCCCGGGTGCATAACGCAGCATGGTATTCATCGGAGGAGTATCCACAATCTTGTTCGGGTTGAAAATATTTGCAGGATCCCAGGTTCTTTTAATGGTTCTGAACAATTCATAATTCCTGTCGCCAACCATTTGCCTGATGAATTCACCTCTCAGCCTTCCATCCCCGTGCTCCCCACTCAGGGAACCCCGGTATCTCTTAACCAGGGACGCTATTTCCTCAGCGATGGTCCTGAAGAGTTTATTTCCTTCTGCTGTTTTCAGGTTAATGATAGGGCGAAGGTGTATTTCGCCGGAACCCGCATGGGCATAGTGCACGGCATGCAAACCATATTTTTCAAGTATCAAATTAAAATCAGAAATATATTGCGGGAGGTCCTGCACATCTACTGCCGTGTCCTCAATAACCGGTACGGCCTTTTCATCTCCCGGCATATTGCCCAGGAGGCCCAGTCCGGCCTTCCGCAGGCTCCAGATTTTTTTACTTTCTTCTCCAAATAACAAGGGATAATGATATCCCAGGCCAGCAAGCTTCATTTCATCTGCTACCTGATTTGCGATCTCTTCAATTTCTTTTCTGCCAGGCCTTTTGAATTCAATGACGAGGATGGCGCCCGGATCGCCTTTCACAAAGAAACGGTTCTTGTTTTGCTCGATATTTTCTTTGGTGCACTCGAGAATATAATGGTCGATCAGTTCACTGGCACTGGGGTGATATTTAATGGCAATCAGGTTTGCACGCAGGGATTCGTCCACTGAATGGAAATGAACACAAAGCAAACCGGTTTCCCCCGGAGGGATCGGAATAATATTCAATTTTATTTCCGTGATGAATGCCAGTGTGCCTTCTGAACCGGCAATAAGTTTGCAAAAATTAAAATCTGGCCCGCCTGCAACAAAAGGTGCTGAATTCATCAGAATGTCCAGGGCATAGCCGGTATTCCTTCTTTCTACACTTTTCTTCGGAAACTGATTCTTTATTTCAGTTTGGTTGACAGTATTTCCCAGCATGGATCTTACGGTCCTGTAAATACTTCCCTCCAGATCCTGGCGCTCGCACTTCAGGTGAAATTCATCAATGGTTACCGATGTGAATACGGTCTCGGAGCCATCGCTGAGCAGGGCGTTCACTGCAAGCAGGTGTTCCCTTGTGCTGCCATAGACGACAGAATTGGAACCGCAGGAATTATTTCCCACCATGCCTCCGATCATCGCGCGGTTGGCTGTGGAGGTTTCCGGCCCAAAAAATAAACCATATGGCATCAGGAACATATTCAGTTCATCCCGGATCACCCCTGGCTGCACTTTTACCCAGCGTTCTGCTGTATTCAGCTCGAGGATTTGGTTGAAGTTTTTTGAAACGTCCACGATGATTCCATTACCGACGACCTGGCCTGCCAATGAGGTGCCGGCAGTTCTTGGTACGAGAGAGGTTTGATTTTCCCTTGCAAAATCAATCAGTATCCTGAGGTCATCCTTTGATTTTGGGATGGCCACAGCCAGAGGCATCTCCCGGTAGGCGGACGCGTCGGTTGCGTAAAGGATCCTCATGCGGTCATCTGTATAGAGTTCGCCTGCCAATTGCCCGGATAATGCGCTCAGCTTTTCATTTATGGAAGTCATGCAGCGCGAAATTATAAAACAATGGGCTTTTGAGTGAATTGTTTTTCTTGCTTACCAGTTAGCGGTATTTTTTTGTTGCATTTGCTTCACCCTCGCATACATAATTCCCAGCATGCAACTGAATATCAGAGTAAGTGCCCAGGCGCTAAAATGCTGCGCAGCATGAAAGATGGAATAATAAATGGTTAAAAAAGCTGTTTTCATAAATACCTTAATATTTCAGGTAAGAAAATAATTGTGCCTATAATTGCACTGATAATGGAAGCCAGAAGAACGCCTCCGGCGGCAACGTCTTTTAGGATTTTGATATGGGGATGAAATGCCGGCTCCACGATATCAGCCAATTTTTCCAAAGCGCTATTAAGCATTTCCAAACAGAGCACGGATCCACTGCACAATAAAACGGCAATCCATTTCAGGGAAGAGATATTAAATAAAACAGCAAGTATCAGGGTACAGACACAAATGATGGCCTGAATTCTTCCGTTCTTTTCGTGAAGAAAGAAATAGCACAGACCAGAAAATGCAGTTATAAACGATCTTCCTGTTTTTTGTTTCATTTTCATTAGTTGAATAGCAGGTATAAACCTAGCCCGGTTTTAAATGTCTCTTTTCAGAAAGATCTGATTTTATGTATTTGACGTTGACAGGTCCGCACCATACCAATTTATTTTCTTGCTGGCATGCATAATGAGTGCAAGTATAAGGAATAGACCGATACTTCCTGCCAGCAGCACAGTATCTTCCAGACGGATCAGGATGAAAATAAAGCTATACTGAGTTAGACCCTACCAGTTATGTAGACAGATTTTCAGTTCAGAAAAGCCTTTCATATCAAAGCTGGATTTATGAAAATGTTAATTCTTCCGGCAGTTGCCGCATGGTTTACCACAAGCGGCGCCAAAGCTCGTCTATTAAACAGCAAATAGAGGGGCACCACGAATCCAACAGGTATCGGAGCAGGATGAGTTGGCATGGGATTTTGCCAGGGACAACCTGGTTCTGCATTTACCCATGGAGGGGAAGACGAGGCAATGACTTAATATGCGCATGACCGGGTTTTGAATAGATAACCAGTTATTTATGAATTTGGAAGACGGACTGGCCGAACCTGACACCGGTCCAAGGTTGGTCAGGATAAAGCGACTGGTTCGATATTTGCCGCAGAAAAAGATTACCTGATAAGGACTATTTTTTAATTTTAAAACATGAGTTATGACAACAAAAGAAGCAGTAATGACAACAAAGCAAATTGCAGGGCGCCTACACTCCCTTTGTTCTGAGGGAAAGTATGAAGATGCCCAGAAAGAATTGTTTTCGCAAAATGCAATCAGTATCGAGCCGGAGGCTTCCGCCGGATTTGAAAAAGAAACCAGGGGTCTGCAGGCCATTATTAAGAAAGGACATAAGTTTGAAGAAATGGTTGAAAATGTACATGGTATCAAGATTTCCGATCCTATTGTTGCCGGCAATGCCATTGCCATGAAGCTGGATATGGATGTTACCATGAAGGGCCGGGGTCGTTCTAACATGGCAGAAATTTGTGTTTACCAGGTCAAGGATGGTAAAATTGCTTTGGAAGAATTTTTTATGTAACCGGAACATTGTACAGGTAGAGAAATACTTGCACAATATGAAAAGCCATTTGAAACCGGTTTACCTTAAAAAGGGGCGGTTTCAAATGGCTTCTGGTTCAACCGGTATTCCTAGAATCCCTGAATCCATCTCAGTCCGGGCGTTACCTGCCTGAAAAAATCATGGAAGAAAATAGCCGGTTCAATTTTTGTTTTGCCTTCGAATAACGATATACTTCCGGCTCCCAAACGGATGGTATGGTTGTCAAAATATTCACCCTCCCTTCTGATCAGGTAACCAATAGAAAATACGGTCAGCAGGGTGGATTCCTTCCTGGGGTCGTGATCACGGACAAATCCCTGCCCCCAGGTCAGCGTAAGGAAATCATTGCGGAATGTTTTCAGAGTGCCCTGAGTATTCTGAAAAAGGAACTGCGGTTCCCATAGGAGACCTATATCATATTTGAATACAGCGTTGCTGATGGTTAAGGTGGCTCCAAGACTGAATGAGGGAACAAAATAGTTTTTATAATTCTGAACATTGACGGAAATTACCGTTTTTATGAAGTCACCATGACCTTCAAAATATCCTTTTGGCAGTTTTGCAGATATCCCCGGATCTCTTTGCAAATGCATCATACCGGTTTTATCCCGCTGCCACCCGGAATTCACATTATTCTGCAAACTGAGTATTTTATCATTCAGGCCGGAGGCGAGAATCGAAGGCAATTCATCGAGTTGATTAACAAAAAAGCTAACCTGGTAATATCGGATATCCGGAAAAGGTTTCCTCAGTGCAACCCTGGCCTGATAGTGAATCACTCCTATAAAATTAACCGTATCCTGTTCCAGTTTTAAGGCTGCCAGGTCGCCCTTATTCAATAGGAAAATAGAACCTTTTGGCTTAAACTGCTGGAACCGGATCTCCTTTCTTCCCGAAGAATCCATTAGGTAATCGATTCTTTTGGAGGTTATTTCATCTGAAAGTGAATCGCGCAGGTATGCGATATCCTGCAAGATTACACGCAGGAGAGAATCCATATTTTTCAGCCGGTCGAGATCGGACATCTCTTTCAATTCTATCTGAAGTTTATTTCCTTTCCCCAGATCTATAAGGAAACGACGGCTGAACTTATCGGATGAAAGCTCAAACTTTTTGTCTGCGCCGCTGATGGGCGTGTTTTCCTGGGCAAAAAGCGAGCCCTTGACGCTCCCTGAGAGCATCAGCATGAGCAAGATCTTTTTCATATTACTTAGTTTGAAGAAGGAAGGCTGATTTTTAAGATTCCATACTCTGAATGACCTGATTCCATGTAGCTATTTTGCGGAATGGTCTGACCAATCAATTGTATCTGCAGCGAAAGTCGGCCGGAATTCCTGACCCATTTATGGTCTTCTCCTGAGGGCTCATCCAATTCATTCACATGTACTACACGAAGTTTCCCTTTTGCAATCAGTGGATTCGTTTTTGTTTTTCCCTGATCGTAAAGAGATATGGCCAGACCCTCATGAGCCAGGGTCGGTGTTGGCAGCTGATTGACCGTTACGATTTGTGCGGATTCTGGTTTTGCCTTCCATAGGGAAATGTTGCTGTGAACGATTGAACGGTTGTTCTTTTGAGAATGAATGGATAAAACAGATCTGCCTTGTTTCTTTTCAATTATTTCCTGAATGCCCTTCATGTTATTTGAAACGGTTTCATCCCGTAAAATTGGATTTTGTTTTTTGGCAAGCTGTTCCGGATTTGGCCGGTGCTGCGTAACTGCATTTGCAGCATGGTAATTAACCGGATTCCCGGTTTTATTAGTTTCCAGGATGCTGGCCATAATTAAGGATATCACGAGACAGGCTGCAGCAGCCCAATACCAAATCGTTATATTTCGGTTTTGCCTTTTGCGCAGATGCAAATACAGTTTGTCCCAGGCCAGGTTTTTATCCATTGGGCTCTCTCCTGGAAGAGCGGAAAGCTCTTCCAGTTTATTCTTCAGGCCTGCGCCATCAGCGTGTTTTTCTTCTGGCATAATCGGTTCCATTTTGGAGTAACATTTTTTGTAAAAGGGATCTGGCCTTACTCAGCTGCGATTTGGAAGTCCCTTCCGAAATATTCAGCAAGGAGGCCACTTCCCTGTGATTCATTCCTTCAATCACGTAAAGATTGAAAACTGTTCTGTAGCCTACCGGAAGCTGCACAATCAGGGAAAAAATTTCTGAAGCAGATAGTTGATCGAGCACTTCTTCGTTCAGGGGAATCTCTTCTGCCGCGGATTCCGTGATCAGGGTGAATGCGTTCTTTTTTCGGAGGAACATCAGGCATTCATTGACCATGATTTTTTTCGACCAGGCGTAAAATGCTCCGTCTCCTTCATAATGAAAATTATTCAGGCCTTTGAATAGCTTGTAAAAACCATCCAGCAATATTTCCTCGGCATTCTCCCTGATCTTCACATAGCGGCGGCATACCATAAACATTCTGTCTGCCAACAGGTCAAATAAAAGCTTCTGCGCTGCGGCACTGCCTTGTTTTGCCTCTCTGACCAGGTCGGCTATTTCCATTAATCTTTTGGTATTGATCCTTCTAAAGATAGGAATGCTGTTTGGGGAAAAAGCGTTGCCCGGCGACCCTTTTTATTTCGTGTCTCAATCATATTCCCTGATACCTACGAAGAAGTTATCTTTTTAAAGAAAGCAGGCGGGTCAGATTCCATGAAGAGTTTCAGGCTGGAAATGACAGATTCTGCAAAACCCGGCAAGGCCGCCAGGTTGATTCCCCAGAAGCTGCTATCTTCCAGAACGGTATTTACAAGTAATTGTATATTGCTTCCCGCCCGGGCCCAAAGAGCACTGTATTTTTCAGCAAAGTCATCCTGAAGTATATACTCGGTTCCGTGCAGATTGCCTGCAAATCTGTTTTCACCCTTTTTTTCCGATCTCATAAACAAAAGCCAGGCTGCGAATCCCGCGGCCATTAACCGGGGAGGGCTGTCTTTTTTTTCGTAATGCTTTTGAATGGTTTGAACATTTCTTGTTTTCATTTTGGAGGTATACTGCAGGCAAATGCTCAGCCAGCGGTGCTGCATATATGGGTTCCGGAACCGGTCCATCACGGCCATAGCGAACGCACGGGCTTCATTTGCTTTGATTGTATCGGATTGAATGGAAGGTATAATTTCCTCCAGCAGGAGGGCTGTATCAAATTCGGCAAAGCCCTTATTTTCCATCGCCTGTTTTACAAACTGAAAACCCGCCCAAACGGCCAGTCCGCAGCAAAAAGTATGTGAGCCATTTAGCAGTCTCAGTTTGAGCTCGCGGAACTTACTGATATCCCCGCTAATAATAATCCGTTTATCTGCTTCGGCGAATGATAATATTTCCCTCACATCTTCCGATGCAGTTTCTATGGCCCATAGCCGGTAGACTTCCGACATGATCATCAGGTCGTCAGTGTAACCAAGTTTGCTGCTCAGGTCTTTTTTCTCGGCTTCCGGCAGGCTCCCAGGAACAATGCAATCCACAAGCGAATTGCAAAATGTATTTGCGGTTTCCAGCCAGTGGATAAAATTATTATCCAGGTCGAGGTTTTTGCTTTTTGTGACCAGAATTTCTCTCAGTAGTTGGCCATTATCCGGTATGAGTTCAGTGGGAATGATGACCATTCCGGCTTCGGAGCTTGCATTAAAGCAACGATACCTTTCCTGCAGGAATGCCAGCAACTTTCCGGGAAAAGAGTGCGGAACAGCCGCGAGCGGATCGTCTTCAACCAGAACAAGTCCGGCTTCCGTGGTATTGGAAATAATAATCTGCAATTCCGGATTCGCTGCACATGCCAGCACCTCATTCCACTGATGCGGGGCCGTCAAAACGCGACTGATGGAGGCATTGATGACCATCTCGTTAATCGTTTCATCTTTCTCCACGCCCTTTATGCATAGCGTATACAAATTATCCTGCTTCGGGAATGCGCTGCTGTCGCCCTGGCTTGTTGATTTTACTATGACCACACGCCCATTAAAAATCCCCAGTTTATTTGCCTTATCTATGAAATAATCCGGGAGTGCCCGCAATAAAACACCGGTTCCAAATTGCAATACTTTTTCCGGGAGTTCAAAAATCCGATTCAAAGGGATATCCGGAATGCCGGAATTCCTGATCCTTTCCAAATTTTTTATTGATAATCTCATGGCATTTATTTCCGTTATCTCTCATTATGGCTGTGTTTTTTCGATTGATGTAACAGCCATTCGGCCAGATCCCTTGCAGCACGGTCATTCTCAAATTCAGGCGTTAGATTTTCCCTACCCAAATATTCATTGTAAAACCAGGGATCGCCTACTGCAAAAACGGTTCCTTTACCGACCCTGGAAACGGCCATAATGATGTCTCCTCCCTGCCTGAAATAAGCAGTCGCCGGCTTCTGAATATGGAGCGTACTCATTTCTTTAATAAAGATTTTTCTTGTTCTCCGGAAAATGACATCGTGATCACCGAGGTAAAATGCGCCCATTTCAACACGATTTTCGGTTACCCGATTCCGGCAGTCTTCATTAAAATGAATGCCAAATCGTCCGGCCAGCTGGTTAAAATGAAGAAATTCTGCATTAGCGGAATCGTTACCCATCAATAACAATACGCCGCCGGATTTTACCCAGTCGTAAATCACATCAGCATCTTTACTGGAAACAAAATGAGGACTCGCCGTTTCCTTTTCCGTATCCGGATCCACGATAATATAGACGTCGGCGTGCTGCAGGGAGGACCGCGTGGGTTCAGTTGTGAGCGATTCAGTGGTGGCACCTGACTGGCGGAAAATATTACCGAACCCTGAAAATCCGCTGTTTGCCTGATCCTCCCATGTATAATGATACCGGATCATACGGCCTCCGGCATCTTTTTTATATTCATTATTAAAATAATAATCCAGAACGACTATTTTCCCCCTGCCTGCCAGGCCCCTCTTCACCAAATCCGATTTTCCATTAAGCGTATGAGAAGCGGTTATATTCATTGGTTTTTTCTTGCCTGTACCATCATCATGATGGATTGGAGGCAAACTGAAAAAACAAATGAGTATAATGAAGATATTGCGCATCGGGTCCTGGCTATGAATTGAAATCAATAAGGCATATTGCGGCTGTCAAAATAACGAAAATTTCACTTACGCATCCAGGGTTTGTTCTTTGCTCCAATTACCCTGGGCTTTCAGGTTAGAAGTAACGGAATTCGCTAACTTCACGAATGGATATTGGATAGGCTCAAGTGAATTCTTATGCAGAGAATCGATGCCCATGTGCACTTCTGGGAATATAATCCCGTACAAAATTCCTGGATCACGGATGAGATGGCTGTTTTGAAGAGAGATTTTCTTCCTGCCGATATTCAGCCGCTGCTCGAAACACATGCGATGGACAGCTGTGTGCTGATACAGGTAAACCAGTCGGAAAAAGAAAATGATTTTTTTTTAAGGCTGGCTTCTGAAAATTCCTTCATCAAAGGGATCGTCGGCTGGGTTGATCTTACTGCCGCAAACCTTTCTGAGCGCCTGGCCGTATACCAGCATTCCCCCAAGATCTGCGGATTCCGGCATATTCTGCAAAATGAAGCAGATCGTACTTTTATGCTCCGGCCTGATTTCAAAAGAGGGATCACCGCGCTTTGCAAATTTGACTATACCTATGACCTGCTCATTTATTCCGATCAGTTGCCGCATGCCGCCGGGCTGGTGAAGTCATTTCCCAACCAGCCGTTCATCATTGATCACCTGGCCAAACCGGCGATCAGGGAAAAGGAAATTGCTTTCTGGAAGCGGCAACTATACAATATCTCCCGCATGGATAATGTATATTGCAAATTGTCGGGCATGGTAACCGAATCCCATTGGAATAACTGGAGCAAAGAAATCTTCTGGCCCTACATTGATGCAGTAGTTGAATCTTTCGGTGTTGACCGTATCGTGTTCGGATCCGACTGGCCCGCGTGCTTACCGGCCGCATCTTATGGAGAAGTAATAGAAATAATGGAGGATTACTTTTCTTCATTTTCCATTTTGGAACAGGAAAAATTATTCGGTGGCAATGCAATGACTTTTTATGGTTTGTAAATCTATTTAAACCATTATATGAAATTGATCAGGTGGTTAAAAGGCAGGAAGGTATTACCGGGAGTTGTTATCGATGGTGCATTGTACAGACTGAAAGATTGGACTGAGGATTATGATGAAATCTTTTTTGCAGGCGACGGTTTGTTGCGGTTGAAATCCTTCATTCATAAGAAACGGGATAAACTCAAAAAACTGGATGATCAAACGCCTCTTACTGCACCGGTTGCTCGGCCATCCAAGATCGTATGCATAGGTCTTAACTATGCTGATCATGCCAGGGAAACCAAGGCCGAACCCCCGCCGGAGCCCGTGATCTTCCTGAAATCAACCACGGCACTGTGCGGGCCTTTCGACAAAATAATCATACCGAAAAATTCCAAAAAAACGGATTGGGAAGTAGAACTTGCTGTAGTCATTGGTAAGAAAGCTTCTTATGTTGAGGAAGATAATGCTGCGGATCATATAGCCGGTTATTGCCTGCATAACGACATTAGCGAAAGGGAATTTCAAATAGAGAGAAGTGGCACCTGGGATAAAGGCAAGGGCTGTGACAGCTTTGCTCCGCTAGGTCCCTGGCTGGTTACACCCGATGAGATCCCGGACGTAAATAAACTAAAGCTTTGGCTAAAAGTTAATGGGAAGCGGATGCAGGATGGCACCACTGCCAATCTCATTTTTAAGATCCCGTTCTTAATTTCGTATATCAGTCATTTTATGACCCTCCTTCCCGGAGATATCATCTCGACCGGAACACCCGCGGGTGTGGGACTTGGTATGAAGCCGCCCACTTATCTTAAGCCCGGGGATTTGGTTGAACTCGGTATTGACGGCCTGGGCACTGCCCGGCAGGAGGTAATTGCTTACTCTCCAAAATAATTGCATGGCAGCCAAAAACAGATATTGTCTGGCGCTGGATCTGAAGGACGATCCTGCCTTGATTGAAGCCTACAAGGCCCATCACCGCAAAGTATGGCCTGAGATCATTAAAAGTATCCGGGATTCAGGCATTCAGCATATGGAAATTTATCACTGCGCGAACCGGCTTTTCATGATCATCGAAACGGATCCGGATTTTTCATTTGAGAAAAAGAATGCGGATGACCTGCGCAATGCCAAAGTGCAGGAATGGGAACATGTGATGGAAACCTACCAGCAGGTATTACCAGGAACGGAGAAAGGAGTAAAATGGCGACTGATGGAAAATGTATTCTCTTTATAAGAATTTCGCATACTCACCTTCTGGGCCGATAGCCTCCGCTGTTGCTGTCGCGCGGCTTTTCTTCCGCCTCACGAACAACCAGTTCTTTTCCTCCCCGAAGGCGTGCACCGTGAAGCGCGTCAATAGCTTCTTTGGCTTCCAGGGCAACGGTCATTTCCAGGAAGCCAAATCCCCTGCTTTTCCTGGTTTCCCGGTCAATAGCCACTTTGGCTGAGCTTACTTCACCGTAGAGTTCAAACATTTCTTTTAAATCGGTGTCATCAAAATCATAGGGTAGGCCTGCAACAAAAAGTTTCATGATCTGAATATAAGACCCCAAATCTACTTTATTCCCTTCATCAACTGCATCTTTTTTTGTAAAACCCCGGTCCCCGGTTCAAACCCACCATCTGGCATGATTTTTCAATATTTTGTCTCTAAACGATCAACAAATGAAAAAGATCATAGCGCTTTTGTACCTGATACTCGCCATGTTTCTGCTTGATGGCTGCGAAGTGGCAGGGGCCATTTTTAAAGCAGGTGTTTGGGTAGGTGTGATCCTGGTGTTGCTGGTAATAGGAGTTATTGTCTGGCTGGTTACCCGGGGAGCAGGGAAATCCTGAACTCCCGTCTTCAGGCATCGGATGTTCTTTTTGTACATTCGTCTGCATGAAAGTACTCCCACTGCCGCTGTTATTCGCGTTGTTATTGCAAACGCAGGTTTCGGCCCAAATGAGGACGGATGCATTCTTACAAAAGATACTTGAATCAGGAGGAGATTCCCTCTTTCATCAGGTATTAATTCAGAAAAGCAAATACCGCGTTCAAATTATTTATACGCGAATAGACCGGGACTCAAAAAACAAACCTTCCTTTAAGAATTTCTATTTTAACACAGGGGACAGCCTTTATTATTATCCCGCTTCCACAGTGAAATTGCCGCTGGCGCTTCTTTCTCTTGAAAAACTCAACCGCATGCATGCTGCGGGAGTTGATAAGTTTACGACCATTCAATACGACAGCAGCTATTCCGGGCAAAAAGCCCTTTATAAAGACAGCACTTCGGCCAGTGGCATGCCTTCTATCGCCCAGTTTATCAGGAAAGCATTTCTGATCAGCGACAATGACGCTTACAACCGGATGTATGAATTTGTTGGGCAGCAGGAGATCAACCGCAACCTGCATGATAAAGGATATCCGCAAATCCGCATCGTCAGGCAGTTTATGCCAATGAATGAAGAAGAGAACCGCCATACCAACCTGATCAGGTTTCTGAATTCGACTGGCAAATCAATATTCATTCAGCCGCCTGCTTATAACCGGGATTCTTTCGATTTTTCCCGGAAGGTTATGCTTGGAAGGGGGTATATCAACGGCAAAGACAGTCTGGTGCATGAGCCCATGAATTTCACCAGGCATAACAATATCCCATTGGAAGATTTACAGCAATTATTACAATCCGTTCTCTTCCCAATGTCCGTGCCCGAGAAACAAAGGTTCCGGCTGAAGCCTGATGACTATATATTCCTGTACCGGTATTTGTCACAATATCCATCGGAGACCCCATATCCGAAATATGATACCAGTATTTTCTACGACAGTTATGTAAAATTTTTTTACCGGCAGCAACGCAGGCCTGCAGTGCGCATTTTCAATAAAGCCGGATGGGCGTATGGCTGTTTAACTGATGTTTCCTACGTTGCAGACTTCAAAAACCGGATCGAATTTATGATCACTGCAACTGTGTATACCAACGAAGATGAGATCCTGAACGATGACAAATATGAATATGACACGGTTGGCTTTCCTTTTCTATACCAGTTGGGACAAATAATCTACCAATATGACCTGCTTCGGGAGAGGAAATTCCTGCCTGACCTGAAAGCATTTAAATTAATCTATGAACACAGGGATCCGGAAGATACCCGGCCTTCCATTCGTGATGTGGACAATTAATCGTGGCGGTCATAACCAGTAAAGGAATGGATGCAAAAAAAGGCCTGCAAAATTTTGCAGGCCTTTTTTCTACTCAAGAGGGTATTATAATTGGGTCACAATTACATTTTCGGAAATCTTGCGGTTGACCACAAATCTGCGTTCAACCTGTTCATTTGCTGTACGGATAACGAAAGTCGGATGAATTTCACCTTCTTCCTTTGGCAAACGAATGGTTTTGGAAAAATGAGCATCCTTGTATGCCTGCTGATAAACAATTTCACCGGCATCATTCTTTACGATCAGCCAGAATTTTTCACCTGATTTATTATCGAAATTCAGATGAAATACGAAATTGTTTTCTGTAACACCAACATAATTCACAGACACTTCCTGGTCAACAGGACTGACTATTTTTTCAATGATCGGTGATGCATGCACAGATGCAGATCCAAGGGAAAGCAAAAGTGCTGCCGCGAGTACCGGTGCGGATTTCTTTAAATTAAACTTTGAGAATACTGGTTTCATAATGTTACGATTTAATTAGAACTGAAATAAAATAGTTAGAATAAATTTTCTGGCAAGCTGGGTTAGCACCTGTATGGCTTCAGTGGGTACAAAAGTAAACCTGCTTATGTCGGGAATGAAACCAAATTGTATGCTGTTTCATCATGGCAAACCCCCTTATCAAAATGTTAAAACCCTTGCTGGGCAAAGGTTTTAAGCAGATCAAGCTATGATGACCAAAGGGAGAAACGGCCTGCTGGTTCACCAGATTTTCACGCGCAGACTATCCGGCCTGTACATGGAATCGGAGGGTTCTACATGAAATGCGTCATAAAAAGCCGGCGTATTGGAAGCAGGACCGTTTACTCTCCACTTGGGGGAAGAATGTGGGTTGGTAAGGGCAAGGGTTCTCTCCCGTTCCGGACGGACCTTTATCCTCCATATCTGGGCGAGCGAAAGGAAAAATCGTTGATCCGGTGTAAATCCGTTTATTTTTTCATCTCCGCTTCCCTGGGCAGTTTTTTTGAAAGCTGCGTAAGCGATGGCGGTACCACCGTTGTCTGCAATATTCTCTCCTTCGGTAAGTTCGCCATTGAGGTGTAAAGTGTCCACAGCAATGTAGCCGCTGTATTGATCAATGATTTTTTGTGCCCTTTGTTTGAATCTTTTTGCATCTTCCGGGGTCCACCATTCTTTCAGATTTCCATCGGCATCATATTGACGGCCCTGATCATCAAATCCATGGGTTATTTCGTGGCCGATCGCCATACCGATACCGCCGTAATTTACGGCGTCATCGCCTGAAACAAAATAGAACGGAGGCTGAAGAATACCAGCTGGAAAATTAATATTGTTCTGTGTCGGTTCGTAATATGCATTGATCGTGGGCGGTGTCATATCCCATTCCGAACGGTCAACCGGTTTACCGATCTTATTGATATCTCTTTTGTAGCTGTAGTTGGCGGTTCCTTTAAGGTTAGCAATGATGTTATCCCGGGTAATATGGATTGAAGAATAGTCTTTCCACTTATCAGGATAACCAACTTTTTTAACGATGGCATGCAATTTCTGCACGGCTTTTTGCCTGGTGGAATCACTCATCCAGCTGAGCTTCTGCAACCTTTCAGCATAAGTTGAAAGAATATTATCTACGAGTTCATTAATTTTTTGTTTTGATTCCGGAGGAAAATATTTTTGAACGTATAACTGGCCGAGGGCATCGCCGAGCTGACTGTCGACCATGGAAGTCATTCTCTTCCACCTTTCCTTCATTTGTGATTGCCCGGTCAGCAATCTGTTATAATTGAATTTTGCATTTACAAAATCATGAGAGAGGTAGTCTGCATCGTCATTCATTATGTGAAAGCACAGATAACTTCTGAGTGTTTGAATAGGTGTTTTCTGAAGAATGGAATAAAGCCCCTGGAAGAACTCTGGTTGCCCCACCAAAATGGAATCCGAAGGCACTCCGAGCTTTTCCAGGAAATCCTTAAATCCGTGAAAGGTTTTGTTTATTGAATTCACCGATTCTTTATGGTAATTGGCAATGGGATCACGTAGCGCTACCGGAGTCTTGGAAACCTTTGCCAGCACCGTTTCCAGCTGCATCACCGAGTTTGCCTTTTTTACCGCTTCTGCCGGCTGATTCCCAATCAGGGTGAAGATCCTGCTGATATAAGATACATATCCGTTTCTGATCTTTTCCGTTGCCGAATCATTCTTGAAATAATAATCCCTGCTGGGCAAACCAAGTCCTCCCTGGTCAAAATGTGCAATATTAATTGTACTGTTTCTGTCGTCAGCACCAACTGTAAATGAAAAGAAAGGTGCGTGGTTCACAGCATAAGCTGCTGCGACCAGATTCATCAGATCTTTATAATTTTTTATTCTTTCAATGGCATCCAGTTCAGGCTTAACGGGGTCATAGCCTTTTTTTTCTATACCGTCGGAATCCATGGCGCTGAGATAAAGATCGCCGGTTTGCTGGGATACGGATCCCGGAGCAGCACCCGAAAGTTTCGATAAGGAATCCAGTATTTTATGCAAACGTACTATTGAACTGTCCTGCAGGGTCGAAAAGCTGCCCCAGGAGAATTGTGAGGCCGGGATCTTCGTATTCTTCAGCCATGTTCCATTGGCGTATAAAAAGAAGTTATTCTGGGGGCGCACTGAAGTGTCCATTGCGGAGAAATCGATCGGATCGTTTTTGGCCATTTTATCGGAATCCGCAGACTGCTGACATGAAAAAAGCATTAGAAAAACACCGGGAAATAAAATAAAAGCAATCTTCATATTAGCATTATTTATTATGTGCAAATGTAATCGTTATCAATGTTATGAAATTATTTTTTTAGCAGATGGGGCGGACTTTGCTCAAAATTGTTTTTCAAAAAAACTATATTAAACAAACGTTTAATTAATTTTGTGCCCATGAAACCCGAATATTCCATAAAACAGCAGCAACTGATGGACACAGCGGAGCAATTATTTTCCAGGAAGGGATTCGAGGGCACTTCGGTGCGGGACATTGCGGAGGAAGCTGGCATCAATACTGCAATGATCTCATATTATTTTGGCTCAAAAGAAAAACTAATGGAGGCGATTTTCGAACAGAGAAGCCTGAATATCAAGGAGCAGGTGGATATATTGCTGAAAGATGAGCGACTGGATGCTTTTCAGAAAGTGTATCACCTGGTGGACGAATATATCGATAAGATCATGCAGCGGAAAAAATTTCATCGCATCCTGCTCTGCGAGGAGGTGATTAACCAGAACCCGGTTATTGTGGAACTGTTGGCCAAAATGAAGAACCGAAATTCATCCTGGATCAGTGATCTCATCCGCCATGGTCAGAAGAAGAGGCTCTTCAAAAAACAGGTGGATATACCTATGATGATGAATACGCTGATCGGTACGATCACACATATTTTGGTCAACCTTGAGTTTTACAGATCCTATCATAACCTGGAATCATTATCGGAAGAAGAATTTGAAAAAGTAATTAAGAAGAGATTGTCAGCGCATATCAAAATTATTTTTAAAGCAATACTAACAAATGAATCTTAGAACAAAATTTTCTCAGTTGGCTTTCTCATTTCTACTCCTGTCATCCCTCAGGGGAATGGGTCAGGACAGTGTGCGGAACATTACCCTGAAAGAAGCAATAGACCTGGGTGTCAGAAATAGTAAGCAGTTGAAGGCAGCAAGGGCAAGGATTGATCAGGCAACTGCTGCGCTCACGGAGGCCAAGCAAAAAAAGCTGCCTGATTTCAAGGTCAGCGGCTCCTATCTGAGAGTAACGCAGCCGAATATTGATCTTAAAATAAAGATCAATACCAATGGCGGTTCGGGCGGCGGTTCCGGCAACAATAATATTAAAGTGGATCAGGCCGCTTATGGGATCGCCAACTTATCGCTTCCATTGTACTCCGGGCTCCGCATCCAATACGGAATCCGGTCTGCGGAATTTTTGGAAAAGGCGGCAACAATGGATGCAGACAATAACAAGGAGGCTGTCATCCTTAATATCATCGGGGCCTTCAGCAACCTGTACAAGGCCAATGCAAACCTCCGGTTGATCAGGGAAGACCTCGAGCAGTCAAGATCCCGCGATTCGGATTTCAGTAACCTGGAGAAAAATGGGTTGCTGGCAAGAAACGATGAATTAAAAGCTGCCCTTCAAACCTCCACGATTGAATTGAATCTGGTGGATGCGGAAAGTAATTTCCGGGTGGCCGGGGTCAACATGAATTTATTACTGGGTCTTCCGGAACATGTACAGCTTGTTCCTGATTCCAATAGCCTGTCCCAGCCTGGACCAATCAATGCAATTGAAGATTATGAGCAGCTGGCGATCCGCAGCCGCAACGACGTTCAGGCGCAGGCATTCAGGAGGAAGGCTTCTGCTGTGGGCATCCAGGAGGCAAAGAGTGATTACTATCCCAGCCTTGCACTAACAGGTGGATACATTGCAGCCGATATTCCCAATCTCATTACCATCACGAATGCCGTTACTTATGGTGTTGGCGTTTCATACAGTCTTTCATCTTTGTGGAAGACGAATGCAAAAGTTGACCAGGCAAAAGCCAGACTTGCTGAAGTGGAAGCAAACGAAGAATATCTGGATGATCAGGTAAAGCTGGAGATCAATCAGGCCTACGAGCAGTATATATCGGCCACAAAGAAAATGGAAGTCAGCCGTCTCGCAATAGAGCAGGCAACAGAGAATTATAAGATAACAAAGAATAAATACGACAATAACCTGGTAACCGTCACTGATTTGCTGGACGCGAATGTTTCATTATTGCAATCCAGGATTAACCTGGAACTGGCAAGAGCAGATGCAATCGTGGCATACAATACGCTCTTGGGAAAAGCAGGCGTACTTACCAATTCCCTTGACACTACTAAATAATTATACTCACTAATTGAAAAGTTTCTATGGCAACTGAAAAACAAAATGGAGATCAATCCCAACCGCAGAAAAGGAGTAAGGTATTTCTCATCATCCTCATCCTCCTGGTGCTTGCGGGCGCATCCTTCGGAATAAGCAAGTGGTACCATGGCAAGCATCATATGGAAACCGATGATGCGCAGGTGGAGGCCAATATCAGTCCGATCATTCCGCGTGTTTCAGGATACATAAAGGAAGTGAGGGTCACAGACAATCAAAAAGTTAAACAAGGAGATACGCTGTTAGTCCTGGATGACCGCGATCTGCTAATCAAGCTGGAGCAGGCACAGGCTGCACTGGCAACTGCTGAAAGCAATCTTCTTTCCGCAAAGGCCTCAACCGTTGCAGCACGTTCAAATATCGGCACTTCACAAGCCGCCGCACTTGAGGTGGATGCGCAGATTGAAAAGGCAAAAGTGAATGTGTGGCAAACAACGCAAGAATATAACCGGTATGCCAATCTGATCAAAGATCATTCTGTAACGCAGCAGCAGTTTGAAGACAAGCAGGCCGCAAAGGAATCCGCTGAAAAACAATTGCAGATTCTGGAGGAACAAGAAAAGCAGGCTTCCAGTCAGACCAATGCTGTGTCCAGCCAGAGCAAGGCCACATCATCACAGATCAGCGTTGCAAGTGCAATGATCAGGCAAAGGCAGGTGGATGTGGATGATGCCAGGCTGAACCTGACCTATTGCGTTATTACCGCGCCTGCAGACGGCCTCGTTTCGAAAGTGAATGTGCAGGTGGGTCAATTTCTTAATGCCGGCCAATCCACTTTTAGTATTGTACTCGATCAGCGCTTATGGGTCATAGCGAATTTTAAAGAAACGCAATATAATAAGATCAGGATTGGCCAGCCCGTGATCGTAGATGCGGATGCGATGCCCGGTCATGAATTCGAGGGCAAGGTATCTTCTTTCTCACCGGCTACCGGCGCACGCTTTGCCCTTTTGCCTCCGGATAATGCCAGCGGCAACTTCGTAAAGGTCGTTCAGCGTCTGCCCATAAAAGTTGATTTCGACAATCCCGATGATTCGCTGCTGAGCAGACTGAAAGCAGGTATGAATGTGGAAGTGGACGTTCACATTGACGGTAAATAATTTTTATTCTGAAACTGAAATCTATGGAACTCCGGCGGGATTCTCTGGTTGAATACGGATCAAGGCGGGTGATCATTACGCTGACCGCCATCACCTGTGCCTTACTGGAAATCATTGATGCGACTATAGTAAACGTTGCCCTGAATGATATGCGTGGCAACCTGGGGGCGACTCTTACGGAAATTGCCTGGGTAATTACAGCTTATGCAATCGGAAATGTGATTATCATTCCCATGACCAGCTGGCTTTCGAATCAGTTTGGAAGACGGGTCTATTTTGCGGCTTCCATCATGATCTTTACCGTTTGTTCCTTTTTGTGCGGAAATGCCAATGGCATCTGGGAACTGGTATTTTTCCGGTTTATGCAGGGACTGGGCGGGGGAGCCCTGCTTGCTACTTCGCAAACGATTATCACCGAAGTTTATCCTCAGGAAAAACGGGGTATGGCGCAGGCAATTTATGGACTGGGTGTGATTGTTGGTCCTACCCTGGGACCTCCGCTGGGAGGATATATAGTGGATCATTTTTCATGGCCTTATATTTTTTATATCAATATTCCCATTGGTGTAATTGCCACCCTGCTTACGCTCCAGTTCATACGCAATCCGAATTATGGCGAAAAAAGTGCATTGGCTGATATTGACTGGGTGGGTATTTTCCTGCTTGCGTTGTCAGTAGGTTCCTTGCAATATGTACTTGAGAAAGGTCAGGATGACGATTGGTTCGCTGATAAATTCATTGTCCTGTTCAGTTGCCTGACGGTGCTGGGTGGATTCTTTTTTGTATGGAGAGAAACCATTTTTCGAAACCCCATCGTGAATTTCCGGGTTTTAAAAAACGGAAACCTGCGCGTTGGTACGGTGCTGACATTCATATTGGGTTTCGGATTATACGGATCTACTTTTATCATTCCGATTTATACCCAAAGTACGCTGGGATGGACAGCCGAGCAGTCGGGCATGTTAATGGTTGCGTCGTCTGTATCTACAGCATTTATGATGCCTGTAATCGGTCAGATCCTGCAGAAAGGAGTGCCGCAGCAACCTCTGGTGGCGATCGGCATGCTATTCTTTGCCATTTTTTGTTTCTGGGGTTATAAGATTCTCACTAATGATACCGGCTCAGAAGCTTTCTTCTGGATGCTGGTGATCAGGGGAGCAGGCATGGCGATGTTGTTTATTCCAATCACAACATTATCGCTGAGTACTTTGAAAGGTGCAGAGATCGGTCAGGGTGTATCCTTTACCGGGATGATGCGTCAGGTGGGAGGATCTTTCGGAGTTGCTATCATAACCACATTCATGGCCCGGCAGAATATGGAACACCGTAGCAATCTCGTAAGCAAACTAGGCATAAACGATCCGAATGTTCAAAACCGCCTGAATATTTTACAGCACGGATTCATGGCAAGAGGAATGCAGTCTGACCTGGCACTTAAATCTGCTTACAAGGTGTTGGATTATTCGGTAACCACCCAGGCCAATGTGCAAACTTACATGGACGTATTTTTATACCTGGGAGTAATCTTTGTCGTTTGTATTCCATTCATATTATTTGTAAAACGCGGCAAACAAAAGGCATCCATGGGAGGTATGCATTAGATAAGACCTTTCACGAAATAAAAATGACCCGCCTTAGCGGGTCATTTTGTATATCCAAACTATCCGTATTCTGTTTAATTCTTAATGAACTTACTTACCATGGTTTTTCTGTTGGCGATATTGATCTGGATCGTGTACATTCCTGCAGCAAGCTGACTTATTGTAAAGGTCCGCGTAACAACGTCTGATGTTTTTTCAACCTGGTCTATCAGTACAGTTCTTCCATTCATATCATACACATTGATCTTTGTTGTTCCCGTAACGGTACTGGTAATTCTTCCGTTAACCACATCGTGTGCAGGATTTGGATAGATCAACAATTGATCTTCAACGCCGGATCCCTTTTCAACCGTGATGGTCATCATGGCAGTACTGTTGACTCCCTGGTTATCGGTAACGGTTACCTGGAACTCATAGGTTCCAATCTGGAGACCTGCAACCGTAACCTTTGAATTATCCATAGGGGTACTCGTAACAGTTGTTGGTCCGTTAAGCTCCTGCCATTGATAAGACGAGATCGTTCCGTCGGGATCATTTGAAAGCGAGGCATCGAGCACATAAGTATTCACAGGTAAGGTTATAGTTGCATCCGGTCCTGCACTTGCCACCGGCGATTGGTCAACTTTGGAAACAGCCGGGTTAACGGTTACCGTAACCTGGTCCTTTGCTGTTGCGCCATCATTGTCGGTCACAGTAAGTTCGAACATATACTGGCCCACAACCAACTGTGATACACCCGGGGTTGCCGTGTTTGCTCCACTTATAACAGAAATTGAAGGTCCTGATACTTGTCTCCAGCTATAACCTGTAATTGATCCGTCCGGATCAAAAGAACTGTTACCATCGAGCGATATGCTATTTGCAGGAGCTGTGATGGTGAGGTTACTTCCTGCGTTGGCTACCGGCACCTGGTTGGGTACAATGGGTTGTGGGTTAACCGTAACGGTCACCTGATCAGTAGCCGTGGCACCATTATTATCTGTCACCGTAAGTTCAAATACATAGGTTCCTGGTTGCAATCCGATAACGGAAGGTGTCGCAGTATTGGAGTTGCTGATGGTGATTGTTCCCGGACCTGAAACCTTGACCCAGCTGTAAGCGCTGATGGTACCGTCGGGATCTGATGAACCGGTTCCATCCAGGTTAACAGAATTTGCGGGGGCAGTAATTGTTTGGTCGGCGCCTGCATCGGCAACCGGCGGAATATTCGGTGGGTTAACAACAGTGATTTTTACCTGGGCATTTGAACTGGCACCGCTATTGTCAGTAACGGTTAACTGATAAGTATACTGGCCGAAGATTAGTCCGCTCAGGCCCAATGAAGCCGTATTCGGACCGGTCACCCCGGGATTGTTCGGTCCGGAAATCTGTGTCCATGCGTAAGTGCTGATCGTTCCATCCGGATCATAGGATTTAGATCCGTCCAGTGTTGCTGAATTTGTCGGCAACGTGATGGTCATGCTTGGTCCGGCGTTTGCGACTGGCGCTATGTTTGGCGCGGCATTCACGGTAATGGTCACGGAATCCGAAGCAGTACCGCCGGTATTGTCCGTTACAGTCAAAAGGAAAATATATATGCCGGCCTTCAGATTATTCAATACATCCTGGGCCGTGTTGGTAAGGGAAACAGCTGAAGGACCTGAACTTTCAGACCATACATAACTGGCAATACTTCCTGAGGAAGCGGTTGAACCGCTACCGTCGATCGTTACCGAATTCGTTGGCAGGGTAATGGTTTGATTCGCTCCTGCATTGGCAACAGGTGGCTGCGGACCGGCCGCGGAAACGGTAATTTTTACTTGTGCGCTGGAGCTCGCTCCCTTATTGTCCGTTACGGTAAGCTGAAAAGTATATTGTCCCGCAACAAGATTGCTTGCAGTGGCAACAGATGCAGTGGCACCAGTAAGCGTGGAGGCGGAAGGGCCGGTAACCTGAATCCAGCTATAGGAAGAAATTGTTCCATCCGGATCTGACGAAAGTGATCCATCCAGCGTAACACTATTCACCGGAAGGGTGATTGATTTGCTGCTACCAGCATTGGCAACAGGCGGTAAATTCGCCGCTGCATTTACCGTGATGGTAAGTGTATCTGAAGCTGTTGCTCCTGAGTTGTCGGTAACCTTCAGGGCGAATATATAAATGCCCTGCTGCAGTCCGGAGATACCCGTTGATACCGTTGCAGGAGAAGCAATGGTGGCTGCTGAAGGACCTGAGGTCTGGCTCCAGGCATATGCCGTAATGGTACCGTCCTGATCTTTGGACGCACTTCCATCCACTGTTACTGAATTTGTCGGAAGGGTAATGGTTTGTCCTGCCCCGGCATTTGCTATAGGCGGAAGGTTCGCGGCAGGATTCACAACAACCGTATCGAAAGCAGAAGATGTTGCATTGCTATTATCTGTTACGGTTAGTTTATAAATGTAGGTTCCCTGGGTAAGTCCGGTTACAGTAGTAGTTGATGTATTTGGCGAGGTGATGGTTCCTCCTGTTCCTGAACTAAGCACCCAGAGATAACTGGCAATACCATTATCCGGATCATAAGATTTTGAACCATCCAGATTAGCAGTGTTCACAGGCAGTGTGATGGTTATTTTAGGATTTGCCACCGCTACAGGAGGCTGGTTGGGTGGCGGAATTATAGTGCCCCCATGTTGAACGGCGCCGATATCATAGGCACCGAGTCTTGGGTTGTGATAATAGTCATCTGTTATCCAGGATACGGTAACTCCTTTACCCAGCACAGGACTGTTGGCAACAGGAATACCCGTTACCGGGTCAACCACGCCATTGGAGCTGGCAAAGTACATATTGTTGGATGAATCAGGCACCCAGGTTTGACTGGACTGGTCCATGGCAATTGGTGGTTTGCCACGGGTAAGGAGATTGAAGCCGAGATTATTTTTTACCTCACAGATCCAGGGTGCCGGATACTGCCCGATCACAGCGACCGAGGCCCAGTAGCCAATATTATCGCTTTTATTTCCTGATGTATTGTTATATACATAGCAATTACCGCCTGTTGTATAGGTGCTGATCTCGCCCGCTTCCACACGGGTATCGATGGTACCGTAAACCGTACTGTTCAGGTCAATGTTATTGTAGAAATATGTTTTACCGGTGGATCCAAGACCGCAGTTCCAAAGCCTCATGATATATCCGCGGCCACCCGTTCTATAGATATTGTGAAAATAACCATTGCCGATCATATAAAAAATACCCACATCACCCAATACGGTGTTGACGCCATTGTAAGTTACTCTCCAGTCATACGCATTCGCCCTGAATATTGTACCCCGCACCTCCGTTCCATTGCTCGTGGTACTGTCAATCTTGATTCGTGAAAAAATAACGCTGTCCATAAAACAAACCGGCACCTGCACATCACCCCAGCTTCCCTGCAAAAGCAATCCTGTTTTGAAAAGCGTGAGGCTGTCGAATGTAACCTGGTAAAATTTCAGGGAAGAAGTATCGCCGTTATATAAGTTATTATCTGCCGCATCATTGGCAGATCCGTTTACATTGTAGAAGGAAATGTTTTTTTCGACGCAACGCCTGAAGTTTCCGTCCCACCGGATCGCAATGCCGGTCATATTACTAAATTGAAATCCGGAAAAAGTACATCCCACTAATGAATTGAGGGAAACCTGGCCTCCGAATATAACGGTTCCACCATTATTGGTAATTGTAATGCCATTTAAGTGTTGAAAGGAACCGCCGGTATATTGACCTGCCTGAATTGCGAGCACATCCCCCGGGTTAAGTCCATTCATATTCGTAACTGAAACAAAGCCAAAGCCTGTACCAATCACAACGGTTTTCGCCCTGACCACTGAAACACTAAACAACAAAAGAAAAGCGGAAAGTAAAATGAAGCGTGGAGACAGAAATCTCCCGCAAAAGGGTAGAATGCCTTTCATAGACTTGGATTTATGGATTTTTCAAAGTTACAGATACAGAAAAAGTCAGTTTTGAGAAACAAATTTCCTGCCAAAGTCAGTCGTTTTTGGTATTATATTGGAAAGTCAACGATTATTTTTCTCAGGCTAATCGGGAAGTGTGGGGGAATTTTCATTGATCAAAATTCCAGCCAAAAATATAAATCTGTAATAAATGTGAATAAAACGCTTATGGCCTGTAATCCACGACAGGAGCGGATTTGCGTAGAAATACGCGTAATAATTAAAGCGGTACGTAGAAGTACGCTTAATAATTAAATGATATAGCTTTTGGCAATCTATTGAGAATTATACTGATAGATAATCTTTGCCATGATCTCCTTTCTTTTGTTGAAACATGTCTCGGCCGACTTCAACCCCCGACTATCATATTCGTATATCCATCGTTCATAATCGTCTGATCCTGCCGGAACAAAAATCATGGATGCAATACCCTCAGTTCCGTAACCAAAAATATAGTCAGGTAAAAGTCTCTGCGCTTTTTCATTATAGCGCACAATATCTGTGAGCCTTTGATCGTTGTCGTAATAATAATAAACTGCAGGCAGGTTTTCTTTTTGGTGGACCGCCCTTTCTTCAATAATATTCCCCTTTTCATCTGATGTAAAATTCACTATGGTCGTATCTGACACATTCTTAATTTTTAACATCAGCACAGCCTTCCCGTTATTATAGGTCCAGATATGTTTTTCATTTGTCATCAACTTGTTGTCGGTTTCCAATGAGGTATTGATAATGGTATCGATTTCTCCTGCATCATTGTAATTGTAAATAGTCGTGCTTTTATATGTGTCACTCGTGTCTTCCGTTTTTATTAGTCTTCCGTTTGCATCATAAGAAGAAAAGAGGACGGATGGTTGCACGTCGGCCGATTTGGTAAAAGTCTGAATGGTGTGATAGTCGGGAGAAACGGTCTGTGTGCACTCGAAACCCGGTGTCGGTTCTCCGTTCCTTTCCGTGCTTAGGATGTTTACCTTTTTTACTTTATTAGCGAAATAGGATTTCCAGGTAAGCTGTGTCTGGCGGGTATCAAGAATATCCTTATAGTAATACTGGGAACGGACGGGGACCGCTGTAAGCAAGAAAAATAAGGCCTGCAAATACCTGCTACATATCATATCCATTAGTTAGCGACATTGGGTAAACGGGAAAAGGACGTCTTAATTATAATCGAATATCTTTATTTTTAATTAAATTTCAGTATTGTCACACGGTAAGGTCAGGGCGGAAAAAATTTGTCTTAATTGCGGCTCTCCGGTACCACAAAGATATTGTCCGGTTTGCGGCCAGGAAAATATTGAACCCCGGCAGACAGCCTGGCACCTGGTCTCGCATTTTTTTTCCGATATTACACATTTTGACGGCAAGTTCTTCGTGACCGTAAAGGACCTGTTCCGAAGGCCGGGTTTTCTTTCCAAAGAATATAAAGCGGGAAGGAGAGCGAGTTACCTGGATCCGATAAGGATGTATATTTTCACTTCGGCTTTTTTCTTTATTATATTCTTCTCAATGGTTGACGCGGGGAATCTGAATTTCGGAAACGGTGCCAATAACCTGCATATCGGAACCGATTCTGAACGTCGCAAACAAATTGAAGTCCTGGAGCAGCGGGCACTTTCTGGCGCGGATGATGCAAAGGATTCAGCAAATATAAGGAAGGCATTTGCGTTTAACCGAAATGAAAAGACAAACGTTTTGCCTGATTCTCTCAGGAAAGCTCGGATCACGTTTATGGGTAATGAAGAGGATTATCACTCGGTCGGGCAATATGATTCCGCTCAACGGTCCATTCCTGCAGCAAAGCGGGATTCCTGGTTGAAAAGGATGGTAAAGAGAAAGGGAATTGAGATGAGTGAAAAGTATAAGGAAGACAAGGCTGAACTGCTCAAAGAGTGGGTAAATATCTTTCTTCACAATTTTCCGAAATTGCTTTTTCTCTCGCTGCCCCTGTTTGCCTTTTTACTGAAGCTGCTTTATGTTCGTCGCAAACAGTTTTACTATGTGGATCATGGTATATTTGCGGTGCATCTTTATATTTTTTCATTTCTGACCCTGCTGGTATATTTCCTGCTAAGAAAAACGGAGACGCTTTCCGGCTGGCATTGGATTAGCTGGCCGGCAATCATCGTTTTGCTGTTCCCCATCTGGTATTATTACCGGGCAATGCGGATTTTCTATGGACAGGGTCGAATGAAAACCATATTCAAGTATTTTTTACTTTTTTGGGGCTCATTCCTGGTTCAGCTTTTCCTTCTGGTGATATTTATCGTTTTTTCCATTTTTGAATTGTAGTTTATGGAATCAGAATCTGTTTCAGATACTTTTTTACGGCTTGTTAAAATTATGGATGAGCTCAGGGAACAATGTCCCTGGGATCGCAGGCAGACCATCCAAACCCTGAGATCACTGACCATAGAGGAACTCTATGAGCTTGCGGATGCTGTCCTTGATGAAAACTGGATGGGGATCAAAGAGGAGCTGGGGGACCTTTTTCTGCACCTTCTTTTTTATGCAAGAATTGGAAGGGAGCAGGATAAATTCACACTGGAAGAAGTGTTACATGGGATCTGTGAAAAGCTCATTTCCCGGCATCCGCACATTTATGGCGATGTAAAAGTTAATGATGAAACCGATGTTAAGCGCAACTGGGAAAACCTGAAATTAAAAGAAGGGAAAAAATCCGTTTTGGGCGGAATCCCATCGGCCCTCCCTGCCGTTGTGAAGGCGATCCGGCTCCAGGAGAAAGCCAGGCAGGTGGGTTTTGAATGGAACAACAGCCAGGAAGTTTGGGAAAAGGTAGAGGAAGAAACCCGGGAATTAAAGGAAGCGGAGGCTTCCGGGGATTCGCTGCATATAGAAGAGGAATTCGGTGATTTGCTGTTCTCGCTCATCAATTATTCACGATTTTTGCAGGTAGATGCCGAAACTGCCCTCGAGCGCACCAACCGCAAATTCATTGAACGATTTACGAAAATGGAGCAAGCTGTTGTTTTAACCGGCAAGCAGATGACGGATCTATCGCTGGAAGAGTTAGACGCCGTTTGGAACGCCGTTAAAAAACAAAAACTTTACGATTGATTGCCTTTCTCAAAAAATTTTTTCGCAGGAATGTTTACCTGATGCTTGCAGGCATCGTTCTTTTCATTGCGGCCTATCTCATCAATATCTATCTCAGCGGATTATCTACAACACGCATCCTGCGAAACTCCATCGAATCTTTCTTAAAGGAGCGTGAATCGGATTTTCAGCAATTGCTGAAGGATGAAAACCTCATCCGCAGGTTGTCTGATAAAAATTATTCGCGTACTGATCTGGATAACCTGATGGATAAGCAATATGGAATCCTCATCTATGAGCGGAACCATCCGTTCAGCGAACACCTCACTTTCTGGAGTGACCAGTCATCCGTTTTGCCAGACAGCATGCTGCTCAAAGCAGACGGAAATTATTTTGTGAACCTGAGCAACGGGCAGTTTGAAATCATCAAGCATTCCTTTGTGGTGGTTCCCTATCCGCTTACTGTAATTGCTCTTATTCCCGTGCGCTGGCAGTATTATATTTCTCCGGAAAATCTAAAGCCCGAATTCGTCGGATTCCCATCAGCAGAAAACCGGGTTCGCATTTCTCTGGCTCCAACGCCTTTCCCGGTGAAGAACCTGGAAGGGGAAACGCTTTTTTATCTCCAGAGAACAGAATCATATCACGTGGCGAAATACAGTCTGGTTCTTCTTCTGGTGGTGTTTGTCGGGGTGCTGGTTTTGCTCGTGATCGTGCACAATATGGCCCATGCCATCGCTGAAAAATATGACCGGATCGTGGGCATTCTTTTTCTTGCCGTAACAATTCTCATTTTCAGGACCATCAGCTACAGCTTTCCGGAGATCCTGAACTTAAGGCAATATGAATTGTTTGATCCCACCATTTACAGTTCCAATTTTGTGCTCCGGTCCCTTGGAGATCTCCTCATCAATGCCCTTCTGTTTTGCTGGATCGTTTTGTTTGTAAGGCAGGAAATAGGAGAATGGGTCTTTCCGAGGTTCAGAAGTTTTTGGAAGCGCTGGCTGGTGATCGTTTGCGCGATGGGTATTCTGGTGACCATCACTTTTCTATTTGCGGATATCGTACAGAGTCTCGTGGCCGATGCCAGGATATCTTTTAACGTCACCAATTTATTTAGCCTCACCATTTACAGCGTTGTCAGTTTCATCATACTTGCCGCACTGGCCCTTAGCTATTTCTTTTTTACGCAGATCCTCCTGCGCCTCGTGCGCGGCCTGATCGAAAATAAAATAATGCCCGTTTTTATTCTTGTAGCCACCATCGGGCTTAGCTTTCTCACCTTTCATTCGGGAACGGCTGTTGTGGAGCTTGACATCTACGTGCTGATCTGGCTGCTTTGTTATTTGTGGCTCATGATGAGGAATCTTTTTTCCGGACTTCATTACCAGCTGAATGTATCTGAAATTTTATTCTGGCTGTTTATTTTCTCCAGTTCCATTTCCGTGATCATCATTTTTGAAAACCGGAAAATTGAACTGGAACAGCGCAAGAGTTTTGCCGACCGGCTGGCAGAACAGATAGATCCCTCCAGTGAAAAACTCGTGAGCATGTCGCTAATTTATTTCGACAACGATTTTATGCTTCGTGGATTCAACCGCTTCCGCAATCCGGCGGAGAACCATTATCTTAAAGACAGTCTGATCAATAATAATTTTAGCGCCTATCTCAGCAAATACGACACCAAGATCTATATTTATGATTCCGCTGAGAAACCACTCTACAACCAGGTTCCGGTTTCCTTTGATACCCTAAATACGGTTTTTAAACTTCAGGGGAAACCAACTACGATTCCCAACCTGATGTATTATGAGAGATCGTATGACAAATTCAGCTATATCTATAAGAAAGTGATCCAGGCCCCGTCAGGGAAAATTGTGGGCTATCTTTTTGTGCAGGCCGAACCCAGGAGCTATAAGAGCGAAGGATTGGTGCCCCAGCTGACCCAGCAGCGAAAGGAATTTCTCCCTGAATATTCGCCGATATATTCCTATGCCATCTACAGCAATAATGAACTGGTCACTTATTATAACAACTATCCATTCCCCACCCAGCTGGATGACAGCATGATCCCCAAAAAGGATTTCTACCAGAAAAAAAATAATGGATACGACGAGCTTTGGCACAGCATTTCAGATGACAAGCTGATTGTGATCGCAAAGAAGGATAACCTGGTGATTGAGGCCATCACTTTATTTTCTTATCTCTTCAGTGCTTTTCTGATACTCGTGGCCTTATTCTGGTTCAGTTCGGTGCTCATACAAACGGGTCTTCACTGGCAGCAGCTGAAAGAATATCTGCAGCTGAACATCCGATCGCAAATCCATACCACAATCATTTTCGTCAGCCTGTTCCTTTTCCTGGTGATCGGAGTGTCTACGATTTTCTTTCTCATCAACAGATACAACCGGAATAACCAGGACAGGCTGAGTGCTTCACTTAAAGTGATGACTGCAGAGATAGAAAGCCGGCTGACGCGATACCAGCGGCCAGACCTTTCTGTAAACCCCATCCTGAGTGTGCCCAGGGATGATCTTGAAAAAATGATCAACAACACAGCGGAGATCCATAATGCCGATATTAATCTGTATGACCTCAATGGTAACCTGATCGTTTCTTCCAATCCCTTTATTTATACGAAGGGTATTCTGAGCGAGCAGATGAATCCGCTCGCCTATTTTTATATGAACAGGCTGAATTCTGTTGAATTCTTCAACCAGGAGAAAATGGGCGGCATCAGTTTCCAGAGTATTTATTGTCCCGTCCGCATTGGCAAAGGACATGCGAGCGCCTATCTGAACATTCCATCCTTCAATACAGAGGATGAATTGAATGATGAAATTTCAAGGTTCCTGGTTACCATTATGAACCTGAATGTATTCATTTTTCTTATTGCCGGCACCATTGCACTCTTTCTCACCAACCGCATTACTTCTTCCTTTACGCTGATCTCGGAGAAAATGAGGGAGGTAAATTTGAGCAGGACCAACGAAGCCATCGAATGGAAAAAGAATGACGAAATCGGCGGCCTGATCAAGGAATACAATCGCATGGTGGCGCAGCTGGAAGAGAGCGCTGCTGCGTTGGCCAAGAGTGAACGTGAGGGTGCCTGGAGGGAAATGGCGAGGCAGGTTGCTCATGAAATCAAGAACCCCCTGACACCGATGAAGCTGAGTATTCAATACCTGCAGAAAGCCAATAACAGTGATGCAGGAAATGTAAAGGAGCTTACGGCAAACGTGGCAAAGACCCTGGTAGAGCAGATCGATCATTTATCAAAGATTGCGGCAGACTTCTCGCAGTTTGCCAATATCGGAAATCCCCGAAAGGAAATCGTTGATCTCCATGAAATGCTTTTTTCTCTCGTCTCTTTATATGAAACTATGGAGAACCTGCTTTTTAAATGGGTTCCGGTCCGGGACAAGATCATGGTGTACGCTGATAAGACGCAGCTGAACCGCCTGTTCACCAATCTGCTGCAGAATGCCTTTGAAGCCTGTCATGAAAAGAAAACATGCGTGATCAGTGTGAGCGAGGAATTGATCGGAGACCGCATCCGGATCAAGATAAGCGACAATGGAGAAGGAATTCCGGAACAAATGCAATCCAAAATATTTACCCCGAATTTCACTACAAAATCCTCCGGCACCGGCCTGGGACTCGCCATGAGCAAGACCATCGTGGAGCAGGCCAAGGGCAGGATCTGGTTTGAAACCTCGGTGAATGAGGGTAGCACTTTTTATGTTGAATTGCCAATTGCGGGCATGAATAGTTGATGGTTGATAGCTGATGGTTGATGGACTCCTGTTGCGGAGTCGCACCTGATATCCATCAACCCTTTCTTTCAACGCTTCTCACTGACAAATCTTTTCATGTGCTCAAGCGAAAAGCTGCTCAGATTTTGTTCAGCACGCAATCCGCCTTTCTGTGCTGCCAGCACGCCATAATGAATATCGTGATAGCCTGCGATGGAATGCGCATCGGGATCGATGGAGATCAGCACATTTTTCCGGAGTGCATAATCGATCCAGCGCCAGTCAAGATCCAGCCGCCGCGGATGGGCGTTGAGTTCGATCACCACCTGATGCGCAGCGCAGGCTTCAATCAGCCTCTCATGATTTACCGGATATCCCGGGCGGCTTAGTAATAACCGGCCTGTAGGATGGCCCAGGATGCGCATGTGAGGATTTTCGATTGCGCGCAACAGCCGGTTCATGGCTTTTTCTTCACTCATCTTCAGGTTTGAATGCACGGATGCAATCACCAGGTCGAATGTTGCCAGGATCCCTTCGTTGTAATCGAGGTTGCCATCGTTCAGGATATCACTCTCAATGCTTTTAAAAATATGAAAGGGTGCGAGCTGAAGGTTGAGCTCATCAATATAGAGGTGTTGCTCCCGGACGCGTTCTTCAGAAAGCCCGTTGGCATAAAAAGCCGACTTGCTGTGGTCGCTGATCACGAGGTATTCAAATCCCTGTTCAATGCAGGCTTTGGCCATTTGTTCAATGGTTTGGGATCCGTCGCTCCAGTTGCTGTGACTATGGATGATGCCCTTGATGTCGGAAGTCTGAATAAGCGACTGGAGATTCAGGGACCTATCCAGCATGGCAGGATCCTCACGCAATGCTGAAGGAATGAAAGGAATACCGGATTCCTGAAAAATGGATTCTTCCGAAGGCGGATTCGGCATCGCCGCAAATTTTTTCCTCCAGGCGCTAAGAAAAGCTTCGCTTGCGCTGGTTTCAAAGAGAGTTGAATAAAATGCTTCAGAGGGAACACAATGAAATTTCAACGAAATATTTTCTGGCCCCGAAGCGGTAAGGATTTCGTTCGTGGTTTGCGCGGACTGGAATTCCATTCCGGATAAACAGGAAGAAAGTTCTGACGGCGGAATGTTGCAGACCCATTCCGGCTGATCAACAATTTCAAGTTGCCTGCGGAAGGAGCCCGTCAGGGCAATCAGGTGTTGCGGAAAGGCTGTTCTCAGGTTTTTTTGAATCTGGAGGGCATAGCCTTCCACTTCAGCGAAGAGAAAGCTTCCCTGACTCTTCAGATAGAACGTAATTGTGTCCCGAATATTATTCTGCGACTTCTCTCCAAAACCTTTGTAAAGGAGCAGACGGTTTTCGTTGCAAGCATACATAAGTTCACCGATGGATTCGATTTCCATCTCCTTCCAGACGGTGGAAATCTTTTTTGGACCCAGACCCTTGATTTTGAGCATTTCGATGACTCCGGGGGGTGTTTTTTGAATTATCTCCCGAAGTTGACCCAGCTCGCCGGTTTCCACTATTTCGACGATTTGCTTACCGATGCTCGGTCCGATGCCTTTGATCGAGATGATTTTTTCGCGTGCAAGCACGGTCAGGTCCTCCGTTAATTTATCGATGTTGAAGGCAGCAATTGCGTAGGATTTTGTTTTAAAAGAATTCTCGCCATGGATGTCCATGAGTTTGGCGAGAAGGGAAAAACTTTCTGCTATGTAGGCATTGTCAACCGCCATGGGCTTGAGTTTGAGAAGATGAAGGTACAAATGTACTAAAACAAAAAGTCCCCCGGAATGTTCCGGGGGACTTTGATATTTTCAGCCAACTAAGGAAGAAATTATTTCTTCTTTGCAGACTTCTTAGCAGCTTTCTTTTTCGGAGCCGCTTTCTTTTTTGGAGCTGCTTTTTTCTTAGCTGCTTTTTTTGCTGTTGCCATTGTTTGTAGAATTTAAATGGTTAGTAAACTAATTTACGTAGTAAAAATATAAATTCTTTAGAATTATCCAAAAGTTTTTTTGAATTATTCCAAAGAATCACTACGTAATGAAATTTTACTGGGCCGTGGCAGGTGCCGGAAGAACGTGAACAAATGTTCTGTCGGCCTTTCCTTTTTTAAATTCCACCACACCATCGGTGAGTGCAAATAAGGTGAAGTCTCTGCCCACACCTACATTTTTTCCCGGATGATAAACGGTACCGCGTTGACGAACGATGATGTTGCCGGATACCGCAGCCTGGCCACCAAAAATTTTAACACCGAGTCTTTTACTCTGCGAATCGCGGCCGTTCTTTACGCTGCCTTCGCCTTTCTTGTGTGCCATTGTGAACTAATTTGGAAATTTGAAAATTTGAAAATTTGAAAATGACCTTATTCGATTTCCGTCACTTTGATTTTCGTATAGTGGGTACGGTGACCATGTTTTTTCCGGAATCCCTTTCTTCTGTTCATCTTAAAAGAAATCACTTTATCTCCCTGCACATGGCCAAGAATTTCGGCCTTGATTACCTGCTTGAGGTCCTTGCCCATGGCAAATTTTCCTTTTGCAGTGGACAGTATCACGTCTTTAAATTCTACCTTGTCCCCGGTCTGCCCTTCGATGCGGGGAACAAATAAAGTCTGGTCTTTTTCAACCCTGAACTGGCTTCCTGCGATTTGTACTACTGCGAACATACGATGCAATATTAGGGCTGCAAAGGTAAGGGGATTGGGGTTAATTTCGAAGCTTTCCTGCAAAAAACTTGGACCCGGAAAGCCACAGGCGGGGGTATTGGCTTTTATTGTAGGTTTGTCGTTCAATCGCCTGCCTGAAAATATGAAAATCAAGTCATTTTTAGCCAAGCCCTTTGCTTCATATATATATAGGAGTACCCGCAAGGAAATGAGCTCCGCCCCGGAGGATCAGGAGAATATCCTGAAGAGCCTCCTGAAAACCGGGTCGAAGACTGTTTTTGGCAGGGAGCACCACCTGGAAACTGTTAAGACCTACGAGGAATTCAAAGCTGCCATTCCGCTCCGTGACTACGAACAATTCAAACCTTATATCGACCAGATCAAGCAGGGCAAACACAATATATTATGGAAGGGACAGCCGATTTATTTTGCCAAGACCTCCGGAACAACCAGCGGGATCAAATATATTCCCATCTCCAAAGAGTCTATTTCCAATCACATCAATACGGCCCGGAACGCCCTGCTTTGTTATATGGCTGAAACAGGCAATTCTGCCTTTGCCAACGGGAAGATGATTTTTCTTTCCGGCTCCCCCGAACTGGAAAGGATCGCCGGCATCCCAACAGGCAGGCTCAGCGGCATCGTAAATCATCATATACCCCATTACCTGCGTACCAACCAGCTGCCCAGCTACGAAACGAACTGCATTGAAGAATGGGAAACCAAACTCGACAAGATCGTGGAAGAAACGATCAGCCAGGATATGACCCTGATCAGCGGGATACCTCCCTGGATGCAGATGTATTTTGACAGGCTCATGGCAGGATCGGGTAAACAGATCAAAGATCTTTTTCCGAATTTTTCTGTGCTGGTTCACGGGGGTGTGAATTTTGAACCCTATAAAGACCGCCTGCTGGACAGTATCGGAAAACAGGTGGATACCATCGAAACCTATCCGGCATCGGAAGGCTTTTTCGCATTTCAGGACAGTCAGCAGGAGGAAGGGCTTTTATTAAACAGCAACAGCGGCATTTTTTTTGAATTTATTCCGGCATCAGAAATTTTTCAGGAGAGGCCCTCACGCGTTTCACTGAAGGATGTGAAGACCGGCATCAATTATGCGCTGATTGTAAATAATAACGCAGGACTCTGGGGATATAATATCGGGGATACCCTGCGGTTTGTTTCCACCAGCCCTTACCGCATCGTAGTGACGGGCCGGATCAAACATTACATATCAGCTTTCGGTGAACATGTGATCGGCGAGGAAGTGGAATACAGTCTGATGAAAGCTGCCAAGGAAGAAGGCGTGCAGATCAATGAGTTTACCGTAGCTCCTTTTATCATGGGCCAGGGAGAAGGAAAATCTTTTCACGAATGGTTCGTTGAATTTGAGCAGCGTCCGGCCGACATGCACGCATTTGCAAGAAAAGTGGATAGTAATCTCCGGGCGAAAAATATTTATTATGATGATCTCATCTCCGGAAATATTCTGCAGCCCCTGCAGATCCATCCCGTCAAGAAAAATGGATTCATTGATTATATGAAATCCATTGGTAAACTCGGCGGACAAAATAAAGTGCCGCATCTCAGTAACGATCGCAGTTTTGCGGAAGAACTCGAAAAATACAGTGACTGACCTCTCTGCGCATACAATTGGAATTCGCTACATTTAACCTTCATCCCGGAAGTCTATGGTGAATAATCAGCAAAAGAAAAGGGTTGCCCTGTTTGGTTCTACGGGATCTGTGGGAACTCAGGCCCTGGAAGTGATTGCGGCTAATCAGGAACTTTTTTCTGCAGAGGTGCTCACTGCGCAGCAGAATGCTGATCTGCTGATCAAACAGGCGCTGAAATTTTTGCCTGATATTGTTGTTATCGGCGATGAATCCAAATATCAAATGGTAAAGCAGGCCCTTGCCGAGCACCCCATCAAGGTTTTTGCCGGTGCGCAATCACTGATAGAAGTGGCTGCCATGGATTCCTATGATGTGATGATGGCGGCTATTGTCGGATTTGCGGGACTCATGCCCACGCTGAAAGCCATTGAATGCGGAAAGACGATTGCCCTCGCCAATAAGGAAACCCTGGTGGTGGCCGGAGATATCGTGATGCGCAAGGCAGTGGAGAATCGCGCCCCGATCATTCCTGTGGATTCGGAACATTCTGCCATTTTTCAATGTCTTCTGGGCGAAACGCGCAACAGGATAGAGAAGGTCATCCTTACCGCTTCAGGCGGACCATTCCTCGGAAAAAAACCCAATTTCCTCGTCAATGTAAAAAGAGATCATGCATTGCAGCATCCGAACTGGGCGATGGGAGCAAAAATCTCCATTGATTCGGCTACCCTGATGAACAAGGGGCTGGAAATGATTGAAGCCAGATGGCTCTTTAACCTGAATCCCTCGCAGATCCAGGTGGTGATTCATCCGCAGAGTATTATTCACAGCATGGTTCAATTTGAAGATGGAAGCATCAAGGCGCAAATGGGATTGCCCGACATGAAGCTGCCGATCCAGTATGCCCTGGGTTTCCCGGTCCGCCTTCAGAATAAAATGCCGAGGTACTCTTTTAATAAACCGGACAAGCTAAGTTTTGAAGATCCGGACATCAGGACGTTCAGGAATTTACAGCTGGCCATTGATGCACTTAAAAAAGGAGGCAACGCAGGCTGTGTACTGAATGCGGCAAATGAAATTGCTGTTTATGCATTCCTGAAGAACCGCATCGGATTTCTGGACATGACGGATTTAATAGAAAAAACCATTCATAAAATTCCCTTTTTGGAACAACCCACGCTGGAAGATTATTTTGACAGCGATGGGGAGGCCCGTAACTTCGCGGCTTCTTTAATTAAATTGTAAAATTCACCTAAAGCCTTGCGGGGACGCCGCCTGCAGCTGACCTTTGCACGATGAATAATTCCCCGATTTTGCTTGTAATAGACTGGGCTGATGCCGGAGTAAAAGCCGTTCAGCTGATCCTTTCTCTTTCACTGATTGTGATCGTACATGAGTTTGGCCATTACCTTCCCTCCAAGATTTTCAAATGCCGCGTAGAAAAATTTTTCCTGTTTTTTGATCCCTGGTTTGCACTTTTCAAAAAAAAGATAGGCGATACGGTTTATGGCATCGGCTGGCTTCCGCTTGGCGGATACGTGAAGATTGCGGGCATGGTGGATGAGAGCATGGACAAAGAGCAGATGAGTCTTCCACCACAGCCCTGGGAATTCAGAAGCAAACCTGCATGGCAGCGCCTGATCATCATGCTTGGTGGTGTAACCATGAATGTATTGATGGCCTTTGTGATCTATGCGATGATCCTCTATACCTGGGGGGACAAAAAGATCCCCATGTCGAGCCTTACCTATGGGGTGCAAGTGAACGACAGTATGATGTACGACCTCGGATTCCGGGACGGAGATAAAATAATTGCGGTTAACGGTGATTCCGTTGCCTACCTTGACGATCTGCCGATGAAATTATTGCTGGGTGAAAACGTTGAGCTGGAAAGGGACGGCGTAAGACAAACCATTAACCTGCCGCACGATCTCATTGGTAAACTGGTTGAAAAAAAGGGGACCAGCAAATTCTGGTTCTATCCCCGCATTCCGGTGATCGCGAATACGATTCCGGACAGTACAAGTGCATACAAATCCGGATTGAAACGATTTGACCGGATTGCAACCGTAGATGGAATATCCACACCCTTTTATGAGGAATTTAAAAAAGTACTCAGAGCACATGAGGGCAAAAATGTAGCAATAACCGTAGAACGAAACGGGGCAACAGACACACTGCATATGACGGTAAGCGATACCGGAACTGTCGGTTTCTTCCTGCTTAGTGACATGGAAACGCTGGACAGTCTCGGACTGATCAGGATTGAATGGAAGCAGTATGGATTCCTGGCATCATTCCCCGCGGGTGTCCGTCTCGCCGGCGAGAAGCTGAAATCTTATATTGATCAGTTCAAAAAAATACTCTCCCCGAAAACCGGCGCCTATAAAGGTGTTGGCGGATTTAAAGCGATCGGATCCATTTTTCCTTCGATGTGGGACTGGCAGTCGTTCTGGACGATTACGGCCTTTCTGGCCATTGCACTTGCGTTCATGAACCTTTTGCCAATACCCGCCCTGGATGGTGGCCATGTATTGTTTACACTCCTGGAGATGGTCACGGGAAGAAAGCCCAGCCAGAAATTACTTGAGTATGCACAGGTGGCCGGCATGGTTCTTTTGCTCGGACTTATGATCTACGCCAATGGCAATGACTGGTTCGGATGGGGCAGGGGCAAGTGATCATTCTCCCCAAAAGGCCTGCCGCCCTTTTTTGAACGGTTACTTTCTTTTTTCAGCCACTTACATGGCTATTCATGCATTATACACAGTTCTCTTTTAACGGCTTTTTTTATCAGGTACTTTGAGGTGGATTTATTTGAGCTGGCAATCGAAGCCATTAACCTTAAACCTTTTTATGAAAAAGCTGGAAAGCATGGCGGGTTTCTACTATATAGGAACGCGCGATGACAATATCGCGAAACTGGTTAACATTTATCAGCGCGGGTATGCATGTGAAAACCTGGAGCGCGCGATCGTGGAGCTTACTGTGCTGGGCGCGTCCCCCCCGCACATGATTTGCTGCGAGTCTGATTTTGGCCGGCGTCAAATAGGGCGGTTCGCGGATGTACTCAGGGGCCATCCGATGCTTTCCCGGATTCCATTTATAATCGATGCAGCTGCAATGCCGACAGCTGACCAAAATTATTATGTGAGGAACAAACTGGCGGATGACATATTGTTTATTAAGGAATGCGATGAAAAAAATCTGGATGCAAAAATCCGCTTCCTGCATAAATTCAAAACGAAGGCGATTGAATTGGATGAACAGACCAGGCCGGCGGTTGCATCTTTTGCGCCGGCATCGATTAATAGTTTACTGAAAAGGTGCTTTGATGTATTGATCGCAGCAGCAGCACTTGTTATCCTGTCGCCTTTATTTTTGCTCATCGCGATGGCTGTTTGGATGGAATCCAGAGGCCCTGCCATTTATGTTTCCAAAAGGGCTGGCAGGGGTTACCGGATTTTTAATTTTTATAAATTCAGGACCATGTTCGACGGTGCTGATCTCCGCATCGGCGAATTCGAACACCTCAATCAATACCATGATTCGAAGGAAACCAGATTCATCAAAATAAACAATGATCCGCGGATAACACGCGTAGGACGTTTTCTCCGCAATACAAGTCTCGACGAGCTGCCGCAGCTGATCAATGTGCTGTCCGGAGATATGTCTCTTGTAGGCAACCGTCCGCTGCCCCTTTATGAAGCAGCAACATTGACAACGGATGATCTGGCAAAACGGTTTCTCGCGCCTGCCGGCATCACCGGTCTGTGGCAGATAAAAAAAAGAGGAAAAGAAGAAATGTCTGTTGAAGAAAGGATCAGCCTCGATATCGATTACGCTAACAACTCTAATTTTTTATATGATCTATGGATCATGGCCAATACGCCAAAGGCCCTGATCCAGAAAGCGAATACATAAATGACTATCTTAGAAAAACGCTTACCTGTTAATGATTGCTGAAATTACCCATACCTGGTCTCCATCTTGCGGTATAAAAAAGTTTTTTAACCCTTATTTCCGTATCCGTATCCTTTTTTTTATTTGTTTTTGCCTGCCTGCTTCTTCCTTCGTTGCTGCCCAGACCTTCAACGTAGACAGCCTGATCCGCTGGGTCAATGCGCATCCGCAGAATGATTCCGCCAAGATCCATGTCATGCACCGGATCAGTTATATGCTGAGCGAGACGGATACAAAAAAATCCTTTGATTATTACGAACGGGTTTCTATATTGAGTGATTCCCTGCATTTCACTTTTGGGAAAGCGCTTGCCAGTATCAACCTGGGCATACTACTTTCTTCGGCGGGGAATTATGAATCGAGCACCAAAGCCTTTTTCAATGCCATAGACCTGGCGGAGGCCTGCGGTGCATACCGCGTGAAAGCGGTTGCTTTGAATAATATCGGAGAGAATTTTGCCTCCCTGAGGGACTTTGACAAGTGCCGCAATTATGCGACCCAGGCCATCAATATCAACGACTCCATCCGGGCCTGGCGCGGCGTTGCTATCAACTATGAGTTGCTTCACCGGTGCGACCTGGAACAGGGTCTGTATGATCGCGCCAGGCTAAACCTCGACAAGGGTATGCCTTTCGCACTGGAGGCCAATGAAAATTATATTTTGTCGCAGTTCTACCTGGGATATGGAAAACTGAACGCCATATTCCACAATAAGGATTCAGCGGATTTCTATTTCAACAAAGCCATTACCACGGCCAGGGAAACCGGGGATCTGAGGAATGAATACCAGGTATACCTGGCAGAAGCAAAATACCTGAGCTATATTCCCGCGCACGATAAGATTGTTTTACTCGGAAAGGCGATGCAGCTGGCCAATCAGACCCATTTTGCCGAAGGGAGGGTCAAAGCCGCTGAACAGTTGTCATCCGTTTATGATCTCCTCAACAGGAAGGATTCGTCGATGTTTTATTACCGGATGTATCGCTCTGTTGCAGATTCTCTTTTTTCTGAAAATAACAGGCGGAACACCATTGTCAATGAATCGGAATGGATGATTAAGAGAAAGGAACTCGAGAACAGCAACCTGAAACAGCTTGCCGCTGTACAGAAAAAGCAGATTGCTTTTAAAGACATCTTATTGTTTTCCATTGGCATTGGGTTCCTGCTCACCCTGCTGGTTGCTTTTTTGCTTTACAAATCGATCCAGGGCAAAAAGAGAAAAGATGAATTGGAATATAAACAGAAAATTGCTGAAACAGAAATGCAGGCATTGAGGGCGCAGATGAACCCGCATTTCTTTTTTAATAGTCTGAATAGCATAGAAAATTTTATAATGCAGAATGAGAAGAAGCTGGCCTCTGATTATCTGAATAAATTTGCCCGGTTTATCCGGAGCATTCTGGACAGCAGTTCAAATGAACTCATAGAGCTGAATAAGGATATCGAATCCCTGCAACTGTATATCGATCTTGAACAATTGCGCTTCAATTGCAAGTTCAGCTTTTATTGTGATGTTGATCCTCTGTTGATGCAGGGAGAGTATTACGTGCCCTCTCTCCTGGTGCAGCCTTTTCTTGAGAACGCCATTGTACATGGCATTGGACCGAGTGATCGCGAGGACCTCAAAATTTCCTTGCAGGTAAGACTGAATCATACCATGATCCACTATATCATCGAGGATAATGGGATCGGCCGCGTGCAGTCCCGGGCCTATAACGAGCTGAATAAGCCCTTTCATAAGAGTGTCGGCATGAAAATTACGCAGGACAGGATAAACATTTTTAACCAGGACCCTGGCTTATCAGGCAGTCTAAAAATTATTGATCTTTATGACGAACATCGCAAGCCGGCGGGTACAAGGATAGAATTTGCAATAAAATTGGTTTCTTATGCAAACGATCAAAGCCATATTGATTGATGATGAACTAAACAGCCTGCAAAACCTGCAGCTTAAAATTCAGGAATATTGTCCTTCCATCCGCGTACTTGCCCAAACGCAGCGCCCGGAAGACGCCATTGTGCTGATCCAGCAGCATAAGCCGGATGTCATCTTCCTGGATATTGAAATGCCGCGCATGAATGGCTTCAAAATGCTTGAAGAAATTCCTGATATTGATTTTGAGATCATTTTTATTACGGCTTATAATCACTATGCCATCAATGCAATTCGGATCAGCGCCTTTGACTATCTCGTAAAACCCGTGTCCATCACTGACCTGCAGCATACGGTTGAAAGGCTGGTCCATTTCGCCGGGAAGAAATCTGCAGAAAGAGCGGAGATATTAAAGAAGCATCTGGCTTATCCGAAAACGCAGGAGGACCAGATTGCGATACCGGCAAATGACGGACTGGAATTCATCCAGATAAAGCAAATTATCAGAATTGAATCCAGTTCCAACTATTCCAAAATGATATTGCAAAACGGCCAGGTGCTTGTCGTAACCAGGCAGCTTAAGGACTTTGAAGAGCTCCTTGGCGACTATCGATTTTACCGCATCCACCATTCCCATCTCATCAACCTGAATTATATCGCCAAATATCTGCGTGGCGACGGTGGTCAGATCACCATGAAAAACGGGGACATTATTGATGTTTCCCGCCGGAAAAAGGAAATTTTCCTGAAATTGATCGGGGGTTGAATAAGAGCCTCTAAACTTAACAAGGGTCTACCCCAAAACAAAAATGCTTGCGAGGGCATTTTTGTTTGGTTTCAATTTTTTATTACCGCCGCTCGTGTTCTGCCGGACGATTCGCATGTTGTGGATGGCCCTGCGGTCTCGGATGCTGTGCTTGCCCGTGTTGCATTTGCGCATGCTGATTATTGTTTGGGGTATTGCGGTTGTTTCCTGCTGAACGGTTGGCAACCTGCCCGTTCACATTCGGCCTGTTGTTGCCGACCGCCGCTGCATGACCCTCGGGGTTAAACCGGTTACCATTGACCCTGTTCATGGCGACCGTAGCAGGACGACCATGATTTACTGAAGCAAACTGATTTCGGTCACGACTCATCACCTGCTGATGATTGACCTGCTCACTGGTGGCCTGCGCATGTTGTTCCCGCATGGCCATTTCTTCCTGTGCGTTCGGACGGGCAGCAATTCCTCCCGGCCCACCATTGAAACTTGTGCGGTTATTGATCACCGTTGTATTATTGATCACGGTCCGGTTTACGTACGTGTTATGAACGACCGAAGTATTCACATTCATTACTGCGGTATTGTATCTGAAGCCGCCTCCCTGCCACATGCCGCCAACAAACCCGGAGCCCCCATAACCAAATCCATAATTTACTCCGCCGTAAAATCCTACGTGCGTGCCCCAATAGCCTCCATGCCATCCGTAAAGGCCCCCGGCAAATCCCCAATAGGGTGGAGTCCATAAATAACCAATATGCGGAGGCCGCACCCATACGCCCGGAACCCAATAATAACCATCATCTGCGTATGCCCAATAACCAGGAGTCCACAGGAAGCCGTCCATGGGACAGGCAGGTTGTACATAAACTGGTAAGAGTGGGGGAGCGATCCTGGCTGAGATACTGACTTCCACACCTACCTGGCCATCGGCGGTAAATACTGTGGTCGCGAGGCCGAGGCAGGCGATACTGAATTTAAAAAGGCTTTTCAATTTGATTGTTTTATTGATAAGATATGGTGCTTATTGCAAGTAATATACCCCTTATTCCTAAAACAGGGCAATAACATTTCATTAAGGAATGTCCCCCTTTATAGTTAGGATTCAAAGAACATTTCTATTATAAATATCAATTAATATTTGGAACGTACGTATGATATCGTACCTTCATCATATGAAGGCCTACAAAAATAATCGGAGTCATACCATGGTCCCGGCCAAATCTGAGCTGGAAGTTTTAAAACTCCTGTGGAAACACGGCCCCTCCACCGTTCGTTTTGTACACGATAAGTTAAATGAGGAGATTAAGACGGTTCAATATACTTCAACATTAAAGCTGATGCAGGTCATGACAGAAAAAGGCATGCTGGAAAGAGATGAAACCAATATGAAGCATATATACAGTCCGGTCCTGGAAGAACAAAAGACCATGGCGCTTATTTTAGAGCGCTTCCTTCATTCGATGTATAATGGATCCATCAGCAGCCTGCTGGTTGCCTTTTTGAATAATAATAAATCTTCTAAAAAGGAATTGCAGAAGATTAAAGATTTACTTGGCAAGCTGGACAAGGATGAATAATCATTTTCAAATCATATTTTATGCACATTTCTTTCATTAAGCAGTTGTTTTCAAATGAAACTGCCTTGGCATTATGCTGGACGCTTATTCATTCACTATGGGAGGGATTGGTATTAGTCATCGCTGCCGGCGTCGTAATGATGGTTACAAAAAATTCGCGCCCGGCAATCAGGTACAATATTTTATCCATGCAATTTTTACTCTTCATAATTGTTTCCATTCTTACATTTTTCCGGGAATGGAGCAGTCGCATTCCCGCAATAGGTTTTCAGGATTTAGTAAATAATCCTGCGATTTCGTCCCAGGTCAACATCCAAACCCGGGTATTTATCTATGATGAGGGTAAACAACAATTTTTGAATAAATTGGCAGCCTTCGTTTCCATGCACGCATCACTCATTGCATCGGTCTGGTTTATCATTTTGAGTGTGAAATTTGTGAAAATTATTTCAACGCTTCTTTATGCCCAACATATCAGGGATTACAGAACGCATACGCCTTCCACCTACTGGAAAGATAAAATTGCTTCACTTTGCAAACAGTTGCAAATCAGTAAGCCAGTGATGCTTCTGGAATCTGAAATGATCAACATGCCCGCCGTTTTCGGGCATATAAAGCCTGTGATATTTATCCCTTTGGGTCTGTTGGCGAATCTTCCGCCGGAACAGGTTGAAGCCAGCCTGATCCATGAATTGGCACATATCCGCCGGAATGATTATTTGGTCAATTTTCTACAAAATATAGCAGAAACATTATTTTTTTTCAACCCGGCTGTGCTCTGGATTTCGACTCTTATCCGGGAAGAAAGAGAAAATTGTTGTGACGATATTGCTATCGGTCAAACAAAAGATAAAAAACAATTTATCCGGGCCCTTTTGAGTTTCAGAGAACTTTCTGTTTATAATAATTCAAAACACGTCATTGCATTTTCCGGGAATAGAAATCATCTTTTCAACAGGATAAAAAGGATTGTACTAAGCAAAAACAAAACATTAAACCCGGTTGAAAATATCTTCGTAGCAATGAGCCTGGTTATAATGAGTTTTTTGACGATTTCCTTTTCCCGGAAAATGGAGACGAGCCCATCAAAGCACTATT
>JANWIY010000084.1 GCA_025449645.1 Chitinophagaceae bacterium | reverse complement strand
GGATATTTTATAAGGAAGCGGATTGGGATGCACGCCTGAGACAACGGCGGCTACGGGGCAATTATTATTTTATCAGTGCCATTAAAATCATACATATATCGCACTCACGATCCCTGCGGGCATAAATGCTTTATTGGTATTATCCTGCGTGTAGCGGTCTTTGGAAATCTTATAGCTGAGCGACATGCCTGTTGCGATCAGGCTTCCCTTCGGGGTCGGCAATTTCAGGGAAATGGTTTGTGCGGGAATGGTAGTGCTGTTGTATTCAAAGACCAGCTCCGTGGAAGCAATTCCTATTGCGTAGCCTATTTCTGTATCACAGGCGCCCACGGAAATCTTACAAATCACAGAAACAGTATGAGCGGGCGCTTCGAATGATTCTTCCGGCTCAAAGGATGGGATCCTTATCTGCACCAGGCCGGAAGAAGGGTGGCTGACGTTAAATTGAGCCTTCCATCTTTCCCTGACAGAGCGGCCCTTATCCATAAACTTAAACCCTGTGATGAAGACTGGATGATGGCCTGGTTCAGGGCTCTGGCCCCTGGCCGATTGCAGCCATTGAAAGACGGCCGCCACCAGTCTGGTTTGCATTTTCCTGTCGCCTGAGTTTGGTATGACCGGACGCAATTGTTCCCGGATCGCTTTGCCGATCCTGGAGGCCCGGCCGAACTCAGCGGCCCTTAGCCTGGTTGCCTTGGTCTGCCGGAACTTACGAGGTGCAGAGCGTACATAAAACTTGTTGCCGATCCTGTAATGGATGAGGTTCCCTATTCTACCGGTGAACCCCATGGGCGCCTGCGTTGCCATAAGACCTTCATTTAGCTGTCTTTTAATAACCCCTATTCCTCCTATTCTTGTTCTATGTTCCTTCGAATCAACTCCGTAGTAAGTCCGGTAATTACCGGACTTACTACGGACTGTCAGCGTATAAATATACTACTCATATCGAACAAGAGATAAAGTAATATCGGGCAGGAGTAAAAGGAATAATTACACAGAGGCACAATCCTTAGAGGTTTACAAACAAAAAAGCCTGCAAATGCAGGCAGATAATGTTTTCATGGGCTCATAATATTTGGATACAGTGCCTTATTTTGGCTATTCCGCCATTATGCAATTTAAAAGTTATTCTCTTTTATCACTGAAACGCCGGATGATATTTCTCCAACGTCTTTCTTAAATATGCGCGATCGAGATGAGTGTATATTTCAGTAGTCGTAATGCTCTCATGCCCCAGCATTTCCTGCACCGCCCGCAGGTCAGCGCCACCCTCCACGAGATGGGTTGCAAAGGAATGCCGGAACGTATGCGGGGAAACTGTTTTCTTAATTCCTGCCAGCTTTACAATCTCTTTCAATAAAATAAAAATCATCTGCCGTGAAAGGCCCGCACCGCGGCGATTAAGAAAGAGAATGTCCTCGCTGCCCAGTTTAATAGCTGAATGAACACGAACCTGGTTACGGTAAATCGAAATATATTTAAGTGCTGTTTTCCCGATAGGAACAAGCCTCTCCTTATCTCCCTTGCCCGTTACTTTAATATATCCCAGGTCGGGATAAAGTGAGGAGAGGTGCAGGTTCACTACTTCACTCACACGCAATCCGCAGCTGTACATGGTTTCGAGAATGGCGCGGTTTCTTTCCCCTTCCGGTTTGCTGAGATCTACGGATTCCAGGATCTGCGTGATCTCGGCAACACTTAAAAAATCAGGGAGAGCTCTTTTGAGTTTTGGTGTTTCAAGGAGCAATGTGGGATTTTTGCTGACGATATCTTCCAGAAGGCAGTATTTATAGAATGAACGGATCCCGGAAAGGATCCGCGATTGGGATGTAGCCGTCATCCCGAGTGCGCCGATCCATTTTACAAATTCCTGGAGGTCCTTTAACGCAATGTCCTTCGGGGAAGGATTGCTGTTTCTGAATTCGAGGAACTGGGTGAACTTTTCTATATCGTGCACATAAGCTTCCACGGAATGGTCGGAGAGTGACTTTTCCAGTTGCAGCCAGGCTTTGAATCCTTTTTTAGCGGAAGACCACATGGTGATGCTAAGTTGCGAATAATAGGGCAATGCCGCATCCGAATATCCTGGAATTTTTACAGGGAGATTTACTTTTTAAGCGGCTATTTCTCTTTTGCAAATCTCTCCTGCATTTGTTTGACGAGCTGGAAGGTGGCCGGACAATATGCTATATTCTGCTTATACACATTAGTGTATTCCACAATTTTCTTTTTCGTGTGGTGTGGAAAACCAGCGCAATCACCCGGACGCACATCATAGATCTGGCAATGATTTGTTTTCAGGTCCAGGAACTGGCAGGGCGATTTTTTGTTTATCCAGTCGCCGGTACTGTCTTTAATCAGCCATTTTTCCCGAAAGGCCCGCGGGCTCATGCACAGATAGGCGGCGATCCGTATGATGTCTTTTTGGGTATAGGTTGGGGACATGGTCCTGCAACAGTTTGCACATTTCAAACAGTCCGTGCCCGCCCAGGCCAGTTTGTTTACTTCCAGTGTGATCAGGTGCAAATTTTTCGGTGCCTTTCTTTCCAGCCTGCTGAGAAAAAGCCTAAGTTTTCTTTTATTACGGCTAACCAATTGTCTGAATATTCTGAGATTGACAGTCTGATTGCTCATGGAAGGGAGAAATTCTTAAATGCTTACTCTGAAATTTGACGGGCGAATATATCAATCATCAAAATGAATACCTATTTTTTTCATCAACAGCGTTGCATTCAGGCTCTCGCAAATGCCTTTCCTGAGCCGGTAGTCGAAATACAATTCCCCATCTCTGATCTGGCTGTCAAAATGATAGGTGATCACGGAATTCGGATCCCGATCTGATTCTGCCCTGGCCAGCCCGGTATCATGTGTGGCCATAACAGCTACCGCTTTTTCCCTGATCAGCTGGCGGATCAGGGCCCTGGATCCGGCGTGACGGTCATCAGAATTAGTGCCGCGCAATACATCATCGAGCAGGATGAAGACCGGCTCCCTGTGGTTCACATTTTCAATAATGAATTGAAGCTTTTTAAGTTCTGCGTGAAAAGTAGAAGTATTCTCTGCAAGATTGTCCGCCACCCGCATACTGCTTAGCAAATGCATTCCGCTGGCTTCAAATTCAGAAGCACATACGGGAGCTCCCATGAATGCCAATACCAGGTTCGTGCCGAGTGACCGGAGGAAAGTGCTCTTGCCTGCCATATTGGAACCGGTAACAATGGCAACCTTGCCCAATCCTTCCAGGGCGAATGAGTTCAATACGACATTGGCCGGAGGAATGAGCGGATGTCCAAGATCATTTGCCCTTAGATAAAAATACCGGTCGTTTATCAAAGGAAAGCACCAGCCGGGCTTATTTCGAATTAAAGAAGCAACGCTGATGGCCACTTCAATTTCTGCAATGGCCTGGAACCAGGGCGCAAGCATATGCTTGTTTTTTTTCTTCCATACCACCAGGGCGATCATTTGCTGAAGATCCCATAAAACAAATGTGTTCAGGAAGAAGAATACTAAAAGATTCAGCCGGAAGTCGAACCGTTTCAGGATCCCGCGGAATTGCCTGATCGTAACAGAAGGACTACCGGACCCACTGATTTTGTTTTTTAACTCCTGATTGAAAGCGGTTTGAAAGCTTTCATTTTCGAAAGCGTGCAATTGCTCATAGAGGGCATTCATTTCCGGCTCAATGCGGGAGAGGAGGATCCAGGTCGGATGCACTTTGGCGCTGATCAGAGAAGAAACACCTAAAAAACAAACCAGGGCCAGCAAAAAACCGGAAAGAGAAATCAGGTCAAATATATAAAACACCAAAATGGTTATGCTTATCAGAGAATAAATCAGCACCAGTCCCTTCCAATAAGATTTTTCAAATATCCCTGCCGGTTCATCAATCCATTGCCGGAGACGTTTTTCGGTTTGAAAGCTGATGGGATTGGCCATGGCATTTGACTGGAATTGCTGGGACCATTCTGTTTTTCCGGCCATTTCCCTTGCCGCTTCCTGTTTCTCCCTGATCTGCGTGAAGGAAAGAGGATGCAACAAATGGTCCGCAAGTAATTTTTTGGACTGGTCCGCGTGGCAACGACTGAGAAACTGATACAATGAGGCCTGACCAAACAGATCGAGATCCGATGCATAGGCATGAGAGGGATCGCTGAATATGAGGCCGTCGTCGTATGCAGAGAGTTGCTGATGCATGGCATCTGTTTCGTGCTGATTGATCTGGATCAATCGTCCATGATTTTTTATCTGTTCCGATTTTGCGGCATCGAAAAACACTAAAATGCCGAGACCAATCCCGCAAAAAAGAGTGGATACAACCGATGAACTCATGGCCGGCCAGTAATAATAAACAAGCAAGGCCGCAAGCAGAAAAACGGCAAGCCTTGCCAAAGCCAGTCCGCCTTTCACTTTTTTTGCCTTTCTGACTGAATGCTGATGGCGCAGAATATTTGCCTGATATATCTGAAGAATTCCGGCGGTCTGATCCTGAAGGGTAGTCATCACCACCAATATACATCTTGTATAAAAAAGAAATCCGGTTTGCCTTTCCCATCCACCAGAATGGAAAGAATATCATATTGTATCAGCTTCCATTGTGGATATTTCTCCTGATAGGCTACTCCGGCTTTCAATAAATGACCCATTTTCTTCCTTCCAACCCAATCTTCGGGCATCCCGAACCGGTCGTCATGCCTTGATTTGACTTCTATGAAATGCAATACCTCTTTCCGGGCAGCGACGATATCCACTTCATACCGCCCCGATTTCCAATTCAGGGCCAGTAATTGAAATCCATGCCGGCAAAGCCATTCAGCTGCCATTTCCTCACCCGCTTTCCCAAATTCATTATGTGCGGCCATTTTTGCTTTACTTTGAGCCACTAATAAGAAATATGGAACTGAGTAAATTTAAGGTAATGCCTGTCCGGGGCAAAGTACAACACTATGCCTGGGGCGGGTTAAATTACCTTCCGGAACTGCTGAATTTGCCGGTAAAAAAGGGTGAGACTTTCGCGGAATATTGGTTGGGAGCCCATAGCTCAGGAAGCACAGAATTGGAATCGGGCGACAAAGAAAAAATACTGTTGAAAAATTATATCCACGCTTATCCGAAAGAAACACTCGGGGAAACTGTGGCAAAGCAATTCGGCCAGTTGCCTTATCTCTTAAAAATTCTTGACGTAAAGGATATGCTTTCCATCCAGGTGCATCCATCGAAAGAGAATGCGCTGAAAGCATTTGAAGAGGAGAATAAAAAGGGAACGGCCTTAACGGATCCGCAGAGAAATTATAAAGACGATAATCACAAGCCGGAACTTATGATGGCCCTCAGTGAATTCTGGTTATTGCATGGGTTTAAGCCGGTCAAGGTGCTGGAAAGGATCCTACACGAAATTCCCGAGCTGCATTTCCTGGTGCCTGTTTTCGGTAACGGCAATTACAAGGCCCTTTATCAGCAGGTCATGGAAATGCCGCAGGGCCAATTAAACCGACAACTGACCACACTGCTTGACCGGATCGTTCCACATTACCAGGTGGGAAAACTGAAAAAAAATAAAGAAGATTTCTGGGCCGCAAGGGCAGCGCTTACTTACAGCACGAAGGGCGATGTTGATCGTGGAATTTTTTCCGTTTATTTTTTTAATCTCGTTCAGGTTAGTCCCGGGCAGGCGGTCTTTCAGGGTGCCGGCGTGCCGCACGCTTATCTGGAAGGACAAAATGTAGAGATCATGGCCAACTCCGATAATGTTCTTCGAGGCGGTCTTACACCAAAGCATGTGAATGTAGCCGAGTTGATGAAGCACCTGAAATTTGAACCGACCATTCCTCATATTATTTCTGCCAAAACAACCGACCTGGCTGTTGATATTTTCCCAACACAGGCACCCGATTTTGAACTTGGCCGCATTCACCTCACCAAGGGCCAGGATATTGAATTGATTTCCCGGTCGGTCCAGCTTTTTATTGTACTGGAAGGCGATATAAAAGTCATAGAGAAAGGTAGAGATGGATTCAACAGGAAGAAAGGCGAAGCCTGGGTGAGTTTTGATGCCGCACAATCAAACCTGAAAGCAATTGAAAACTCAGTGATTTACCGGGCAGCGGTTCCCGGGGGCAATTGAGAACGCTGGGGTTATGGGTTATGGATGAGAGAGGAAGCGCAATGTAGAATAAATTTTTTTCGATGACAGAACAGCCTCTTCTCTCTTTCAATTGCCCATTTTCATTGGCTTTGATCTGAAATTATTAAGCCCACATATTTCTAAAATGAATTAAATTTGGACTTCTAAATTTTAGTGATGAGGAATACAAAAACGCTGATCTGGTCTTTCATTCTGCTCGTTTTCATTGCGGCTATTTACCGGGTCATTCCCGGGCGTCCCTATGGCTTTGCACCGCAGTGGGCAATGGCCATTTTTGCCGGCGCAGTTATAAAGAATAAGAAGTGGGCCATCATAATGCCCGTGCTTTCTATGTTTGTCTCAGATTTGCTTTATCAGTTGCTTTATATGGGTGGTCTCACGGACATGGCGGGATTCTATACTGGCCAATGGCAGAACTATACCCTGTTTGCCCTGTTGGTATTTATCGGATTTGCCATTAAAAAGCCCAGCATGGTCAATATTACCGCTGCTTCCTTCGCAGCGCCAACCGTTTATTTCCTGCTTTCCAATTTTATCGTTTGGTCGGGGAACGGTACCCGCGGATTGGGGCGGCCCAGGACTTTTAACGGACTCCTGCTCTGTTATTCAGATGGAATTCCTTTTTATCTGACCAGCATTGTGGCTACTTTGGTTTTCTCGACTATATTGTTTGGAACGTTTGTTTTAATTTCAAGAGGCAATCATGTAAAGTTGGTTGACGGTTGACGGATATCAGGTGCGGATTCAAAACTAAAGTCCGTCAACTGTCAACCGTCAACTGTCAACCCCCTCAAATCCCTCATCCTCCACCAGTCCACCCCCATCCGCGGCCATCGTAGCGAGTTCGTCGCAACGATTGTTGTAGGCATTGGTATCATGCCCTTTTACCCAGTGGAATTCTATATGATGCAGTTTGGCGAGGCTGGCATAGCGGAGCCAAAGGTCCTTGTTCTTTTTCCCACCCTTGAAGTCCGTTGCGAGCCAGTTTTTCAGCCATCCCTTTTCGACCGAGTTCACCACATACTGGCTGTCTGAATAAATATGGACTTTCAGGTCGCGGCGTTTCAATGCTTCCAGTCCGGCGATAACTGCCATCAGTTCCATTCGGTTATTGGTGGTTTTTTTATACCCGGCCGACAGCTCTTTCGCATGCCCCTTCCAGAGAAGGATGGTTCCGTAGCCGCCCGGTCCGGGATTGCCCCGGGATGCGCCATCGGTGTAAATGGAAATGGGATCGTGATGCAAGTGTAGGAAGTTGTTTTTGAATTATGGTTGACAGTTGACGGTTGACGGTTGACAGCATTGCCCTCCGAAGCGCTGCGAAGCATGGTTTATGGACACTATTTTCTAAGATTCCTGAACAGACTATTCACACCTGGAAAACACCGGTTTTGAATTCGCTTAGCCGGGGATTGTGATTTGCTGCCTTGATGCCTTCCGAAATAATACGCCTGGTTTCCAATGGATCTATCAGTGCGTCTACCCACAGGCGGGCCGCGGCATAATAAGGGCTCGTTTGTTTTTCATAACGGTCACGGATACTTGTAAATAATCTAAATTCTTCATCTGGGACTACGGGCTTAACCCCGGATTTTATGGAACCGACCTGGATCTGCATCAGGGTTTTTGCCGCCTGCTCGCCACCCATCACAGCAATGCGGGCCGTGGGCCAGGCGACGATCAGGCGGGGATCGTAAGCTTTTCCGCACATGGCATAATTACCGGCACCATAGGAATTTCCGATGATCACAGTAAATTTAGGGACCACCGAATTGGCAACGGCACTCACCATTTTTGCACCGTCTTTAATGATGCCGGAATGTTCACTGCGCGACCCGACCATGAATCCGGTGACGTCC
>JANWIY010000083.1 GCA_025449645.1 Chitinophagaceae bacterium | reverse complement strand
GTGGTCTGTTGAGCAATAAGATGTTCGGGCCACCGGTGATGCCCTGGGAACCAGCCGGCATCTGGCATTCTCCTTACAATACGAGCGACTGGGAAAAAAGCAAGGGAGAGGACCAGTACAGGAGGGCAGTATATACCTTCTGGAAACGCACGGCACCATATCCATCGATGATCACTTTCGATGTTGCATCCCGGGAAGTATGCACATCCAGGAGGATTGTTACCAATACGCCGTTGCAGGCGCTCGTCACCCTGGATGATTCAGTCTACCTTGAAGCTTCGCGACATCTGGCTTTTCGCATGCTGAAAGAATCGGCAAATAAAAAAAATGAAGCCGAAGTAATCAATACAGGATATGAGCTGGTGATGCTGAAGCCGGTAACTCCGCAGAAAATGCAGGTGTTGAAGAACCTGTATGAAAAGGCTTATCTGCGATATAAGAATGATCCTGACAAGACCTGCGAGATCATCGGCGAAGCTGACATTCATGATAATCCTGAAACGGCGGCATGGGTGGTTGTTGCCAGTGCGCTGCTGAATCTGGATGAAGTGCTGACTAAGAATTAAATTCGTTCACTGAAATGAATCGCGCATATGACGCAAAAAGAATTGAATAATCCCCGGTTGATCAAAGAAGCCAACGAACGGATCATGAGGCATCTGACGCGCAGGCACTTCCTGAAGGAAAGTGCGATGGGCATGGGTGCCCTGGCACTGGGATCTTTTCTTACATCCTGTGGCACCGGCACGGCTGCTCCTGATTCAGGAATCGTATTCGATCCCGCGCATCCCCTTGCGCCGAAGCTCCCCATGTTTCCCGGCAAAGCCAAAAGCGTTATTTACCTGCATATGGCCGGCGCGCCCTCACACTTGGAATTGTTCGATTATAAACCTGACCTGATGAAGCTGAACGGGCAGGACTGCCCGCAGTCTTTACTGAAGGGAAAACGCTTTGCATTTATACGTGGTGTTCCAAAAATGCTGGGACCCCAGGCGAGGTTTGAGCAACGCGGACAAAGCGGTGCGTGGGTCAGCGATAACCTGCCTCATTTCGCCACCGTCGCCGATGAGGTTTGCTTTTTGAAAGCAGTGACTACGGATCAGTTTAATCATGCACCGGCCCAGCTATTGATCCACACCGGAACGCCGAGACTGGGAAGGCCAAGCATCGGCGCCTGGGCCACCTATGGTTTGGGAAGTGAAAATCAGAACCTTCCCGGATTCGTGGTGCTGACTTCCGGAGGTCATTTTCCCGATGCAGGTAAAAGTGTCTGGGGCAGCGGATTCCTTCCATCGGTATACCAGGGCGTTCAATGCAGGAGCACAGGCGATCCGGTGTTGTTTATCAAGAGCCCGGATGGGCTGGACAGGGATATGCGCAAGGCATCGATCGATGCCATCAACGCCGTGAACCAGCAGGAATATAAAGAATACAATGATCCTGAAATCATGTCCAGGATCTCGCAATATGAACTCGCCTACCGCATGCAGATATCTGTTCCGGATACGATGAATATAAATGATGAACCTGAATACATGCACGAGATGTACGGAACCAAGCCGAATGTGGCCTGCTTCGCAAACAACGCTTTGCTGGCCAGAAAGCTGGTAGAAAAAGGAGTACGCTTTGTGCAACTCTTCGATTGGGGATGGGATGATCACGGCACGGATGCGGACACTGCGCTGGACATTGGGTTGATAAATAAATGCAGGCAGACCGACAAAGCAGTAACCGCTTTATTGCTCGATCTCAAGCAAAGGGGAATGCTTGAAGAAACCCTTGTGGTATGGGGCGGTGAATTTGGCAGGACGCCGATGATGGAAAACCGCGACGGAAAACAAAATCCATTTAAGGGAAGGGACCACCATGTGGATGCTTTTACCATCTGGATGGCGGGCGGCGGAATAAAGAAAGGTTATACCTACGGCGAAACCGATGAGATCGGATACAGCGCAATCAGTGGAAAGGCAACACCATTCGATGTGCAGGCGACGATACTCAATCAACTGGGATTTGACCATATAAAATTTACTTATGAATACCAGGGAAGGCCCTGCCGGTTAACCGATGTAAGCGGAACGGTGATTGACGATATCATTGCCTGAACATGAAATTCAACCGTAGAAATTTTATTAAGACAAGCTCTTCAGCCACAACGGCCATTTTACTTGCATCCCTTGATGGATTTGCAGAACTACCTAAAAAGCATGCGCTCATGAACAAAAATTTTGAACTGGTGATCGTGGCCACCAACTGGGGCTACCAGGGAAGCATTGACAGCTATTGCGCCAAAGTAAAAAAAGATGGATATGACGGCATCGAAATATGGTGGCCGATGGATAAACCAGGTCAGGATGATCTTTTCAGCGCATTAAAAAAATACCAGCTTGAGGTCGGCTTTCTTGTTGCTGGAAGCGAAAGCAACTGGCAGGAGCATCTGGCAACATTCAAGAATATGATTGATGCTGCCGCACATAATACTTCTCAAAAACCAATTTATATCAATTGTCATTCGGGCAGGGACTATTTCAGCCATGAAAATAACCAGGCTTTCATTGATCATACACTGGACCTGGCAAAGAAAACTGGCATTCGCATTTGTCATGAGACCCATCGCTCACGAATGCTTTTTGCTGCGCCCATAGCAAGACAATTCATTGAAAAAAATCCCGGTCTCCGTGTGACCCTGGATATCTCCCACTGGTGCAATGTTCACGAAAGCCTGCTCGCGGATCAGCAGGAAACTGTTGACCTTACTTTGCCAAGGGTGGATCATATTCACGCAAGGATCGGGCATCCTGAAGGGCCGCAGGTTAATGATCCGAGAGCGCCCGAGTGGGATGCATGCGTGAAAGCACATTTCGCATGGTGGGATAAGGTTGTGGAATTAAAAAAGAAAGACGGTGACAGGCTCACCATACTAACAGAATTCGGTCCCCCGGATTATATGCCGGCACTTCCATATACCCGGCAGCCGCTGGGAGATCAATGGGCCATTAATGTACATATCATGCAAACCCTGCGCAAGCGGTATCTTTCCTGATCAACATTAAAAATCAAACGTGGTCTTATCTGTCACTGAATTTCTTGGCCGGCTTCATCCTGCGCTGGTTCATTTGCCTATTGGTATTCTCCTCATCGGCCTGTTGTTTCAATGGTTTTATCAGAGAGGAACATATGCGGTTTCGCTTTCTGTTATCAAAATTATTTTTTTGGCAGGTACTGCCTGCGCATGGATATCCTGCATTACCGGTTATATTCTTTCAAGCAGTGGTGATTATGAATCCGGCCTTGTGAACTGGCATATGTGGATGGGCATTGCTGTTGCGCTTACCGCTTCCCTGATCTTCCGGAAAATAATATTGCAGAAAACTGATAGCTGGTACAAAGCCCTTTCTATTGGATTGCTAATATTAATAATGGTAACCGGGCATTTAGGCGGATCGCTTACCCATGGCGCCGATTACATTAGTTCCGCTTTTAAATCCGATTCCGGAACCGCATATAAAATTCATCCCCCGATCATCCATGTTGAAGAGGCCCGGGTATATGCCGATGTAATTCAACCTTTATTTCAAAAGGACTGCTACAATTGTCATGGTTCGGGCAGACAAAAAGGCAAATTGAGGATGGATGATTCCAGCTCGATCATGAAAGGTGGAAAAGACGGATCCATTCTTATTCCGTTCAAGGCTCCCGAAAGTGAACTGATGAAGCGTATAATTCTGCCGACCGATGACGAGCATCATATGCCCAAAGGAAAACCATCACTGAAAGAATCCCAGATTGCCCTGATCAACTGGTGGATCTCCACGGGCGCCGATTTTCATAAAAAGGTGAAAGAGTTTGAACAGCCAACAAGGATCAGGGGCTACCTGCTTGCTTTGGAAAACAGTAGTAACCATGCGGACTCCATGGTTCCACCTTCGCCGGTGGAGGAGGCGGACAGGAAAACCATAAACGCTTTAAAAGAGAAAGGCGTGGAAGTGATTCCCGTTGCACAGAACAGCCATTACCTGATGGCCGATTTCATCAATAGCGTTTCGATTCATGACAAGGACCTGGCCCTGCTTGTTCCATTAAGGAAACAACTGATCTGGCTGAAATTAGGAAATACGAAAATCGGAGATTCATCAACGATCTATATTGGACAATGCACGGAGCTGACCCAATTACAATTGGAACGCACGGGGATCAGCAACACAGGGCTGGCTTCCCTGCAATCTCTTCACAAGCTCCAATCGCTTAACCTCGTTGGCACCTCTGTAACGGCTCAGGGTGTGCTTTCCCTAAAAACCCTGAAGCAACTGAAGCATTTATATTTGTATCAGACGGGCGTTGGAGATAAAGATTGGACCATGCTTGCGGTTAATTTTCCAAAGACCCAAATCGATTCGGGAGGGTATACGGTTTCATTTATTGCGGCAGATACGGTTGTGGTGAAGGCGGGTAAATAGATGTATCGCGTGTAAGAAATCTTGTTAAGACAAATATTTTAAGAGGACGGTGTGACTATACAATATCAAGGATCAGGTTGGCATCAATTTTTAATTTGTCGTGAATAGCCTGCCACCCGAATAAGGGATCTTCTGCATCTGGACAATCCCTGATAAAATCAAGTATGATCCTCCTGGAGATAACGACCATTTCCTTTTCTTTGCAAAAATAATTAAATTATAGAAATCTAAATATGTTTTTAGATAATCTAAAAATTCAGATTTCTTCCTATCGAAAGCAAAGTAATCATGTGCATATATTGAAGTTGCGGAGGATCTTCCTGATAAAACGGAGAATACACCCTTACATTTCCGGAATCTCGCCTTTCACGACCAGCCTGCCGGCAGTCTTGGATTTGATTTCTTCCACTGTTACCCCGGGTGCGCGCTCGAGAAGCAGAAACCCTTCCTCGGTAATATCCATCACGGCCAGGTCCGTGATGATTTTCTTTACACAGCGTACGCCGGTAAGTGGAAGGCTGCACTCTTTCAGCAATTTGGATTCCCCTTTCGGGTTTGTATGCTGCATAGCAACAATGATATTCCGCGCGCTGGCAACCAGGTCCATTGCGCCGCCCATGCCTTTGACCATTTTGCCGGGAATTTTCCAATTGGCGATATCTCCTTTTTCAGAAACCTCCATGGCGCCCAGCACGGTCAGATCAACTTTACCTGCCCTGATCATGCCGAAACTTTCTGCGCTGTCGAAATACGCACCGCCCGGCAGCAGGGTAACCGTTTCCTTGCCCGCATTGATCAGGTCCGGATCCAGTTCGCTTTCCAGGGGATAAGGACCCATGCCGAGCATGCCATTCTCCGATTGGATCATGATGCTTATGCCTTCCGGAATATAATTGGCAACCAGGGTCGGAATGCCAATACCCAGGTTTACATACATGCCGTCGCGCAATTCGCGGGAAATTCTTTTTGCTATTCCGAATTTGTCTAAAGGCATTTGGTGGAGTTAATTAGTGCAATATATGGTTCGTTGATGGTAGATGGTTGATGGTAGATGGAATTCAGTTGCGAATTCACGTCTAAAGTCCATCAACCATCTACCATCAACCATCTACCTTTCCCTTCATTTCCTCCTCATAGCTCAACAAAAAATCCGCCAATACCGGGTTCACGCGCTGGAGGATTTTGCAATTTGATTTGATCATTTCCATTGCATGATGGGAACCGGCGGACCGGCCGCCCCATTCAATCAGGAGGTTTTCATCTCCTTCTTCCTTATCTTTTTCAAAATCACGGAGATCATCGATGATCAGATAGGTTGGATGAAGCGCGTACCAGTACCTGATCGCCAGTTCCTGTTGATTTTCCGTTAAAGGAAGATCGCAAAGCACATACAGAAAAACATCTGCCCTGTTAAGCGCAGAAGATTCCAATCCGAATGCATCCATGGGTTTTAATACCGGCTGATCCAGGTAGGCGTTCAACGCATCAAAATATTTTTGATTCCTGATTCTTCCTTTCAATAATTCCCTGATGGAATTCAATTCTTCCTGCACCGATATTTCCCTTCTCTCCTGCAGGATGGCATAGTGCATAAGTTTTTCCATGAAAAGGATATGCTCTTCTGCAAGCAATTGCTTCAAATCGATTCCGATGCGGAACAGGAGGTCATAATAAACGGGTATGGAAACATAGCCATTGCCAAATCCGATATACAATAATTTGCCCTTCCAGAAACTGTTGTTCTGGGGAACAGGGCGGTCAACAAAAAACCTGGCGATATTCATGTCAACGCCCATACCCCGGTTTAGCTGGCTGGCTGAAATAAACATAAATTTATTTTAAGAAGCGATGCGGATTGTTTTACGCTCCACCCTCTTTTCGTATTTCACGCCCTGGAAAATCCGGTGCACATAAATTCCCGGAACATGGATCTGGTCCGGATCAAGGCCGCCGGGTTCAACCAATTCTTCCACTTCCGCGATACTGATATTTCCGGCCTTGACCATCGAAGTCGAAAAATTCCTTGTCGTTTTGCGAAATAACAGGTTACCCAAACGATCACCCTTCCAGGCTTTTACAATAGCGAAATCCGCGTGCAGTGCATATTCCATCAGGTACATCTTGCCGTTGAATTCGCGGGTTTCTTTTCCCGCCGCGATCTCGGTGCCGTATCCCGCCGGCGTAAAAAAAGCGGGAATACCCATGGCTGCCATCTGGATTCTTGTAGCAAGAGTTCCTTGAGGAACCAGGTCCACTTCCAGTTCACCCTGCAGCAGCTGCCGCTCAAACTCAGCATTCTCGCCCACATAGGAGCTGATCATTTTTTTTATCTGACGGGTCTTAAGTAAAAGCCCCAATCCGAAATCATCCACACCTGCATTATTGGAAATGCACGTAAGGTTTTTTATGCCTGTATTGACAAGCGCATGAATACTGTTTTCAGGGATCCCGCATAATCCGAATCCGCCGAGCATGATCACAGCATTATCCCGAATGTCCTTCATGGCATCCTGCGCATTTTGACATACTTTATTCATACGAGATGATTTAGATATGAGTCTATCCCTTAAATCGCTTTCACAGAATCCGTCCGGCGTTTCAATGAATCCGTCCTTCGTCTCAGAGAATCCATCCGGCGTATCATTGAATCCCTCCGGTGCATCGTTAAAGCATCCCCGGGATGCAGGATGGGGGAGGGTTTTGGCTGGAAGAGGTCATTCCGGTGAAGGTTATCATAGGCAGCCATACTATCCAGCATATCCTTGCTCAGGTCCGGTCTGGAAGCATAAAAATCAAGACTTTTCCTGAACTTCTCTTTTGTTACGCCATGCAATTTAAATATCGTTTCATAGAGTTGCAAAGTTTCCAGTTTCACGTTGCGGTGTGAGGAATCCTTTTTCAAAGAATCTTTCAGTATATACTGGGTTGCGTACTGGTCGGCCATGATCACGTCCCGCAGGATTGGCTTCATTGAATCCGGCTGAATAATATCCGAAGGCACGGAATCCCGGTCGTTGCAGGCGATGAAATAGGAGCAAAGAAGAAATGCATACAGGATTTTCATTGAAGATCCTGTTTATACCGGTTGAGGTTGGAAATATCCAATCGCGACAACAAATCCAGGGCGCGGCTTTTTTCATCCGGCGTTCCTTTCTTGAATACATTAGAAATTTCTGATCCCTTTCCCTGGAAAAAGAACTGCATGAACATGATGTTCGGAAACTCAGTATTGATATCATTCAGCGAAATCAGGGCACTCAGCATTGCTGTCCGCGCATCATTTTCATGATCGTACATCTGGTCAAGGCCAAGGCGGTAATAATTGTAAATGGCGTCATGAAGCGGATTGTATTTCGTGTCGGTGAGATTTTCCGTCAGCCAATACCGGTTACGTACGCCGTCAAATGGTTTCCAGCCGCTCACGGAGCTTCCTTCAGGCGCATTGTTTACAATGTTCAGGGCCTTTTGAAAATAGGTATCCCCACCGCGCAACCCGAAGGAATCGAAATCAAGTCCGATTATGGTATACACATAATAGGCAAAAATGGCCGTAAGGTTGGCGGCCAGCGGGTCCGTTCCCTGCACCCTGTTTTCATTAAAATCCAGGGCCTGAAACTGAATATACTTGAAGTTGACCGATTCGTCCATGAAATTGATCAGCGGACTCTGGTAGGAAGAATTAAATATGGGACGGCCGGCCTGCACGATAAGCGATGCCGAATACGTATTGTTATCCTGAGAGCCACTCAGATTCAGCAGAAAATTGCAGACGATCTTTTCGTTGCTGCCGAAGGTTTCATTTGTCCACTTGCGGTTATTCAGGAAATCGTATAAGGCCGTCTGGAGGGTTTGGAAAATGTGTTTGTCAACCTGCGAGCTTATTCGGTTAGACAACACCGTTACATTTGCCTGGAGTTCCTGGCTCCTGGCCTTCACGGAACTCAACACAAGAAAAAAGACTACTATCACGATCCTGCTGCGCATCACAATAATTTTATTATCCTGTCAACGATATCTTTTGCAACTTGTTGTTTTGTTTTTTGATCAAACCGGGTTTCCTGTCCGTCTTTTTCGAAAATGGTGACCCGGTTGGTATCGAAACCAAAACCTGCACCCGGATCATTCAGGGAGTTCAGTACAATCAGGTCAGCATTTTTTGACTGTAGTTTTTTCCGTGCATAGGCCGTTTCATCATGGTTCTCCAACGCAAACCCGACCAGGATTTGTCCGGCTTTTTTCTGTTCACCCAATGCCTTTAGAATATCTTTTGTTCTGGTGAGTTCAAGGGTGAGCGTTCCCGAATTCTTTTTGATTTTTTCAGATGAAAAGGAAACAGGCGTGTAATCTGCCACAGCGGCAGACATCACCGTGATATCTGTTTTTGGAAACAGGTTTGTGCAGGCCTGATACATGTCTTCGGCAGATTCAACCGGAATAACATGAACGCCGGGGATTTCCGCTTCCATAGCAGAAGGGCCTAACACCAGTTCAACCTTCGCGCCACGGGCTGCCAGCTCCCGGGCAATGGCAATGCCCATTTTACCGGTCGACTGGTTTGAGATATAGCGCACGGGGTCAAAGGGCTCATGCGTCGGACCGGCAGTAACCAAGGCCAATTTCCCTTCTAGTTCCCTGCTAAAAAAAAAATTCGTTTCCAGAAAAGAAAGGATTTGTTCAGGTTCGGCCATGCGCCCTTCACCGTATAAGCCGCTAGCCAATTCACCCTTTTCCACGGGAATCAGGTGGTTGCCAAAGGATTTCAGCCTTTCAATATTTTCCTTTGTTGCAGAATGGAGCCACATATCCTCATCCATTGCAGGGGCGAAAACCACGGGGCAGGTTGCCGAAAGATAAGTGGCCAGCAGGAGATTATCACAATGACCGTGGGCCATTTTGGCCAGGGTATTGCAGCTCAGAGGAGCGATCAGCATCAGGTGGGCCCAGCGGCCGAGCTCAACGTGGTTTGACCAGGCCCCATCCCGGACCATATCGGCCAATACTTCATTTTTGGAAATGACCGAGAGGGATAAAGGCGTTACAAAACCTTTGGCTGAAGGCGTGAGGATAATTTTTACTTCCGCACCCCCTTTGATAAGAAGCCGGGTAAGCAGGATGGATTTGTAAGCAGCAATGCTTCCGCAAACGCCAAGGAGTATTTTTTTCCCCTCTACCATGAGTATAAATTATGGCTTAGCTGAACAGATCATCCTCATTCTTGCGGTAGTAGATCTTATCCTCCATAAACTCCTGGGTGGCCAGCAGTGCGGCGTTGGGCATCCTTTCGTAGGCTTTTGAAATTTCAATCTGCTCCTTGTTCTCGTGGATCTCCTCCAGACTGTCAGTGTGCGTGGCGAATTCTTCCAGCTTGCTATGCAGTTCTTCCTTCATTGAAATATTGATCTGGTTCGCCCTTTTTGCGATAATGGCAATGGACTCATACAGATTACCCGTTTTGTTCTTAAGGTCGGTCAGATTTCTTGTTTCTGCCGTGCTGGAAATGTGTGTACTAACTTGTCTTCTTAGCCTGCTCATTTTGTAGTGCTTTTAGCGAGTTATTCGTGAGATCCAGATATTGCTGAACCTCTTTCTTTAATTTACTATCCGGAAACCGGTCGATAAAATCGTTGCAGTCGGTCACAACCTGTTCAAAACGTCCCTGCTTTCTTTCTTCCAGACTCTTCTCTGCATATTCATATTCCGACCTGATAATATACAACTTATATTCATCACTTTTCTGAGAATCCGGATAAGTATTCATCAGGATGTTGAAAGTAAGGGTTGCCGCTTTTAAATAAGCAGGATTCGTTGCACGCAGGTTATAGTATAAACGGGCGTTTTCAAAATCCTTTTGTTCCAGTTTTGCCCTGCATTTGTCAATGATCTCGTTGGCTTCTTTCACCTTGTCCGATTCCGGATGCTGGCTTGTAAAGGCCTGCATAAATCCAATGGTCTTGGTGGTATTGGTTTGATCCAGCTCGTATTTAGGGGATTGTTTGTAAAAGGTAAAAGCCCGCATATAGTCCATTTCAGCCGCTTTCGGACTGTTGGGAAAGGCTTCGACAAAACCTTTAAACAGGTTTTCTGCATTGATATAGTCCTTTAGGTAAAAGGCTGAATAAGCATATTTGTACCAGATATCCTCATAATGCTCCGACCCCTTCATTACGCGGTACAGATCGTCATACAGTTGCTGGGCATGATTGTAGTCTTTGTTCAGGTAGTATTTCTCAGCCATTTTCAGCTTATAATCATAGTCTGTGCTCTTCATAAGCTTTGAAAAGCTGGTTTCCTTGCTCCGCCAGGCTTTGGGTACGAGTGTGCAGGAACTAAGACCTGCCGCAAAAATGACTGCCAGAAGTTGTGGTTTCATGAAGCCTGCGAAATTACAATATTTAGGGAAAAAACGAAAATATGAGGTTTTCGGCATGCTAATATGTTAAAGTACACTTATTAATGGTTGATAGTAGACGGTTGATGATTGATGGACTTTAGTTCGGGATTCACCCCTGAGATCCATCAACCATCTACCATCTACTATAAATTCTACCATCAAAGAAAATGGCCATTGGAATACCCAACGGCCATTCATTTTTCATTATGGACCAGAATTATCTTTTACGAAGGTTGGGATGCGGAGCAGGGACCGTGTTTGGTCCTTCTTCGCCCGTTCCATCTTTAACGTCGATCGTATTTTCATCTCCGCCTGTTTGACCATACCGGAAGATGAAGCGATCAGAGTTGATACCTTCTTTTTCAACCAGGTATTTGATCACTTCATTTACACGATCCCAGCTGAGCTGCTGGGCAGATTTGCTGGATTCACCATAACCGATTACGGCTACTTTACAAGCCGGGTTATTTCTCATTTTTTCTGCGATGCTTTCGGCAAGTACCCTGCCATCCTTGCTCAGTGTCACGGATCTTCCTTTGAACACGATGCTGGGCAGGTCGCCTATAGAACATCTGCTTCTGCCAAGAGTACCCAGTCCGCCGGAATCCAGTCTTGCATTAAGTTCCTTGCAGCATGCAGGATCAGGACATTTACCTACACCATCCGCGTCAACAGGCTGGCATTGGGTCGGGGTAATGAGTTCTTTATCCTTGCAATCCGGAACACCATCACCATCCGTATCGCGGCTGACACCATGCGTATCTACAGGACAACCGGCAGGCGTGTTGGGCTCGCGGTCAAACTGGTCGGTTACACCATCCCCATCAGCATCAGGCAGGATCGGTTTGGGCAATTTCATGTGGCGGGGAGCATTGATTTCGTTGTAAGCGTAGTCCAGGGGATTGATCCACCATAGGGGTTCAACAGCCCTGTTTCCAAAGTTATAGTTCAATCCGACAGAGACGAAATTGTAAGCATCATGATTGGTCAGGGCGTGAATGGCAGCAGAGCCAGTTTCCTGCCATTCTTGTCCATCTATTAAACGGGTCTTGGTTATCGTGACCTTATCTTCGATCGCAATATTGAATCTGTCGGAAAGTTTAATTTCCACGCCGGGACCTAAAACCAACACTGGTCTGAAAGGGACACCAAACATCGTTGGTTGTGAAGGATCGCGTTGGGCAACCGTTTCAAAAGAACCATCCATCATATTCTTTAAAGCAGATTTGATTGCCTTTCTGTTTGAATAGGTAAAACCGCCGGGGCCGAACTGGTTAACAATATTTGTATAGTTATAAGGGTTGCCCTGCGCGTCCAGTAAATTATATTTTGTTGCAAAAGTGCAGGCTCCGATACCGCCAAAGGTATAAATGGTTATCATTGATTTTGCCTTATGGAACCGGATATTATTTAAAGTCACGACGCCCTGTATGGAAAGTTCCTGAATTGTGGTCTTGTAATTATAAAATACGGGATCAGCACCAGCCACGTAATATTGCTTGATTACATTGTTCGCGCCGTATCCATAGTACGAAGGCTGCCAGTTTAATCCTTTGGCCCCCATATAATCATATTCTGCGCGAATGGCGAAAGTATAACCGAGGGCCTTTCTGATATGAATACCAGCGCCAAAAGTGGGGAGCCATGCCCTTACTGCACCTGAAACAGTTGGCATGCCAATTTTTGCACCTATTTCCAGTTCATTCCGCGGCTTGGCGGGAAAAGGATAGGCATTATTCAAAAATTCGTTATGCTGAGGTATCCTTCTGGAAGGTATGAGGGAAGAATCTCGCAGGTCATAACTACTATTATTTTCCGGTGTATTGTCCTGGGCTATAGACTGTGAAAGAAAAGCCAAAAAGAAAATCACTAGCAACGAGTACATTTTCCCTGTCATAAACTGAAGTTTGTGATGAACGAAGTGATTAAAAACAATTACACAACTTTAGCAAAAATATAAGTTAACCCTTAAACCGCAAATTTTTTATGGCCTAAGGAAACTGGAAACCACAGATTTGTATGGGTTTTCATCGAATTTCATATCAACGGATATGGGTAACCGGTTCCCCAACATTTAAAGTAGTAATTTGCCGCCCATATTTTATGCAGATTGCCCAAACCATACTTCGTGAGGAACTGGTGGTTTTTGAGAAGAAATTCCGGGAAGCAGTAAAAAGTCAGACTCCCCTGCTCGACCGGATCATGCGATTCATCGTAAACAGGAAAGGTAAGCAACTCAGGCCCATGTTTGTGTTTTTATCTGCGAAGCTCTGCGGCCCTGTTAATGAGTCTACCTACCGGGCTGCTTCCCTGGTTGAACTCCTGCATACAGCTACCCTGGTCCATGACGATGTGGTGGATGAATCACTGGAGAGAAGAGGGTTTTTTTCCACGTATGCTCTATGGAAAAACAAGGTATCCGTACTCGTGGGTGACTACCTGCTGGCAAAGGGGTTATTACTGTCCCTGGATCACGATGATTTCAGAATTTTGCAATTGCTCTCGGGGGCGGTGCGCAAAATGAGTGAAGGCGAACTGCTCCAGATAGAGAAGGCCCGGTCGCTTAATCTGGATGAAGCCGTGTATTTCGAGATCATCCGGAATAAAACAGCTTCTCTGCTTGCGTCATCATGCGCAGCGGGCGCCTATTCTTCCTGCGGCGATGAAAAACTGACTGAAAAACTAGGCAAATTCGGCGAAGCCGTTGGCATTGCCTTTCAGATCAAAGATGATTTGTTTGATTATGGAAATGAGCAAACCGGCAAACCTTCAGGAAACGATCTGAAAGAAAAAAAGTTAACTCTTCCCCTGATCTATACGTTAAACAAGGTAGGCAATCCCCTGCGGCGCGAACTCATCTACATCATCAAAAATCAGAACCGCAATCCGGAGAAGGTCAGGTATGTAATCGGGCGGGTAAAAGAAGCCGGCGGGATTCATTACGCTACGGAAAAAATGAATCAATACCGCGATGAGGCCATGACTCTTCTGTATGAATTCCAGGACAGTGAAGTGAGGAAAGGGTTGGAGGAGCTGGTTAGGTTTACGACGGACAGGAAGTTCTGAAAGGGTTGATAGAAAGGGTTGATCGTTTATGGTGGATGGTTGATGGACTTCAGGCTCCAATCCCCACCTGTTTTCATCATCTTTTACAAGGTGAAGACTTATAGATCCGAATTTCCTCATAATGCCCATCAACCATCCACCATAAACGATCAACCCTTTCCGTCAACCGTCAACAAATAAATTCTTCATGCTAAAAAGATGGAACCTCATAAAGGCCGATGAACAAAAAACCAT
>JANWIY010000082.1 GCA_025449645.1 Chitinophagaceae bacterium | reverse complement strand
ACAAACCAGGCTGGACTTCAATCTTTCATTCTATGGTTATATCAATGGCATCCGGGCGAATAAAACCGAAACCAGAAAGTTTGGCCCGCCGGCGCATGATCAAAGGGGCAAACATGATATCACTGATATATTGACTGCACCGAAAGGCCTTGGCGTTGTCAAAGAATATTTGAGGTTCAAAAAACTGGCACCTCATGGGCCTGTGCTCAACGCAAGTATACCGGGACCCTACACACTGAGCGGCAGATTATTGCCAAATGATCGATACAAAGACCGCTATGCCATTACGGAAGCGTTGCTGCCCATGGTGGGTAAGGAATTGGAAGAGCTGGTAGCGGCAGGTTGTAATGAGATAACGGTAGATGAACCTTCCATGAGCTGTTATGCTTATAAAGAAGATACCAGCAGATTTGTGGATATTTTCAATCGGACGGTGGCACCTGTTGTAGGGAAATGCCGGCTCTCCACGCATATGTGCTTTGGCAATTTCAAAGGCCGGCCTGTTGGATACAGAAGTATCAAACCCATGTTGCCGGATTTCCTGGATCTGCGTGTCAATGAGATTCACATTGAAATGGCAAACAGGGAATTTGCAGAAATTGAGTTGCTGAAAATATTTGCTGAAAAAATGGATGTGGCCGTGGGCGTCATTGACGTAAAAAATTATTATATTGAAACACCTGTAGACGTAGCCGCGCGAATCAAAAGATGCCTTCAATATGTGCCTGCTGAAAAATTATCAGTCGCCCCCGATTGCGGATTAAGTCAGACGGCGCGATGGGCCGCCAGGCAAAAACTCGTAAACCTCGTAAAGGGTACTCAAATGGTAAACCAACAATTGTAAGACATGTCGCTGAAAGCCGTAAGGATCAAAGACGAAAATCTTATTAAGGAAGTGGAAAAATATAGTCATGATGAAAAACAATTTCATTTGTGGTGGTTGGGGCAAAGTGGATATTTGTTGTTGTGGAATGGAAACAAGATTTTAATTGATCCTTACCTTTCGGATTCCCTCACGAAGAAATATGCTGGTACAAATAAACCACACGTGCGAATAAGTGAAAGGGTGGTGGACCCTCAACTGTTAACAGATATTTCAATTGTTACATCCAGTCATAACCATACCGATCACCTGGATGGGGAGACCCTGGTTCCCCTGATAAAAAATAATCCTGATATCAGCTTTATCATTCCAGAGGCCAACCGTCACTTTGTTTGTGAACGTGTACAGCTGCCTGAAGGATTTCCGGTCGGATTGACGGATCGCAAAACAATTTCAGCCGGAGATTTTTTTTTTCATGGGATACCTGCCAAACATAATGAAATAGAAAGGGATGACGAAGGAAATAGCAAATTCATGGGTTATGTAATCCGTTTCGGGCAATGGAGGATTTACCATAGTGGTGACACCCTATGGTTTGATGGGATGGAAGAATTAATAAAGCCCTTTCATATAGATGTTGCGCTCTTACCCATTAATGGCAATGATCCTGCAAGAGGCGTTGCAGGAAATTTAAATGCGGAGGAAGCGGCTGCGCTGGGCAAGGCCATTGGAGCGAGGGTAGTTATTCCCTGTCATTACGATATGTTCGCTTTCAATACTGCAGACCCGAAACAATTTGAAATAGAGGCAAAAAAAATTGGGCAAAATTATCATATTCTGGAGCAGGGCGGCCATTTTAGCAGCTTGGATTTGAATCAGGACGGTTAAACTAATGCTGCGGAAAGAGCGATCTGACATAGAAACAGCAAAACAGGGTTCCCAGTAGATTGATAAAGAAGATAAAAAAGGTTCCTCTCAGATAGGGTGATTGAAACATCGTGATCCTTCTTTCATTGCCAAGGATTAAGGGAGCAATAAACGAAAATATTCCGAGCCAAAGTATCCAACCGAAAGCCGTACTCATTCCAAGAGATGACTGATCCTTCCCTGAAGCCGAATCCATGCCATAAAATGTAAAAAAACAGAGCAGGAGATTGCAGATAGTGATCCACTTCAAAGGAGAATAAATTTTCATCTGAGGAAGATATTAAATTCCTGTGACACTGATTAGATTCCCGGCTGACTTTCCGGAAGTTTTTTCTTTGACATTCGCAGTATAGCCCGGATTAATGTAATTGAGCCTATTATAATGCCAGCCAGACCAACTATGGTTACAAGCACGGCAAGACCTTCCGCTCCACTGCATACTAATGAGCACGCAAGCGCGGCCAGCAAATAGGCAAGTCCAACTGCTGCTACAATGGTGATAATAATTAATATTGCTTTTGCTGCTACAAGGTTGTTACCCTTTGCTTTTGCCTTTATATAAAACTTCAACTGTTTGAAAAATTCATGCTTCAGTATTTTTTTATCAGGCCGGGTAAGCGCGTTTCCGGACCTGTATTTCAAAGAGCGAATAATTTCTTCCGCAGTCGAATCCTTTCCTCTCGAAGCGGACACCTGATTAACCAGTGTTGAAGATAATCTGCCGCTGTCGTTAGAAAAGCAGCTCCTTGAAATAAAGCAAATCATGCAAAAGGCGCAGAATGCCAGGGTAAAGTCACAGGATTTTTGAAGCAAGTAAATTTTTTTCTTGACTTTGAATCCGCCGGATCCCCGGTGTTGGGGATATACAAAAAAAGCCAGTATGTAAACCAGCAAGGCCGGGTAAAACCCGTACGCTGAGATAATGAGGTTGGTTTTGAAAAGGAGCCAACCTGCGAGGATTCCTAATAAAGCAAGACCAAGGTGGATTATTACAATGATTAAGCGAGCCTTAACCTGGTTTGCCTTAGCCCAGATGGAGATTTGTTTCATGTGTTATTTTTTAGGTTGCGGTACATTCATTTCAAAGCTATATTGCTGAATGAGCTATCCCTAATTGGTTTTAAGTCGTGATTCTGAAGTGAATGCAGAAACTGCCTGAGTTAGCAGAATTCGAAGGGGCAAAAATGAAAACCTGCCAAAAATGAATAGAGGTTATATGATTTCCGCAGGTTTTACTAAAATCACTCTATTTATTGGAGATTTCTGCGAAACATCGGCTTCAGAATCTCACACAACAAATAGACTGATGATGGCTAAGGGTATACACTTAGTTCAAAATTCTCATTTAAGTAATTGAACATAATGTAAAGAAAATCAAATGTCTGGCGTTTTGATACGGGCTAATTTATAAATCTATTGGCGAGGATACCAACAAATATAATGATCAGATTAAGGAGTATATAGAACGCATCAATTCGTTGATAAAGTCACTTAAATAACCTGAAAATGATTGTAAAATCGCGTTACAAAATTTGACAATTGATAACCATTGGTGTTTCAGTAAGGGACATTTTCTTTATTCGTTATAGCTCGTTTATTTTCTTTTGAATAATATGTTTGTCCGCCTGGGTCTTTGCCAGTGAAAGTGCTTTCTTAAAATGTTCCTTTGCCTTTTCGTTGTCAACGTCCTCGTACAGCTCGCCGAGTAAAGTAAAGTAAAAGTGATTAGTGCTTAATTTCAACTTCTCCGCTTCGACAATTGCTCCCGGTTTGCCATTTACTTTTGACAGCACATAAGTTCTGTTAAGTGCAGCAATTGGTGAGTATTCTATTTGCAACAATTGATTAAAGAGTTGCAGGACCTTTTCCCACTTTTCTTTTGTATCGTCCTTAATGGTATGCCAATATGCGATACCAGCTTCTAAATGATACTTTGATATCTGAGTTCCTTTTGATGCCATGTGAAGGAAATATGCTCCTTTGGAAATTAATTCGCGATCCCAAAGAGATTCATCCTGGTCCTGGTATAAAACTATATCTGCATTTTCATTTTTTCTTGCCCTGAATCTTGAAGACTGGAAACACATTAATGAAAGTAGGGCATTTACTGACGGCTGAATTGTTTGTTCATTCTCAATGAGCAGATATGCCAGGCGGATTGCTTCCTGGCAAAGGTCTTCCCGCAATACAGTGTCATGGCTTTCGGAATAATAGCCTTCATTGAAAAGTAAGTATAGAGTTGTAAGAACGGTTTCCAGCCGCTGATCTATTTCAATTTCGGGCGGGAATTCGATTTTTACTTTTTCCAGCCGCAGTGTCTGTTTGGCTCTGAACAACCTCTTGTTTATGGTTTCTTTATTTGTTAGCAAGGCATTGGCAATTTCTTCAATGCCAAACCCGCAAAGGATGCGAAGGGACAGCCCAATCTGCGCTTCCTTTGAAATTGCCGGGTGACAAATGGCAAATAGCATTTGGAGCTGGCTATCGATAAAGCTTTTATCAGACAGGTCGATATCAATTTCCTGAATGCCGGAAGAAGAATATTTTATCTCGCCGGCGATTTTTCCGGTAAAGAGGGTATTCCTGCCAATCCAGTTTTTGGCTTTATTTTTTGCGACTGCATAAAGCCAGGCTGCAGGATTAGCAGGAATTCCTTTATAGGGCCAGGTTTCAAGCGCGGACAGGAATGTTTCACTCGCGATGTCTTCTGCAATTCCGATATGCTCTATGCCAAAGACTTTGCAAAGTACAGCTGCTATTTTTCTGAATTCTGTCCTGAATAAGTGTGGTATTAACTCTTGTTGCTCCATAAATAAGAATCCTCAGTAAATGCAAAAGGGCATCAAGGTCCCTAATGGGGAGCGGCCCCTTTTGCAACCTTTCTTACTTCAACACTATTACCTTCTCCCTGAAGAACCGGACATCCCTTTGCAAATTCTACCGCTTCATCAATAGAATCTGCTTTAACAATGATGAATCCACCAATAGTTTCTTTGATTTCACCAAATGGACCATTGGTGACAACTTTGTTGGATCCGACCACCTTACTGTCTTTAAAAGGAAGACCGGTGCCTCCGCTGAATTTATTTTGGGCGGCGATACCCCCGATCCAGTCCATAGTTTGCTTCATCCATATTTGGATTTGTTCCGGAGATGCTACTTTTTCGCCATCCTCATGCCTCATAATTAACGCGAATTCTTCCATTTTCTTAAATTTTAATGGTTATTAAAAGTATGAATAATACACTTATAACAAACGGGATCGCGTGAACTGGACAATACCTGAAAATATTTTTCAGGTGCTCATTGCAAGGCCATTAACCGAAGTATCTCAGCTGATTATGGGTTGCAGCTTCCAACTAATTATTTGCCTTTCTAATTTGGTTTGGGTATTGAATAATCCAGAGAATGCTGGTGCCGGCCAGGGATGCTGGCTAACAAACTGAATGAAATCCATGCAACTAAGGGACGCGGGTTTTGCCTGACGATTTTTCTATTTTTTAATCTTGCCAGTGATCTATCATCTTGCTATCCTTCGGCAATGGTTTAAATGCTACTTCCTTGAAATAAACAATATCGTCATCTCCGTGATTCTGCAAACCAATATAACCGGCTAGCGGCCTCAGCCCCCGGTAAGGTTCAAAATCAAATTTTCTTTCCGGCGTAGGATCGCCTTCCTTGTAGTCAGTAACTTTCTCTCCATTTAAATAAACAATGGTGCGAGGGCCATCGAGGGTAATTTCCATAGTGTTCCATTCGGGCCCGGGTTTGCCGGGTTTGGACAAGGGCTTCGTTAAAGAATACAAAGTACCGGTCACGTGATATTCGTCTTCATTCGAAGTTTCGGGATGATTGTCAATTTGAACCTCGTAACCATAAAATACCGGCATCCAGGCTTCCCGGGGTTCAAGAGGTATGCGAATGAAAACACCAGAATTGCTGTTGGACTTTTGCATTTGATAGACCACTTTTATTATGCAATTGCTGAATTTCCCTTTGGTGCAATATAATAGTCCCATTCCCCCGCGACTGGCAATCATTCCGTCTTTCACCAGGTGGGATCCTGGCCCGACCTGTCTCCAGCCATTAAGATCCTTGCCGTCAAAAAGCTGAGTCCAGCCATTTTCAGAAGAGGCCGGCGAGCCATTTTGGGCGCCGGATTTGAAAGTGCATATAAAAAGTACTACGCATAAATTCAGGCAATAAAAAAGTGGTTTCATGACCATACGATTTAAATTGGATATAAATTTAGGATTAAAATCAATTAATTTTTAAATACGTTTGCTGCATCTGTTCCAATCTAAATAAACCCGTCGGATTTCGCCTATCCTTCATATTCTTTGGAAATCATTGTTTCATTTCCTTAATTTTTAAGTTTGGCTTTAACCGTTATCCGTTTTGTTTTAACCTAAGGAGAAATCCATGATGAACAAGTCAATTTTTATTTGTACTGCCGCCCTGTGTTTTCTATGCGGAATTTTTGTATTCGAAGGATGTAAAAAGAATGCTGTATCCGGGGCTGCTCCAACCATTACAAGCTTTTCGCCTCTGACAGATACGCTTGGCGTAGTGGTTATCATTAAAGGAACAAATTTCAGTTCAACTGCAGCAAATAATATTATTAAATTCAATGGAACTGCAGCAGATGTGTTTTCTGCAACGCCTACTAAGCTGGTTACGCATGTACCTGTAAGCGCAACAACCGGTCCGATATCAGTTACGGTAAATGGCCAGACAGTAACTTCGGCTGATCCATTTACAGTATTGGGGCCAACCATTACAAGTTTTTCACCTGGATTAACAGGCGTCGGATATCCCTTTGTTATAACAGGAACTAATTTTAGCGGCGACCCCGGAGAGAACCTGGTGTCAATAAATGGCGTTATGGTAACAGTAACGGCAGCCTCAAGTATGCAAATGACTGCCATCGTTCCTCAAAATGCTTCGTCGGGGCTTATAGTCGTAAACGTAAAGGGACTGACCGCTTCTTCTTTGAAAGGTTTGCAAATAAAGAAATTAATTGTTTCGGCTCTTGCTGGGACTGGTGGTATGGGCTCTACGGATGGTATAGGAGCTGTAGCAAGTTTTAATGGAATTTGGGGTATAGTATCCGACGGGAACGGGAATTATTATACAGCGGATATGAATAACAACAAAATTAGAAAAATTACCTCTGATGGTATTGTTACTACTTTTGCGGGCACCGGCGTTGCAGGAAACACTGACGGCGGTCTGAATACGGCCACATTCAACCTTCCTTTCGGCATTGCCATTGATAATGCAGGTAATATGTATGTATCTCAGATAGGAACGAATAATATACGCGAAATCACGGCGGCTGGTGTAGTAAGCACAATCGCTGGTGACACGAGTGGAACTCCGGGTTCCACCGACGGAACGGGTAATGCAGCGCGTTTTCATAATCCACTTGGCCTGGTTACGGATGCAAATGGAAATATTTTTGTGGTAGATCAGCAAAACAACGAAATCAGAAAAATAAATTCTTCCGGGGTAGTAACTACTTTGGCAGGCAGCGGTGTGGCAGGTGCAACAGATGCCAATGGTTCGGGTGCCAGTTTTAACCTCCCATTTGGAATTGCCATTGATGCCAATAGCAATCTTTATATATCAGAATTCGGAAATAACAAAATTCGTAAAGTGACGCAAGCCGGTGATGTAAGTACGTTTGCCGGAACCGGAAGCGTAGGTTCAACAGACGGACCAGTTGCATCTGCCACATTTAATTTCCCGGTTGGTATGGCCTTCGATGCAAATGGCAATATGTATGTCACCGACAGCCAAAACGGAAACATTAGGGTCATAACGCCTGACGGAATCGTAAGTACGGTGGCCGGAGAGGGTATTAGTCGTTCCCAGGAAGGAATTGGTATTACGGCAAATTTTTCGCTGCCAACGGGTATTGTAATGGTTTCCGGAGGATTGATGTATGTAATAAATTACGGCTCGGATCAGGTAATTAAGGTCATTGTTCAATGAAGCGATCAGAGCAAACGACCTACCGAAATTAATTTTACAATTCCATGATCAATTGATCAATCACAATTTTCCCCGCGGCCGCCATACCTGCATCATATTGGTTGAGAAATTCCCAGGTCTTTTTTTTGAGTGACTGGAACATTTTCATATAATACGGTTTGGAAGCATTAGGAATGGTAATCAATCCCTTTTTTATCTCTTCGTCACCCTTCAATATCCTGTAGGATACAACCATATCCTTGTTTTGAGGCTGGATGGATAAGACTTCCCACCCAAAGTAGTATATGATCACCCAAATCAAATGACCTTTATCGTCGATTGCGAAAACGTTGGGGATATTTTCAACAGAAAGTTCCACCCGTTCCCCATTGAGCTTTTGCTTAAATCCTTTTCTATTCGCATAAGCGATCGTTTCGGCAGTAAAATGATCAATTGGTATTTTAGGGTTATGGTGCAAGTATTCTTATAATCCCATTGCCAGTAAAATAATAGAGGCAATAGATCTGTTGTTCGCTTTTCCGTTACTGATATGGGACCGGCCGCTGAAAGGAGCGGGGATATGACCGATATATAGGTGACTGTACTTTTCTTGGCTACCGGGGCCGGATCGGATTCATTGTAATGCTTTGCCACCCATTTGTTGATTTTCTTCGGCCCAAGACAGCTCGTAAGCGTTAGGATCAATAGTGAAATAAATAACAGAGATTTCATTTCAGTTGATTTAGAGGTATTTCCGCATGCAACCCGGCTTGCACGGTATTTAGGTAAGGGTGCTCTTTCAAGCAGACAATTCCGGCCCAAAGTATAACAATTTCACATAATTGGAAGCTCTCCCCGGATCCCGGTTTTTCATAATGAATTATTTTGCCTGAGCGCAATGAGATTGCAGTATAAAAGGATTAACTTATTATCACAAATAAGATAGGATGCCCGACGATGAATTCAGATTAAGTGAATTTAGGAAGGCCCTGCGACAGGATGCTCGTGGCCAGGTAGTTGATCTGGATAAGAACTATACCCACAAATTCAATTTTCAGATCCACCGCTACGAGCATGTATTACAGAATTCAAGAATGTTCTCACCCCCGAACAGATGGTCTTACCACCGGATTGGTTTATTAAGGCAGGGAGAAGGTGAATTGGTTACGGGTATTTACAAGTTCAGCGCAAGGAAAAACACTTTAGTTGTAATCCCTTCCCGGGTAGTGACTTCAAGCAGGAATTGGTCATCTGATGTAAAGGGATATATACTTTTGTTTAATATTGATTTCTTTTTGGAAAATAATTTTTCGCATGAATTGATCAGGAGCAAAAAAGTATTAACCACATCCATCCGTCCTTATATTCATCTTAATGACGACCAGGCCGGAAAGATTGCGGAAATTTTCGAAACCATTCTGCTCGAAAAGCACGCTGAACACGATGACAAAAATGAGTTGATTGCTGTAAAAATCATTGAACTTCTGGTCATCATTGAACGGTTGTTCCAGGAGGAACTGGGTTTAGCGGCACACCCGCCATCGATAGAAATCCTTAGAAATTTTATTGCTTTGCTGGATACCCATTTTACGAAACAACACTCCGTAAAGTACTATGCTGAAAAGCTGTTGATTCATCCGAATCATCTAAACGCATTGATCAAGAAACATACGGGGTTGTCCGCCAAGGAATCTATCCGGAATAAACTCTTACTTGAAACAAAATACCTGCTTCATTCAACAAAATCCTCCATCAAACAGATTTCAAACGAGATGGGTTTCAGGGATCCGAACAACTTCAGTTCATTTTTTGCAAGGTTTGAAAAGCTGTCCCCGGCAAATTACAGATCTGTTTTTTGTTGAAATTCAAAGACATTTCGTTGATTTATAAAGATTCGTTTTTTATGAATGACTGACCTTTGCAGTCCCTTAAAAAAATGGATCAGATTAGGATACTCGTTGTAGAAGACCACCCGCTGATAAGAAAGGCGTGGGTGTTTATGTTGAACCAGGACTTTCGTTATAAGGTTATTGCCGAATGCGAGAGCGGAGAAACGGCTGTTGAATTAGCAAGGGAATTATGCCCCGACATCGTTATTATGGATATTCGTTTGCGGGGAATCAGTGGTATTGAAGCAACGCAGTTGATTCGTGAATCATGTCCTCACACAAAAATCATCGGACTATCATTTCATATTCGCGCGGAATATGTACAGGAGATGCTGGAAAGTGGGGCGACCGGCTATGTGACCAAAATCTCCTCTCCGGAAGAGATTTTTAAAGCAATCATTGAAGTGCACTGCGGGAGGACTTATATCTGCAGCGAAATAAAGAGTACGCTGTCTCAGGAATTCAGGCCCCGGGGAGATGAGATATAGTACCATGTGCCCCATTCAAAAATCTAAGCGATCCACAAAAAGGTCACCTGAATGCGCAAAGTGGGCACTCCATAAAATATCTTATATTGATACCCCAAAGTGCACACAGACATTGTGAAAAACCCGGTTTATTTGTACGACCGGGCGAAAAACACCTGCCCGGCTTATCATTTGCATGAGCATGTTAATTACGCGGAAAGCACGCTCCAAAAGCACCCTTTAAGTTTTTCCGTACCTGCGATTAATTCTACCCGGAGGTAACCATGTAACCATTTGCTTATTACAGCTTTAAACTTGTTTTATGGCAAGAAAAATATTATCGTTCCTGGTTTGTTCGGCCTGTTTTGCGCATGTTAACCTGTATGGCCAGGACAGTGTGCAGACGCCTGTTAAATGGGATTTGCAGACCTGCCTCGACTATGCTTCTAAAAATAATTATCAACTAAACAGCTTGCGGCTCAGCAAACAGACCAGCGAAGAGTCTCTGCTATTGTCAAAAGCTGCAGTACTGCCTGGCATATCAGGCACCGCGACCGAATATTATACCCATAGCAAGAATGCCAATCCGGTGGTTGGCGGCTTCCAAACCGAAAGTTCTTTTTCAAGTAACTACAGTGTCAGTTCTACGTGGACCTTGTTCAACGGAGGTTATTTAAAAGAAGATATCAAACAAAAAAACCTGGAGGTGAATTCCGCCAGTCTGTCTATTGTGCAGCAGCAGGACGATATCACGTTGCAGGTGACGCAGGCTTACCTCAATATTCTACTCTCTAAAGAAAATATTGTTTATGAGCAGGACCTGCTGAATACCTCGCAGAGTCAGTTAAAACAGGGGCAGCAACAATTCGATGCGGGAAGTATCGCAAAAAAAGATCTTGTAACCTTGCAGGCACAGTTGGCAACAGATAAATATAATTTGGTAAGCGCGCAAAATGCACAGCGCCAAAATATACTCACCCTCAAACAATTGCTTCTGTTACCTTCGGAATTTGCATTTGATATTGCGGTACCTGATACACTGATCGCCACTGCGCTGATAGCAAACCTTGAGGATGTACAGAAAGTGGCCCTGGATACCAGACCCGAAGTAAAAATCAGTGAACTGGGCGTTCAGGTAGCCAGACTGGACCTGGCCAAGGCGAAAGCGGAATATCTGCCAACTGCTTCCGTTGGCGCCGCACTGTCTACAGGATATTCTAACAATGCATCGGATGCGTACCTTAAACAATTAGATAATAATTTTTACCAGCAGCTTGGGCTCACGCTGTCCGTTCCGATATTTACCAGGCGTGTTAACAAAACAAATGTGGAAAAATCAAAAATTGAAGTGGATCAGGCGGATCTCACACTTAAAAATACAAAAACGGTTTTATCGCAAACGGTGGAACAGGCTTATATTAATGTATTGAATGCGCAAGGCCAATACGATGCGGCCGTGGAACAGGTAACCGCCACCCGCGAGGGATACCGCATCGCCACCGAAGAATTAAAAGTGGGTGCTGTGAATACGGTGGAGATGCTGGTGCAGAAAAATCTGTACGTTCAGGCTCTGCAAAACTACATCCAGGCAAAATACAGTGCGGCGCTAAATATCCGTATTTATAATTTTTATAAAGGCGACCCTATTAAATTATAAACAGGATGCGGCCGGTAAAAATGAATTGCAGAAAAAACAAATTATAAAAAGATGAAAGGAAAAAAAATAATCGGAATTATTATTTTAATTGCACTTGCGGGGGCCGGGATCTGGTATTATTTCCTGCGTAAGGAAGAAAAACTGGTTGTGCTGGACACTGAAAAGCCGGAGTATGGATATATTGCCATGAGTGTTACGGCCACAGGTACCATTGAGCCGGTAGACACTGTTTCTGTAGGGACACAGGTTTCCGGCACGATTAAATACGTTTATGCTGATTTCAATTCCAAAGTAAAAAAGGGCCAGTTGGTCGCTGAATTGGACAAGTCCCTCCTGGAAGCGCAGGTTAATCAGAACAAGGCCAACCTCGAGGTTGCAAAAAGCCAGGAAGTTTATGCAAAAAGTACATACGACAGGCAGAATTTGTTGTTCCAGACCGGTGCCATCAGTAAGGCTGATTATGAAACGGCAATGAACCAGTATAATACAGCCAAAGCAATGGTCCAGAGTAATCAGGCTCAGTTAGATGCCGCGGAAAAAAACCTTTCCTATGCAGATATTTATTCTCCGGTTAATCGCGTGGTCATGGTGCGCAATGTAAATATAGGCCAGACGGTTGCTTCCAGCTTCAGCACGCCAACCTTATTTATCATAGCGAAAGATATTTCCAAGATGCAGGTCCAGGCGGCAGTTGATGAAGCAGATATTGGGAACGTTAGAAGAAGCCAGCGGGTCACTTTTACCGTGGATGCTTTTCCTGAGAACCTTTTTACTGGAACTGTGGAAGAAATCCGGCTTCAACCCACGATATCAGCCAACGTGGTTACCTATACGACTATTATTAACGCACCAAACAACGATCTGAAATTAAAGCCAGGCATGACGGCCAATATTATTATCTATACCAAGGAAGATACCAATGCACTTCTTGTGTCTGCCAAGGCATTGAAATTCAAACCCGTTGCATCGCTCGGCAAGCAATTTAAAATGCAGGCATCGGCGGCTGATTCTTCCGGTTCAGCTTCAACCCATCATAAATCGGCAGGCAGTATGCGCAGGAGGGATTCATCATCCGGAAAAATGAATGATACCCTGGTTGTTGTAACACCCCAGAAAGCATTTGTATGGGTAATAGAAAATGACAGCCTGATCCAAAAAAGAATCATGATAGGTTTGAATGATGATACGCATGTGCAGGTATTACATGGCTTATCGACGGATGATGAAGTAGTTGACGGCATTGAAAATCCGGCGACCGCACCAGCGGCTTCTTCGGGCGCAGAAAAGAGTCCTTTCATGCCTCAAAGGCGGAATACGACTCCCAAAAAACCACCTCAGTCAAAATAATTGAAAAGGAGTATAAAAAGTGCTTTCGATGAGCAATAAGATTCTGGAGATTCAAAATATTAAGCGCGATTTCAAAATGGGTACAGAAACGGTGCGGGCATTAAAAGGCGTTTCTTTTGATATAAATGCAGGTGAATTTGTAACGATCATGGGCAGCAGCGGTTCCGGCAAAACGACTTTACTCAACATACTTGGATGCCTGGATAAGCCAACGGAAGGGAAATATTTACTAGATGGCGTTGACGTTGGTAAACTTGAAAGAAATGAATTGGCACACCTCAGAAATATAAAAATTGGATTTGTGTTCCAGGCATATAACCTGCTTCCGCGCACATCTGCCTTGGAAAATGTGGAATTACCTTTGTTGTATAACCCGACGATTCCGCAAAAAGAAAGAAGGGAGAGAGCTATTCATGCCCTGGAATCGGTGAAACTTGCTGAAAGGCTTGAACATACTCCAAATCAATTGTCCGGGGGTCAGCAACAACGTGTTGCCATTGCCAGGGCGCTGGTAAATGAACCGGTGATGATATTGGCCGATGAAGCGACGGGCAACCTCGATTCCAGAACATCTTATGAAATCATGGCTTTGATCCAGGAGCTTAACCAGCAACAAGGAAAAACGATCGTTTTTGTTACCCATGAACCGGATATCGCGGCTTTCAGCAGTCGCACGATTAATCTGAAAGATGGTAAAGTAATAAAAGACAGCCCAAATGTAACAGTACGATCCGCAAAAGAAGTAATCGCATCGCTGCCTGTAACGGATGATTATTAAATTTGATTTATGAATATTATAAATCTCCTGCGTATTGCCGCCCGGGCCCTGCAGCGAAATAAACTGAGAGCTTTTCTCACGATGCTGGGAATCATCATTGGCGTGGGAGCAGTAATTGCCATGGTGGCAATCGGGCAGGGTTCCAAGAAAAGCATCCAGGACCAGTTATCGAGTATGGGTTCGAACATGATCACCATTCGCCCAAACAGCAATGTTGTTGCAGGAGCAAGGCTGGATGCCGGGACTGTACAAACTTTGAAGATTGAGGATGTGAAGGCATTGCAAAAACAAGGACAATACATCAGCGATATTTCGCCCGCCGCATCAACAAAAGGACAGGCCATTAATGGTGCTTTGAACTGGCCAACTACCATCCAGGGCGTCAGTCCGCAGTACCTCGATATCCGTGCATGGCAGGTGAAAGATGGCATTGCATTTACGGATGCCGATGTTACTGCAGCGGCGAAAGTGTGCCTTCTCGGTCAAACTGTTGTCAATAATCTTTTTGTTGGAGGAGAAAGTCCGGTGGGTAAGATCATTCGCTTCAATAAAATTCCTTTCCAGGTAATCGGCGTGCTGGCACCAAAAGGAGAAAATGCTTTTGGGCAGGATCAGGATGATATCATCCTTACGCCGTACACTACGGTTCAGGAGAGAATATTGTCAACCATTTATTTCCAGAATATTTATGTGTCGGCCTTGAATGAACAGGTGACCGACGCGGCTGTTGCAGAGATATCACAGATTCTTCGCGTATCTCATCGCCTGAAACCAACGGATACAGATGATTTTGCAGTACGCACCCAGGAAGAGCTGATCAATACATTCAGCTCCACGAGCCAGTTGCTGACTGTGCTGCTCACAGCCATCGCCGGCATTTCATTGATCATCGGTGGGATTGGAATTATGAATATCATGTACGTATCCGTTACTGAGCGCACACGGGAAATCGGACTGCGTATGGCTATCGGCGCCAGGGGCACGGATATTTTAATGCAATTCCTGATTGAAGCCATACTGATAAGCATTACAGGCGGGATCATTGGCGTTGGCCTGGGCATTGTAGCTTCGAAACTGGTGACCATATTTTTATCATGGCCGACCCTGATCTCCGAATCCTCCATTATTCTTTCATTTCTTGTATGTGCCCTGACTGGCGTATTTTTTGGTTACTATCCGGCGCAGAAAGCGTCGCGCCTCGATCCCATAGATGCATTGAGATATGAATAGTGAATTTCAATATAAGAATAGCTTACTAACCAGAACGTTCCGGCAACTATTCATTTTTTGGGTACTGGCGCTCTGCCTTCCTGCAATCAAATTGCCGGCCCAGCAATTGATGGTACATCATTATCTCTATGTTGCCGTTCCTGGTATTCGAAATGATCTCCAGTATGGCGGTCATGGCCTGCTGGTGTTTGATATGGACCATGGCTTCAGGTTCGTTAAGCGGATTCCAACAGCAGGTCTCGACAAAGACGGTCAGCCTTCCAACGTAAAAGGCATTGCCGTTAGCCTATTCACAAATTGTGTATATATCAGTACCATTCAATCCTTGCAATGCCTGAACCTGCTTACAGAAAAATTGGTTTGGGAAAAACCCTATGGAAATGGTTGTGACCGGATGTCTGTTTCGCCGGATGGGAAAACCATTTATCTTCCTTCCTTTGAAGGAGATGATTGGAAGGTCGTGGACGCCAAAACGGGAAATGTTCTCCATACGATAGTCACGCATTCTGGATCTCACAATACGATCTGTGGACCGGACGGAAAGCAGGTTTATCTCGAAGGATTGAAATCTGATTATCTAACGGTAGTGAACACAGCAGATGAAAGTATTGCTGCCGAAGTGGGACCATTTGCAAATCATATCAGGCCGTTTACGATCGATGGCTGGCAAAGGCGTTGTTTTGTCAATGTCGACGGACTCCTTGGTTTTGAAATCGGGGATTTAAAAACGGGAAAGAAGACAGATCATATTGAAGTGTATGGATTTCACACCGGACCGGTAAAAAGACATGGATGCCCGTGTCATGGAATTGCACTTAGCCCCGGAGAGGGTGAACTCTGGCTTGCGGATGGGTTTAATGAATGCCTGCATGTTTTTGATATCAGCAAAAAAGAAATCAGGCAGGGTCAAAGCATAAAACTGAGTGATCAGCCCGGATGGATAACTTTCAGTATTGATGGAAAATATGCCATGCCTTCCACAGGTGACATTATAGATGCGGGAAAAAAGAAGATCGTAGCGAAGCTCGTTGATGAAAAAGGAGCAAGGGTGCAAAGTGAAAAAATGCTGGAGCTGGTGTTCTCAGGAAAGCATCTGGTCAAAGCTGGCGACCAGTTTGGTATCGGAAGAAATCTTCGCTGAAACCTCCGTGCGTCGTTAGCAGTTTTTAAGTAAATTGGGTCCGGGATCAAACAATTGCGTATATGAAAAAAATAATGGCCATTTTATTTTTAACAGGAATTTCATGGACAAAAACAACCGATTCTTCATCGGGAAAGATGGATGCAGTTTCAATAGAAGGCCGCTGGGATCTTACCGTTTATGATACAGACAGACAATTTCCTTCCTGGCTCGAGGTGCGCCATTCGGGATTACATACACTTGTGGGCCGGTTTGTCGGCGGTGGTGGAAGCGCCCGCCCCATCTCGAAGATTAACTTTAGCGATGGCAAGATGAGCTTTGCTATTCCACCGCAGTGGGAGCCGGAAAATAAAGATCTTTTAGTAGAGGGCAGTTTCCAGGGGGATAGTTTAACAGGTTCCATGCTTGTTCCCAGTGGAAAGAAATATCGCTGGGTCGGACTCCGTGCACCTTCTCTCAGGGAAGGATCAGAACCGGTTTGGGCGGATCCTGTAAAGCTCTTTAATGGCAATGATCTTAAAGGCTGGCATGCTCTCGGTAAAAATCAATGGGTGGCAGAAGCCGGAATGCTCCGAAGCCCTGCATCCGGTTCTAATATTGAAACCGATCAAACCTTTAGGGACTTTAAACTCCATGTTGAATTCAGGTATCCGAAAGGCAGCAATAGTGGTGTTTACCTTAGGGGACGCTACGAAGTGCAGATTGAGGATAGTAAAGGAATGGAACCGCTGAATGATCAGCTTGGAGCTGTATACGGATTTCTTGCTCCGAGCGAAATGATGGCAAAGGACGCCGGGGAATGGCAATCATACGATATAACCCTGGTCGGAAGAATGGTAACAGTTGTGGTAAATGGAAAAATGGTTATTTGCAACCAGGAAATTCCAGGAATAACCGGCGGTGCAATCGACAGTAAAGAAGCGGACCCGGGCCCTATTTACTTTCAGGGGGACCACGGCCCTATTGACTTCCGGAATATTGAAATTTCACTTCCAAAATAATGGCCGTGGACAAGACAAAACAAGTTAGGTTCATCGTATTATTATTAACGGTTTCCTTAATCCATTTTAAAGCCGAAGCCCAAAAAATGGGTGCGTTGAGGATTGGATCGATTCCTTACGAATTGTTTTGGGAAAATCCACCCGAAAAGTATTTTATAAGGGGGAATCAACTGGTAATTGTAGCCGGACATAAAACGGATATGTTCAGGGATCCGAATGTGACTTACAACACCGACAATGCACCGAAACTTCTATTTAAAGCTGATGATAACTTTGTACTTACTGCATCAATAGAACATACTTTTGCTAACAAATGGGATGGGGGAGCAATTGTAATCAGGCAGGACAGTTTAAATTGGATCAAGTTTTGTTTTGAAAAAGATTATACTGGCGCAAGAAGGGTGGTAAGTGTTGTAACAAAAAATATTTCTGACGACTGCAACTCAGTTGAGATTAAGGCAAATAAGGTTTTTTACAAGGTCGCAAAGGCCGATAACGTAATCACACTTTATTATTCTGTGAACGGTATGAAATGGTTCCTGATCAGACACCTGCAATTTGACACGCATAAAGGTTTTCAGGTAGGATTCCTGGCACAATCGCCAACCGGTAACAGATGTGAAGTCAGATTTTCAAATATTACATACAGAATAAAGAAAATCAAAGATCCATACACCGGCGAATAATGCCATGATACAATTCAATGCACTTACAATTTGCTGATCAAAATTTCATTATGGTTTTTGACAAATGCCATTTTTGATTTCCGTCACTTTTTAGCATGATTATCCGATCGGCGTTTTCAAGTTCAATGAAATAACCGGGTGTATCTTTTATGGAATATTCGAACAGATCGGTAATCCAGTAGCCTTTATAATCCCTTTTGATTTCTGATTGTAAGAAAGCCGGAAGCCTGTCTGAAAGTATATTATTTGCAATTCCCATTAAATCAGCATCTTCACTGTAAAAGGCAAATAATACTTCTCCACGAAAGCTAAAACTTGCTTTGAAATAGTTGGCTATTTTTTCCCATTTCACATTTCCCGCCTGTGAAAAATCACTATTAAATACGGAGGTTATAGATTCCGGAACCTTGGTATCACTGCTTTTGGCATAAGTGGCCGTAAAATTGAAAATGAGCAATGCTACTAATATTACAATTGGCTTTTTCATTTTTTTTGTTTTAGTATGAATAAATGACGAAGAATAATGGCAGGCCAAAAGTATAATGGCATTTCAGGCAATTTCAGCAAATGAGACGTAATAGTGAAAAGCTGCGACAAACACCCGTTTTCCCGGCTAATCGTCAGGTGAGGCTATCGGAAAGATGGTAAGCGATCATGGCACTTCAATCCTGTGATAATAATTTACATATTTATCCCAATGCACATGAAGTGGGGGGAACTGCTATAATAAATGATCAAACGCAATTCAAATGAGATATCGAAAGCAAAAATGCTAATATTCATGCCTCCTCTGATTTAGCCGACCGGCCAATTCTTCTTTTTTAATATTTATTTGTCTGCCAATCGGTTTCCCATCGCGGTAGGTGATGACATTCAATTGATCGGAACCGAATGGAAAGCTGATTGGTTTGCCATCGTATTTAGGGTAAAATGAGTCCGGGTTCGTGAAATCGAATGAATAGTAGATGTCGAGTCCTTTAATTTCGGTTGACAACATCACATTAAAATCCCGTCCGGTGCTCCGTACAGGCTTAAAGATCACGTTGTAGGCACTTCTTGCATATTTGATTCCCGCAGCGTCAAACCGTACAAACTGGATTTCCATTCTCTTAATAAAATCATCCCAGTTCCGGCTGGCCCTGGGACTCCAGTACACTTCGGAGAGCGCGAGCGCGCGGGGCCAGGTCATGTATTCCACCTGGCGAAAATTTGGAACTCTTTCCGTCCACAGATTTCCCTGCCCACCCAAAATATATTTTTCATCAACACTGTCAGGAACCGGATCCCAATTATAAGAATCGCTCAGGAGACACATCCCATAAGTTGGCGGTTCCGCAGTAATCTCACCCTGGTAGAGGTCGAGGTAGGTATAGTCCCAGGGTGTCATGACCACGTGATGTTGCATCCTTGCGGCTTCTATCCCGCCCTTCATTCCTCTCCAGCTCATGACCGTTGCTTCCGGAGCCAGCCCTCCTTCCAGTATTTCATCCCATCCGATCAGTTTTTTACCTTTGGCCTCCAGTATTTTCTCCACCCTTTTTACAAAATAACTCTGCAATTCATCCACATTTTTCAGATGCTCATCAGCCATCCGTTTTTGACATTTCGGACAGTCAGCCCAAAAACCCTTATAAGCCTCGTCGCCGCCCACGTGAATATATTCACATGGAAATAAAGCCGCCAGCTCGGTAAATATTTTATCCAGTATGAGAAAAACTGAATCATTGCCGATACATAGTGCATTATCATCCCTGACCGGGTCATGAAATCCTGCGTTTACACTGTAAGGCAATTGGGTGCAGGAAAGATTGGGGTAAGCTGTTATCAAAGCGAGACTATGGGCAGGCACATCAATTTCGGGTAAGATGGTCACGTTTCGCTGCTTTGCGTATTTGATGATTTCCCGCATATCATCCTGCGTGTAAAATCCGCCATCAGTTGCCGGTTCGTGTGCCAGGGCCGGCAGGAACTGCCCCCATGCGCCGGTACGTTTCACACGCCAGGCACCCACGCTGGTCAGCTGCGGCAGGCTCTTTATTTCGATCCGCCAGCCCTGATCATCACTCAGATGCAGGTGCAATACATTATATTTAAACATGACTATTTCATCAATATATTTCTCCACTTCCTCCTTTGTGAAGAAATGGCGGCTCACATCAAGCATAATCCCGCGCCAGCCAAAACGGGGATAATCGGTGATTTCTGCACAGGGCATACCCAGCCGCTTTTGTTCGCCGCCGAAAACCGTTCTGGCATCTGGTGGCAGCAGCTGTAATAAGGTTTGCATACCGTAAAAAATTCCTGCAACGGTATTGGCCTTCAAGGAAACAGACGAAGGACTGACAGACAAAATATAACCTTCCTTTCCAATTTCTTTCTGGCTCCCGCCTGGGATCAGGCTTAGGTGAATACCGTTCTTTCCGGATTTCTTTTGTTGAATGCTGATGCCCGTTGTTAAGGCCAATTGATTCAAAAACCATTTTGCTGTTTCATTCAATTCCTGGCCCGGCATACTAATAATAAGGGGAACTGAATGATCAAACATAAACAGGCCAGGCCGGTCAACCAGGCTGACGGGTTGCGGGATGAGACGGATTGGCGAATTATCTGCCGCCCTTGCAGCTGGTCGAAATAAAATAAGTAGAAAAAAACAAAAACAAACCCGGGTGTCCAATTTTTTCATCCTGAAAATTTGAGTACCGAATATAATTAAAAATCATGGAGTAAATTCCGGGAACCCATTTGGGGAACCGTTTGTTCCGAATCCAGAGTCTTCCTTCTTGTCAATCAATTGTTAAGAAGAAAAACACGGCAATAAATATTTTGATTTAAGGTTCATATAACCGGCGGTTACGGAAAATACCTGCCCGCACATAAATTATTAAAAATAAACACCATGAAAAAATTACCTCTCATCAAAATGATCTCGGGATTGCTAATTTTATTTTCGATGAGCCTATCTTCTGTAAAAGCCGGAACCTCTGCAAGTTTGGCCGAACATCCTTATTACCTTCATGCATTATCTGATTTGCGGGCTGCGCGATGGATGATTGAACATCGCCCGGGCAACTGGGATAAAACGGTAGACGAAGTTCAGGCGGTTAAAGAAATAGATGCAGCTATAAACGAAATCAAAAAGGCTGCTCTGGATGATGGGAAAGATATTAATGATCATCCACGGGTTGACGAACATCCTGATCATGCTGGCCGGTTGCATGATGCGATGGACTTTTTACGCAAGGCAAGAAAAGATGTCGCTCAGGATGAAGACAATAAATTTTCCCAGGGATTGCAGGGAAGAGCTTTCATGCACATTGACGGCGCCCTGGGTGCGGTTAAGAGAGCCATCCATGCTTAAATTTATTTTAGTGTCAGGGGCTGCCTTTGCCAGCCCTTTTTTAGTTTTATAATGTCAATTCTCCCCAGCCATCCCTGTATTTCCTTTTTACAAATTGGTTGGCGGGTTCAAAATTAGTGATCCGCATATTTGCCCCATCCCATTTGTAGCTGATGTAGCGGCCGGGCGTTTCGTATTCTTCCATTGCTCCGTAAACCGGATCGTTCTTTTTTACTTTTTGGCGCAAATTAAAGCTTCTCAACAGGAGGTTACCCATGAGTACGGTTTCTGTAAGCGGTCCGGCGTATCCGACGAATGGCGAATCCACTTCAGCATTTCCATAACCTGCTATGCAGGCATCAACCCATTGCCACCAGTGGCCATCCATATCTCCTTCCACGCGGGGATATTTTTGAGGAATATTTATTTCTTTGTTACGCGAAAGCGGCAAGAGCCTCGGAATGGTCCCTCCCCAGCCGCAGGATGCCTTGCCCTTGGTTCCGACAAATAAGCTGCCGCCTTCGTAGTCATTTACTTCGGGCGTGTCTGCCAGCGCCTCATTTTCATTCACATCCGGATCGAGTTCATCCGGCCGGTCAGGCACCATTCCGCCATCCATCCAATAAAGTTTGAGATCCCGCCCGTCTTTTAATTTGAATGTGTATCTGAGTTGGCTTGCGACAGGAATGCTTTCGGGGAAATCCGCTTCCTTAAATATCCCGGAATAGATCGTGCTGGCGCTGCAGGTAACTTCCGTAGGATAACCAAGTTCAAGCAATTTGAAAGAAGGTCCGATGATATGGCATGCCATATCACCGAGGGCGCCTGTTCCAAATCTCCACCAGCCACGCCAGTTAAAAGGCACCAGGTTATCAATATAATCCGTTTTTTCTGCGGTTCCCAACCAGAGGTCCCAATTCAATTCTTTTGGAACCGGCGGATGTTTATCGGGCCAGGGAATTCCCTGGGGCCAAACCGGACGGTTTGTCCAGTTATACACTTTTTCTATATCGCCCAGCAATCCGGCTTCGAACCATTCCCTCAGTGTCCGCATACCGCCACTGGATGCGCCCTGGTCGCCCATTTGCGTAACTACCTTGTATTTTTTTGCCGCCTCCGTGAGTATGCGTGCTTCAAATATATCATGGGTAAGCGGTTTTTGCAGGTAAAGATGTTTGTTCAGATGCATTGCACTTAAACCGACAATGGCGTGATTATGATCTGGTATGGCAACAGAAACCGCATCAAAATGCTTGCTTTCTTTCTGGAATAATTCGCGCCAGTCTTCATAGAATCCGGCTTTCGGAAATTCCTTTCGCCTTGGGGCTGCCATCCGCTGATCTACGTCGCAGAGAAATGCTATGACCGCGTTCTTTTTAGGCGCGGTCGCATAATGATGAATATCATTTTCTGCCTCACCTCCACAACCTATTGCTGCTATGTATAATTTATCGCTTGGTGCAACAAATCCCCTGCCTCCCAGTACATGCCTGGGGACAATATAAAATCCTGCTGCGGTCAATGCCGATTGTTTGATAAAATCTCCGCGGCTTATCCTGCTGTCGCCCTCCTTTGTCTTGAATTTTTTCATATTTAGAATATTTATGAAAAGAAAAATGTGCTGCAACACATAACCAGTATCGAATTACTTCATCTCATTGGTAAACCCTGCGTTCTGTTCGGCTTTGCTACCATGCAAATCAAGATTCCATGCAGAGGTCATTATGTATGGTACTCCTTCACCGGCATCTTTGTTCAGATAGCTGCAATCTATATTTCTGGTTTCACCGGGCGCCATCAATAGGTAATTGTCTGTAAAAATTACAGGAAGAATGTCATCAGCTCCTTTCTTTTTCAATGCACGCACATGAACAAAGAATGCAATGGCTTTTCCTGTATTCGTCATGCGGATATGCTGAATGGTCTCCGTTGCATTTTTTTCTGTCGTATAACCAACCTTCAGGGGAGTCAAAGGCAGATTTTGCAAACCCTGATAATCTGTAAATGCAGATTGGGGTGTGTAAAACCAGGTTGATTTTTTCCAGTTCAGGGAATCTGCAGCTTTCGATAACCAATACCAGTTCAGCGATACGGTTTTTGCAGATGCATCCTTCATTTCCAATCTGAGAAAATAAACTGAATCCAGACCCTCAATATCAGGAATAGCAAAGCATCTTTTGATGTTATCGGCCCCGACTGAAGCACTGATGGAATGCTCGTATTTCAGGGACCCGTCACCGTTATAAACAGTGGCTTTCACGCTAAGGTTATTGTAAGCTTGCAATAAGGAGTTGTTGATGATCACTTCCCTGGATTTATAAGAATATTGAACATGAAGCGTTTCCATGGATTTCTTCATACCAAAGTATGTGCCGGCGGGATACAGGTAATAATCATATGTATGCCATATCAGGCTGGGCCAGGGATTGCTCAGCATCCACTGCACAACACCGGTTGCCCGATTATATTTATTCAGGCCGTAGGATTCCATCATTGCCCGGTGCCCTTCATAATTCTGGGCCTGCGCTTTTGCCACAAAATCCCGGATGGTTGAAGAGGGTCCGTATCTTTCGGAGAGTGCCTGGTTAAAAATATTAGTATTGCCAAATTGCATGGTTCCGCAATGGTATTGCCAGAGGCTGTTGGTCGTGGAAAGAGAATCTTCAGGGATGAATTTAAGCAGGCTTTCCATCGGAGGAATAGAAGGGCCGGGAGATATTTCCGTTGCAAAACTCCAGGCACCTCCATACCTGCTGGAGTCGGCTTCCCAGTATACCGGTGGCACCCATTCGTAAGGGCCGTCCATTTTTACACCGCTGCGACCGGATACTTTAGAAACCTCGGAAGTTGCAGTGGCAAGAATAGGATCCGGAAATTTCAAATCTTTTTCAACATTTAAATAATCTCTTTCAACAGCCGTATCTCTTGGCGGCATATCGCTGCCATTGAGCCAGGTTAAAATGCAAGCCTTATTTCTAAGCCAATACATCACGCTCCTGTCTGATTCAACGGCTACATTTCTTTTTACACTATCCCATTTATCCGGGTATTGCCAGGCGCCGCAACACATCCAGCCGGTCATGACCAGTAACCCATATTTATCACAGAGTTGATAAAAATGTTCATCTTCCAGTTTCCCTTCCGAGCGAACGATATTCATATGCATGTCCCGCACGAGCCTGATTTCCTGTTCCTGCCTTTCACCAGAACGACGCTGGAATATGTCCGGCGCCCATGCAGCTCCGCGAAGCAGGATTGGTTTTCCATTCACTATAAATTTCCTTGACATGCTGTCGATCAGTTCAGACGTGATTTGCCGGATACCGAAATTCTCTGTAACCCCACTTCCTGTTTTGCCGTTTCTGACCACTTCAAGTGTTATCCTGTTCAATTGCGGCTGACCGTATTGCCATGGCCACCAGATGCGTGGGTTTTTGATATTCAGCTGCGGATAATCCCGCGGATCGAAATTCACGTCTTTTGCTTCCCCCGGCTGCAGATGCACTTCCTGCTGAAAGATGATATCATCATTTATTTTTCCTTTGATCAATGCGGACTCTGATTTGTCTGAATAGTTAATCAACTCGGCATCTACCTGTAAATGCGCCGTAGCCAGGGAAGGCAGGTCGAATGTGGTCGTGACCAGCGGATATCGCACTGCTACTTTATCGCAGGAACCGATCTCCACATCATTGACTATGCCGCCGTTATAATCCGATGGGTAATGGATCCAGTCAGCATAATCAATAGCCAGGTCTCCTCCGCGCTTGTTTGGATTGAAGGGACGGACCACCTGAAGCGCCAATACATTGGTCCCTGTGTATTTAATTTTGGCACTTACGTCGAGATCAAAAATCCGGAATGGTCCGATAATGTGATTTGAATCTGCAATCAACTCTCCGTTCAGCCACACATTCGCACGGTAGTTTATGCCATGCAGGATAAGCGTAATATTTTTTCCTTTGTCAGCAGGAGACAATACAAATTCCTTTCTGAACCACCATGGACTGTCAAATTCCGGGCCCGCAATCCTTTCCAGATTTTTCCCGTAAAACGGATCAAAATCATAGTGCTTGTTCTTCAGCAGGCCCGCGATGATGGTTGAAGGCAGGCTGATATTGTACCATCCTGCCGGTTTGTACGTCGGCGTTGAAATTTCACTACCAGGTACGGTAACGGTCATGGATGACTGCATTTCCCATCCATTCTTAAGTACAGTATTTCCATTTTTATTTTGCTGTGCATCCAGACGCAGGCTGAGGAATATAAGCAGGATAATCGCTACAAGTTTTCCCATGTTAAAATCGTTAGGAGACTAAGTTACAATATATAGAGAAAGTTCATTTCCTATTTTTAAATTTAATTGGGTGCGGTTTCGCTTTCTTCTTTAGATTTATAGTCTCAAACGATTGTCCGTGCACAGGAAATCCTTCATCAATATTTCCTTTATGGGTCTGGCTGCCATGGCCATCCCGCTGCTGGACTGTGCCGGCCGGAACAGGGAAATAAAAAAAAGCCTGGTCCCTCCGGCATTCCTGTCGCGTATCTGCGATGCAAAAACAATCAGGGGAATAGGGGTGGCTTACACCAGCCGGTTTCCGGTCCAGGCCAGGGAAGATTTACTGATGGACTTGCTCCTGGCGGATGAAGCCGGCCAGGAGCCCGCCCGGCCGTCCGGGGAGACCGTGACCGCTTCTTTCCTGGAGAAAAAAATACAAAATGATTTTACTACCGGTAATACAGTTGTGATGAACGGGTGGATTTTATCTGTTACTGAGGCACAGCAGGCCGCACTTTTTTCAATTATGACATCCTAAATATGGCCTATGCACATTGATGCCAGAGAGCTCCGGAGCGGTTCTGTGATCGAAGGCGACATCTGCATTGTGGGCGCGGGTGCCGCCGGATTAAGCATCGCACTTGAATGGATAAATTCCCCTCATAAAATAATTCTGCTGGAAGGAGGTGGATTTGAATATGACGAAAAAGTGCAGGATCTGTACGATGGCAAAACAACCGGGCAGCATTATTTTCCTTTAAGGTCGGCCCGCCTGCATTATTTTGGAGGCACAACCGGGCACTGGGCGGGTTACTGCTCAACAATGGATGAGATTGATTTTCAAAAAAGGGACTGGGTTCCATATAGCGGCTGGCCGATTACAAGAAAAGACCTGGATCCTTTTTATGCCCGTGCTCAGGAAAACGTGGAACTGGGGCCTTATGAATATAACCTGGATTACTGGCAAAAAAAGGATCCTGATTTAATTCCCCTCCCGCTTGACAAAAATGTGGTCTGGAACAAGATCTGGCAATTCAGTCCGCCCACCCGCTTCGGACCAAAATACAGGAAAAGGATCGAAGACGCAAAGAATATTCAGCTTTACACTTATGCAAACCTGACCGATATAATTTCCAATGAAAATGTGTCTGCAGTTAAGCAGGTTACCGTAAAAAATCATGCCGGAAAGGAGCATACCGTTCATGCAAAATATTTCATTCTTGCCTGTGGGGCAATTCAGAATGCCAGGATATTGCTGGCTTCCAATAAACAAGCTCCGCAAGGACTGGGCAATGACCAGGGGCTTGTCGGAAGATTTTTTATGGAACATCTGGAAATTAAATCCGGCGAACTTTGGCTCGACAGGCCTAACTCCATGAAATTATATATGATGGATTTTGGCCGAACTAAAATGAGGTCCGAACTGGCCATCAGCGCCGAAAAACAGAGGGAGTTTAAAATACTCAACGGAACCGTTTCTCTATCGCCTTTAGCCACAGCCAGAAATACAAGGCCGATCATCGATGTATGGACCGGGAAAGATCCCCGCAAAGATATTGTGGACCTGTATCAGAATTTTAGAAAATCGGATCATGCAAAACCACCTGCAGGCGCTTCGCCCATCGATAAAGCATTTCAGCTTTTTACCAGGGTGGAACAGGCTCCCAATCCATCTTCCCGGATTACACTGGACACAGAAAAGGATTCGCTGGGCATGCCCAGGTCAATATTGAATTGGATACTGACCCCGCTGGAAAAGAAAAGTATCAGGAAAATCGACGAGCTTATCGGACAGCAGGCCGGCCTTGCGGGTGTTGCGCGCGTAAAGCTGCTGGAATATTTGTGGGATGAAAATGATTACACATGGCCCTCATTTACCGGAGGCGGCTGGCATCATATGGGCACTACCCGCATGAGCGAAGATTCTAAAGCCGGCGTTGTGGATGCCGATTGCAGGGTTCACGGTATTGCTAATTTGTATGTAGCCGGATCCTCCTGTTTCGTCACCGCAGCCGCACCAAATCCAACGCTCACCCTGATTGCATTGAGCATACGGCTTTCGGATCACTTAAAGGGAAAGCTGAAGCGGCATTAGGAAATTCAGGCAAATATAGCCGGGCAATTATTCATCCGGATTTTGCAATGATTAATAGAAACACGATATATTTATGCATCAATCGCCATTCTCCGTCATAATCCCGCCAGGTATACAAGTTGATTTTTGCATTTCTGATGTCCTGGCCGATTATTAAAAAAGCATCATTATGAAGCGCAACTATTACATCGTAAGCCTCATTATGCTTACTTTCTTTGTAATTTCTTTTCTAACTAATGTGATCGGGCCATTGATTCCTGATATGATCAATGGGTTTCATCTCAGTCTTACGCTGGTCGCCCTTCTGCCATTTGCTTTTTTTATCGCCTATGGGGTTATGTCCATTCCTTCCGGAATGCTAATTGAGAAATACAAAGAAAAAAAAATCATGGCAGTGGGATTCGTTGTAGCTTTTTTAGGCTCCCTCATGCTCGCGGTCTTCCCAAACTATTTAACTGCCGTAATTTCTCTTTTCCTGATCGGCTGCGGCATGGCCATGCTGCAGGTGGTGATAAATCCTTTGCTGCGGACTTCTGGCGGCGAGGAGCACTACGCGTTTAATTCAGTGCTGGCTCAATTGATTTTCGGACTGGCTTCTTTTATTAGCCCGCTGGTTTATTCTTATCTCGTGCTACAACTTAAAGAAGGTTCACACACCGGTATCATTTCAACATTCCGCTCGCTTGTTCCTTCGGATCTGCCATGGATTTCACTTTATTGGGTGTTTACTATTATCTGCCTGCTGATGATCCTGATTATTTTATTTTCAAAATTTCCAAAAGTGGAATTGAGCAAGGAAGAAAAGGTGGGCGCCTGGCAGACGCATGTGATGTTATTCAAACAACCTGTGGTACTGTTGTTCTTTATAGCCATGTTTTGTTATGTAGGCACTGAGCAGGGAGTTGCCAACTGGATATCCCAGTTCTTGTCAACCTATCATGGATTTGATCCGCAAACCAAGGGTGCGGATGATGTGGCTTATTTCTGGGGCCTGATGACTGCCGGCGGAGTGGTTGGTTTATTGCTGCTAAAGATCATGGACAGCCGGAAAGTGTTGATCAGTTTCACTATTCTCGCCCTGATTTGCCTTAGTGCTGCACTTTTCGGTCCGGCCAGGATTTCCCTGATCGCATTTCCCTGTGTGGGTTTTTTTGCTTCCGTTATGTATCCGATCATTTTTTCACTTGCACTGAATTCCGTAAATGAACACCACGGGTCTTTTTCAGGGATATTGGTAACCGGCATTATCGGAGGAGCCGTTATTCCCCTGATCATCGGGTGGCTGGGCGACCATCTCGGGCTTCGCTCAGGCATGTTCTTTTTATATATTACGCTCGGTTATATCCTCAGCATCGGATTTTGGGCAAAACCGATCATCACGAATAAAACCATTCAGCTTTTTAAGAGCAAAGAGCAACCATAATATGATTAAATGAAAAATAACCCGGAGGAATATGTAATCGGCATAGACCTTGGCGGTACGAATGTGCGTTGCGGCATGGTGAATGAAAATGCTGTTTCTGCCATTCATTCCAAACGCATCGATAATCAGGCTTCCGTCGAAGAGGTAATGAAAGACATATTCGGGCTCACGGACCAGTTGATCAATAAATCGGTGAAAGCCATCGGCATCGGTGTTCCCAGCGTTGTGGACCTGGAAGAGGGGATTGTTTATGATGTGCAGAATATTCCATCCTGGAAGGAAGTGCCGCTAAAGAAGTTAATGGAAGAAAGATATCATGTGCCTGTGATCGTAAATAACGATGCGAATTGTTTTGTACTTGGAGAGCTTTATTACGGAAAAGGAAAAGATCAGCGATCCCTGATTGGCCTCACGATCGGAACGGGACTGGGCGCGGGGATTATTATTCATGATAAATTATATGCGGGGGCCAATTGCGGTGCGGGCGAATTTGGGATGGTGGATTATCTGGAAAAATTTTATGAGTATTATGCATGCGGGCAATTCTTTCAAAATGTTTACGGGGTTGACGGGGAAATAGTTTTCAAAAAGGCGGCAGCAGGTGATGCGGAAGCCATCCGCATGTACGGCGAAATGGGAACTCACCTCGGAAATGCTATAAAGACCATCCTTTACACGTATGATATCAGTCTGATTATCCTTGGAGGCTCGGTCCGCCTGGCTTATCCCTATTTCTCGGAGAACATGTGGAAACAGATTCATACCCTGGTCTATCCCCGCTCCGCAGAACGCCTCAAAATAAAAATATCGGAACTGGAAAATTGTGGTATACTGGGTGCCGCAGCACTGTATTACGATTCGATCAGGTAAAGGATAGATTAATTATTGAGGGTGTCGTGTCTTGCCTGCGTCCCGTAAACAGGTGAATGCCGGAGAAAATTCACTTCGATTTCATTTCCGATCTTCCGACCCAAAAAAGCGCCTGGAGAATGAGCTGATCCTGAATTTCGCTGCTGAATGTAGAGGATAATTCCTTGTTCGTTTTATGCTCATAGTCCATGTCATTGTGGCCCATATTCATGTAAACCATTCTGTAATTTTTGTTGGCCCACACAACAGGATAAAAGCCGCTGTGCCAGATTTCGGATAGCTTAGGTCCGGTTCCGAGCGGGTAGCTGCTTGAATCAATCGATAGGAGGATGTCAATATTTGGATTGGTTCTCAAATCATTCGTCCAGCGGTACCATTCACTGGGAGCCGATTTGAATGTTTCCGGCAAATTCCGGGTTGCAGGATGATGCCTGTCTTCCACCCGCAATATGGCTGAGGTCGGCCTCCATGTGTTGCTCAGGTAAGACCCGGATCCCAGGAATTCATTGTGATACCAGTCCCAGTTCTGTGGGAATTCCGAAGGCGTAAGAGCAAATCCTGAAAAATGAAAACCCATCCATCCGCCACCATGGTCCATATAATTTTTGAATGCTTCCCGTTGGGCGGGAGAATCGGGACGAGTATCCAAAAAAATGACCACCTGGTAACGGGATAGAAAACCGGGATTCATGTTGTTCCAGTTATTGGTTGAATCATAGCTGAAATGGTATTTCTGGCCCATTTCATAAAACCATTTGTTTGCTTCGTGTACAAAACTGATATGTGCCAGATCATTTCTTTCCGTGTAAAAACTGATAACCCTGAATTCAGCCTGGCCTTCTTGCGCTTTCACGTGGGAAAAGCAAAAGACCAGCAGGGAAAATATCAACAAGCGTTTGTGCGTTCTGCAGAGAGGTGTGCCGGGATACATCATTGTATTATTATATTGGTATGAAGTTAACCGATTTAAGCTTTCCTGCGCAAAGGCTGCCGGGCCGGCGAGAAGACATATTTTAACTAAATTCGCCGGATGGCGTTCAGAAGACAACGACAGCAGGAAATTTTAATTTTATGGAATAAGGAATGAAAGATCTTTTAATTAAAAGTTTCAGGAAAGCAAATAACAAGCTGATATTACTGGATTATGATGGAACGCTGGTGGATTATGTGAAATTACCTCAGGAGGCGAGGCCGTCCGAAAACCTGTTATCCGCCCTGCTGAAACTAAATAAATCGCCAAATACCCGTGTGGTTATAATCACGGGCAGGGCTTATCAGGACATAAACGGGTTTGTGGGTCACCTGCCCATTGATATTGTGGCCGAGCATGGAGCTATGATCCGCGAGGACCTGAGGTGGAAGCAACTTATTGCTGATGATGGCAAATGGCAGCATTTGTTTTTTCCGATGCTGGAAAAGTTTACCAAAACCTGCCCCGGCTCGTTTATTGAACATAAGAGGTTTTCCCTGGCCTATCATTACAGGAATGCTGATGCAGATTGCGGGTATTCACGCTCCCGTGCACTCATCGGGGAGCTGTCAGCCCGAGCACCTGAATTCGGGCTTAAAATTATGGACGGCAAAAAAGTGGTAGAGGTCAGGCGGAAAGATATAGATAAAGGTAAAGGAACTGTTTACGTGCTCGGGAGGGAAGACTATGATTTTATATTATCCATAGGAGATGACAAAACAGACGAGGATATGTTTGAGGTATTAAAGTACAATGAGCATGCTTACACAATTAAGGTGGGAGCAGGGGAAACCTCGGCCAAATACAGGCTGGATAATGTGCAACAAGTGATCGTGTTAATAAATGAACTGCTATGAAAATAAACCTCGCCCTGGTTATTTCAATTATTGGCGCTGTTGGGGTTGTAGCTTTTGGCTTCACTGCTTTTCAGATCTCATCCGAACATCAGTTGCTAAACGCTGAGCTTGAAACAAAGACCATCCAGGTGGCGGAGGTGTTTTACAAATCCCATTTTTCACATATTGGGAAAGAAGACAGCCTGCATTTCAGAGATATTACGGACAGCCTGATCACTCAATACCGCTTCAGCGGACTCGCAGTTTATTATAATAATGAGAGCCTGGTTGCGCTCAACCCTGCGGCTGAACCCTATTTGAAATATTCTACCGATTATATTGCGCAGGCGCTGGCAGCGGATTCATCCATGGGCAATCTCTTGAGCATTCACGGGAAAAAATTATATGAATACATCCGGCTGACAGATAAACGTGACATGCCGGAGGGTGCTATTATTTTTTATGTCGATGCGGATTACATAACCAATATCGTAAAGAGCATCTGGCTGAGAAATTTTATCCGCTGGTTTCTTCAGGCGCTCGTTATTTCCGTTGTCACCCTGCTTGTGGTAAAATGGGGCATACTATCGCCTCTAAACAGGGTCGTGGAGTGGGTAAAGGCAGTACGCTTCGGGAATTTGGATCAGTTGAAGAAAAGACCCCGAATCAATTTCCTCGAGCCCCTTTATAAAGAGATTTCGGGAATTGCGCAGGCGATGCAGGAAGCGAAAGCGATTGCTCAGGAGGAAGCGCAGCTGCGGACCACAGGTGAAGCAATCTGGACCCACGAGCGGTTGAACGAAGAAATGAAGCAGCTTTTGCAGGATAAGATCATGGTGGTTGTTTCAAACCGCGAACCCTATATGCATGTACATGCCGGAAAGGAAATTAAATGTATTGTTCCTGCAAGTGGTATGGTAACTGCCATGGAGCCGATATTAAAAGCCTGCGGTGGATTATGGATTGCTTCTGGAAGCGGTGATGCCGATAAAGAAACAGTCGATAAACATGATAAGGTGCAGGTGCCTCCCTATGAAGGCAAATACACACTGAGGAGGATCTGGCTTACAAGGGAACAGGAGAACCATTATTATTATGGATTTTCCAACGAAGGCTTATGGCCCCTCTGTCATATTGCACATACCCGGCCGGTTTTCAGAAAAGAAGATTGGAATTACTACCAGGAAGTAAATGAAATGTATGCAAAAGCAGTGTTGGAGGAAATCAAGGATCAGGAAGAACCATTTATTTTGGTGCAGGATTATCACTTCGCGCTTTTGCCAAAATTAATCAAGGATCAGCGGCCCGATGCCAAAGTGGCTATTTTCTGGCATATTCCCTGGCCCAATCCCGAATCCTTCGGCATTTGTCCCTGGCAAAAGGAATTATTGAGAGGAATGCTTGGTGGGGACCTGATTGGATTCCATACGCAATATCATTGTAACAATTTTCTGGAAACAGTAAATACCTCGATGGAGTCCAGGGTGATATGGGAAAACTTCTCTGTAAAGATCGGCAACCATTTTACCCTGGTAAAGCCGTTTCCGATAAGTATTTCATTTACATTAAAGGATTACGAAAATGATGACGGCAACAAGGAAGATCCCGCCGAACTACTGAAGCAGCATGGACTCAACGCGCAATATATGGGCATTGGAGTGGATAGGCTGGATTACACCAAGGGACTGATCGAAAAATTTCTTGCCATCGAAAGATTTCTTGAGAAGTATGCCGGATACAGGGGAAAGTTCACATTTGTCCAGATCGCTGCGCCCAGCCGGTCCCTTTTAAAAAGCTATGCCGATATTACAAGTGCCGTGGAAAACGAGGTTAACCGGATCAACTGGAAATTCAAATCTAAAAACTGGCAGCCCATTCTGTTTCTGAAGCGTCATCACAGCCATGAAGAGATCAAGCCATATTATAAAAGCGCCAATTTGTGCATGGTCACGTCCCTGCATGATGGCATGAACCTGGTGGCCAAGGAATTCATTGCTGCGCGAAGCCAGAATGATGGTGTACTTATCCTGAGCAGGTTTGCGGGTGCATCACAGGAACTTCATGGGGCTCTCATCATCAATCCTTATGATGTGGAACAGACGGCGGATTCCATCAGGGAAGCGCTGGAAATGCCCAAACCGCAACAGGTACAAAAAATGAAACTTATGCGAAGGGTGATCATGGGCCATAATGTGTATTCCTGGGCTTCTAATATTTTAAGGGCCATGGCCACCATCCAAAATTAATCCCTCAAACTAAAACTGTTTCTGATAAACGAAGGTGACGGATTGCCCGACCGGTAATGTTTCATTTGAAGAAAAAATATTCTTAAAATGAGCACCAATATTGGAGAGGCTGTACAAACCCCAGGATCTGACGCTATTGTCCAGCATTATGTAGGGGTGCTTGAATTTTTTTATCAGCTTATGATATATTTCCGTCTTATTGTAAAACAAGCGGTGCATCGGATGGAGTGGTTCGTGGAATACATGCATGATCCTGAGCTGGTTCAGTTCTGCAACTTTTTCCAGGGTGTGGTCCGTCCAGGTAGAAGCATGGTGCGGAGGCATATTCAGATAAAAGTTGACGGCATCCCGGATAAAAGAATCCGCACTGGGCACGGCCACGATCAGACGGCCGCCGGGCTTAAGGCAATCCAGACAGGCTTTAATGAATCTACCCGGATTGGGGACATGCTCCAGTACCTGAAAACAGCAAACAACATCGTATTTATTTTTATTTTCCAGGCAATGGTCTTCAATGCTTTGGTTAAGCAGATTAATACCGGTTTTCCGGGCTTTTGAAATCGCATCTTCGCTAAATTCCAATCCGGTATAGGATTTAAATCTTATAAAACTTACAAAAAGCCCTTCTCCTGATCCAATTTCCAATACATCATCAGAAGCCTGAATGAATTTTGCTGCTTCCATGAATTCGGATTTTTCATGAAGATAATAGCCCTTGTATTTTTGCAGGTCGTCATAAAACATTCCGTCTCCTATAGCCTGTGGCAAATACATCTTAAGACCACAATTATTGCAGGTACAATAGTTTATTTCTTTTTCTTTAAAAAACCTTTTGACATCAACACCGGCCCTTTTTCTATAGAGGCTTATGAGTCCTGCAGTATTGATTTTTTCTGTAACGGTGAGGTTGTCACTGTTACAGAGAATGCATTTTTCATTGAGCATAGGCTGTAAAAATACACATAATGACATAATGAAACGCAGTGGTCAATGGGACAAACCAGGCACTGAAGCATTCATTTTAAATCTTACTTTTACGCCCAAAGCGGTCTCCTGTCTTACTATGAGTGATGCTTTAATTTCTGTACTTATTCCAACGTACAATGTAGAAAAATACATAAGGGAAGCGGTTGAAAGCATATCCAACCAAACCTACCGTAACCTGGAAATCATTGTGGTCGATGATGGATCCACTGATAATACCTATTCCGTTCTGGAGGAATTGAAATCAAGAGACCCCCGTATCAGGTTATTTAAGATGGGTGTCAATCGGGGCATTGTGGAAACGCTGAATTTTGCACTTACCCAGGCTACAGGATCCTATATAGCCAGAATGGATGGTGATGATGTCAGCATGCCGGAGCGTTTGCAGAAACAATATCTTTTCCTCCGGCAGCACCCGGATGTTGCGCTGGTCGGATTGAACATAATCATTGTTAATGAGCAGGGTCAGTTGATCTATAAAGACAATTACCTCAATGATTTTGATAAAATAAGACTTGGGCTAAAATATGCATCCCCCATCCCTCATGTCTGGTTGACCACCCGGGACCTGTACCGGAAAATTGGAAACTACCGTATCCAGACTGCTGAGGATTTTGATTTTATTCTGCGTGCGATCGATGCAGGATTCGAAGTGACGAATCATCCCGAATACTTATACCATCAGCGTATCCGGCACGGCAATACATCAACCACCTCCGGCCTGCTGCAACGGAAAGCGGTTAAATATGCACTTAAACTTCATCAGGAGCGCGCGGAATCGGGAAAGCAAACGGATTCTTATTCGGAGGCGGATCTGCAGCTTGCACTTAGAAGCGGCCCGTTGGAAAGGATCCTGTTCCAGCGTTCTTCTGATTTTCACTATCATTATTTAACGGTCAAGAATAAATCCAGGTTTGTTTCTCTTTTCTGGCTGAGTCTTGCCGTGCTGGTATCTCCTTACCATCAGATTTCCCATCTGTACAAAAGAAAAAAATACAAAAAACTCAAGAACCTGCCTAAAACCTGAATCAAACTCACCGATTCAAAAATATTCTTTCATTAAAATCCATTATATTGCCTGAATTTTTCAATGGAAGCAACGATTAACGTTGTTTCACGTACAGCCGGAAGAGCTATATTAACCAAGCCAACTGTTTTGAAATGAAATTTGCCCTGATTCGTATTTTATACTGTATTTCCATTTTTCTTCCGGTAGTTGCGAAATCACAATCTAATGCAGATGACAGCAGTGCTTACGATGCCGCTGTTGCCAATACCATATCCGTATATTTTAACCAGATCGGAGACCAGTCGGGGCTCTATAACGGTCGCCTGTATGCAAGGTATAATTTTTCGTTTGCCGTTGGTAGTCCTTATTTTTTGTCAAGTGATTTTAATGATGGCTCCATCATGTATAGCGGCGTCCTCTATACGCATGCACCTTTATTATTTGACGAACTCAGAGGCCAGGTCGTAACCCGGGACCATGGTTATGGGCTGCAGTTGGTCAATGAACGCATCAGTGAATTTTCTTTATTGGGTCATCGCATTATCCGTGTGGTCGGGGACAGTCTAAATGTAAATTCTCTCTCAACCGGTTTTTATGAACTGTTGTATTCCGGAAAATCCGAATTGCTCAGCAAAACCCGAATGAATATGCAGGAGAAGCTTACCAACACAGAAATATTAAGAATAATCATAAGCCATGAAGACTACCTGATCAGAGTTGGCATAAACTATCAGAAGGTAAATTCAAAACGTGAACTGCTCGATATCATGAGCGATCATAGGAAGCAGATTCAGCAATTCATGAGAAGGAACAGACTGCGCTACCGCAAAGACACCAAAAACGTGCTTATTAAAACGGCCGCTTTTTACGACCAATTATTGAAGTAATATGATCCACCGTATTCTATTCATATTTCTGCCTGTTATCCTGTTATGCTTATGTCTTAAATCCCTGGGTCAGAAAAATCCACAGAACCTGATCTCGGGCAATTATCGCGGGGCGACTATCGAAGAATTCGTAACGGACGTGGAAAGTCAGACGAACTATTTTTTTTATTATGATGTTTCCAAATTCGACAGTTTTCGTATGACACTTTTTGCGAACCGGGAACCCCTCAGTACAGTGCTGGACCGTGCATTTTCCAAATCCGGTTTTTATTATTCCATCGATCCGCACCAGCAGGTTTTTCTAACAAAGGATGCGGTGGTTCAAACCAATCTTACAACAGAGTTCGTAGATTCGTCAAAAACGAAACATGGTGCTACCGGTTTGACTGATGAGGACTATGGGGAAAGCCAGGAAAGGCGCGTTAAGAAAGCCACCATTGAGAACAAACTCTTTCAGGTAGGGGAAAATAGCGCAAACAACGGCCAGGCCAATGCGATCGTTTCGGGCTACGTTCGGGATATGAAAACCGGAGAGCCGGTAGTAGGGGCGTCTATTTATATCGACAGGCCCAGGATTGGTGTAGCCTCGGATCAATATGGATATTATGCCATTTCTCTTCCCAAGGGACGGCGCATACTGAATATTCAAAGCATCGGGATGAAGGATACGAGACGCCAGCTTTTGCTGAAGGGTGATGGAAAGATGAATATAGATCTTGAGAGCCAGGTCATGATGCTAAAGAACGTGATTGTATCAGGCCAGAAGGTAAGTAATGTAAGGGGCATGGAAATGGGCCTTCAGAAACTGGACGTTAAAACCATTAAACAGGTACCGGTCGTTTTCGGAGAAGCAGACGTGTTGAAGGTGGTCCTTACTTTGCCCGGCGTGAAATCGGTTGGTGAAGCAAGCACAGGATTAAATGTGCGCGGAGGTGCGGCAGATCAAAACCTGATTTTGTTTAATGAGGCTACCATTTTCAACCCTACTCATTTTTTTGGGCTTTTTTCCGCTTTTAACCCGGAAGTTGTTAAGAGCGTAGAATTATACAAGAGCAGTGTACCTGCAAGGTATGGTGGACGCTTGTCTTCTGTGCTGGATATCACGAGTCGCGAAGGAAACAAAAAAGAAATCACCGGCTCGGCAGGGATCGGCCTGCTCACTAGCCGGCTCGATATCGAAGGCCCGCTGGTTAAAGATAAAACATCTTTTATCCTGGGTGGAAGAACCACTTATGCAGACTGGCTTTTGAATCTCCTGCCCGAACAATATAAGCATAGCAAGGCTTCTTTTTATGATCTCAACCTGGATGTGAGCCATGAGATAAATAAAAAGAACAATTTGTATTTTACTGCTTATACCAGCAGCGACCACTTCAACCTTAACAGCGATACAACCTATGATTACATGAACCTGAATTTCTCGCTGAAATGGAAGCATAATTTCAATGATAAGCTGTATGGCGTGTTCACGACGGGTTATGACAGGTACCAATACGATATTTCCAGCCAGGCAAATCCTGTAAATGCCTATAAGCTGACATTCGATATAAACCAGGAATACCTGAAGGCGCATTTCAATTATTACCTGAGCTCTTCGCATTCAGTGGAATTCGGACTGAATTCCATTTATTATAAATTAGATCCGGGTAACTATGAGCCCTTCAGTAAGAGATCCCTTGTAGCACCAGACGTGGTGAATGCACAACGGGCACTGGAAAGCGCATTGTATGTCAGTGACACCTACACGATTACTGATAGATTTTCAGTAGAAGCCGGTATACGGTATTCGATATACAATTACCTGGGGCCGCAATCAGTAAATCAGTATGCGGAAGGGTTTCCTAAAACGGGTGACGACATTGTGACTACAAAGTCCTACGGCAGCGGCAGTTTTATAAAAACCTATGGAGGTCCGGAATTCCGCATTTCCATGAAATATGAAATATCGGATAGCTTTTCCATAAAAGCAGGTTACAATACCCAGCGACAGTATACGCATGTGCTATCTAATACCGCTGCCATCGCACCGACAGATATCTGGCAGTTAAGCGATCCGAATATCAAGCCTCAGTCCGGAGACCAGATCTCCCTCGGGCTGTACAAAAATTTCCTGTCCAATACGGTTGAAACCTCCGTTGAGGTATATTATAAAAATATCCAGCATTATCTCGACTATAAAAGCGGCGCCGTACTCGTGTTGAATAATCATATTGAAACGGATGTGCTCAATACGATTGGCAAAGCATACGGAGTTGAGCTGATGATTAAGAAACTTACCGGCAAGCTGAATGGCTGGATCAGCTATAGCTATTCCCGTACCCTGCTGAAGCAGGATGATCCGAATGCAGGGGAGATCATAAATGAAGGAAAATATTATCCCGCGAATTATGATCAGCCGCATTCCGCCACCATAATCGCCAATTACCGCGTCAACCACAGGTTCAGTATTTCGGCAAACGGCACGTACAGCACCGGGAGGCCGATTACTTTGCCTATTGGTGTGTTTTTCTATGACAATTCCTACAGAACACTGTATGCCGACAGAAATGCATACCGCATACCAGATTATTTCCGCGTCGATTTTTCAATGAATATCGAGGGGAATCACAGGATCCACCAGAAAACGCACAATTCCTGGACCCTTGGCGTATATAATCTGACCGGAAGAAAAAACCCCTATTCAGTTTATTATCTATCCCAGAACGGGATGATAAACGGGTACAAGCTTTCCATTTTTGGCAGCGCTATTCCTTACGTAAACTATAATATCAGGTTCTAAAATCGAGATATGAAAATAATCCGCTGGTTGCTGCTGCTATTTGTGCTTGCTGGAGGATGCACTCAAAAATATAATGCCCCATATCATTTTCCGAGTGTGGGTTATTTGGTAGTGGAAGGCTATATCAACGCCGATACCTTTCCCACAAATTTCACATTGAGCCGCGTAACCAATCTTGATTCGCAATATTACGTTGGTGAGCCTGGCGCTGTAGTAAATGTTGAAGCCCAAAACGGCACCATCTTTCCCATTCCGGATGTCGGGAACGGAGCATATTCAGGTGGCCCATTACCGCTGGATATCAGCCAGCAGTATAGGGTGAGGATAACCACATCTGATGGCCAGCAATTCCTGTCTGATTACGTCCCGGTGAATATTACTCCGCCCATTGACAGTTTGAGTTGGAAGACCACATCCACAGGAGTAAATATTTATGTTTCTTCCCATGATCCCCAAAAGAAAATTAATTATTATCAGTGGAAATATGATGAGACCTGGGAATACCATTCTGCATACGAATCAGCCTATGAATATTTGGGCGGGATGATCGTAAGCAGGCCGATTAGCGACTTTGTCTATACATGCTGGCAAACGAATAGCTCTACCGACATCATCATTGGTTCTTCGGCAAAATTAAGTTCGAATATTATTTATGAACAGCCAGTTGCGACGGTGCCCTATTCAAATTCCGACAAGCTGTCTGTAAGATATAGTATCCTGGTAAGGCAATATGCACTAACGGATGACTGGTACAACTTTAATCAAAAAATTCAAAAGAACACCGAAGATCTTGGATCCATTTTCGACGCACAGCCATCCGAAATAATCGGTAATATCCACTGTCTCACCAACCCCAATGAACAGGTAGTCGGTTTTATTGGCTGCACGAGTGAAACCGACGCAAGAATCTTCATTGACAGGGAACAATTGCCGCCGTCGCAAACCGTCTTTACCGGATACGAAGATTGTAGGGAAGATACGGTAATAAATACACCGCTTGCCCTGTCCACGGCATATGGTACCGGAGATCTTATTCCTGTCTCGTTGTATTATAAGGGCCCCGTTCTTTTCGGAATTGTAGGAGGTACTTCCTTTTGCGTCGATTGCAGGCTAAAAGGTGGATTTACCCAAAAGCCTGATTTCTGGCAATAATTATAAGCTTAACTATGCGCAAATCCTGGTTACTTTTTTTTGTTTCAGTTTCCCTTTCAGGGTTTTATGCACATGCTCAGAATGCAATGGCAGAAAAGGCCATACGCGATGCTTTTAATGGTTATCGAACTGCATATATCCGGGAGAAGCTGTATGTGCATACTGACAAGAATTTTTACCTCACGGGTGAAATTCTATGGTTCAGGATCTACGACGTGGATGCTTCTTTTCAACGGCCGCTTGACATCAGCAAAATTGCTTATATAGAAATCCTGGACGATTCCAATAAATCTGTGCTTCAGCAAAAAGTCTCGCTCAAGCCGGGAGAAGCAAGCGGTTCCTTTATCATTCCACCCGGCATACCTACCGGTAATTACCGGTTCAGGGCTTATACCCGGTGGATGAGAAACTTCGGGCCTGATTATTTTTTTTCGAAGATCATCAGTATTGTAAATCCTCACAAGCTGGAGGTTGACTCTATGGCAAAAAAAACGGACAGGTACGATATTCAGTTTTTTCCAGAAGGTGGCAACCTGATCCAGAACCTGGAAACTAAGGTCGGCTTCAGGATCACCGATGCCTACGGAACGGGTATGGATTGCACCGGCTGGATAGTGGATAATAACCAGGATACCATTTTAAAATTTCAGCCGGCGATCTTCGGTCTTGGTCATTTTATGTTCACACCCCTGACCGGCCATACATACAAAGCCATTGTCAATTTCCCCAACGGAAACCAGGTTACCAGGGACTTGCCCCAGGCTTATTCCAACGGGTATGAGATGAACATTTCTAAAACGGCAGATAAACAGCTGACCGTTACCGTAAGTGCTTCCGGAAACCCGGATCCGGCGATGTATGTTTATCTTTTTGTCCATACCCGCGGAGATCTTAAAAAATTTGACGGACAATATCTCAAGGACGGGAAAGCCGTCTTCTCAATAAACACGGATGATCTGGGAGATGGGATTTCGCATTTTACGGTTTTTAATTTCAACGAACTGCCGGTATGCGAACGTTTATATTTTAAATACCCGCAGAACACATTTCAGATCCAGGTGTCTCCGATGGATGCCTATGAGACCAGGAAAAAAATTCAACTTGATTTTTCAACCTCGGATCATGAGGGCAAGCCGATCCGTGCTGATATGTCCATGGCAGTTTACCGTCTGGATTCCCTTCAAACCCTGGATAAAACAGATATTAGTGAATACATGTATCTGTCTTCCGAACTGGGAGGTGGAATTGAATCTCCCGAATATTATTTTAGCGACAGCAGTGCCGCCAGGGAAGAAACCATGGATAACCTCATGTTAACCCAGGGTTGGAGAAGGTTTAAATGGCAGGATCTCCTGCAAAATAAACCAGCACCCATTCAGTTGATGCCAGAATACAACGGACATATTATACAGGGAAAACTCGTTGACAATAAAACAGGAGCAGGCATTCCTGACCTGGATGCTTATCTTTCTATTCCATCAACGAAAACTCAATTCCGGGCCACCTCCAGTAGTGCAGAAGGACGTGTGAATTTTGAAATGACCGGGATGTATGGCTCACAGGAGATTATCATACAGACAAATCCGAAGGAAGACAGCAGCAGCCATATTGATATAGAAAGTCCGTTCGACCACCAGTATACATCAACCCAGCTCCCGGATATTTCAGTCCCATCAATAACTTCCCCTGTACTGCTTGACGAAAGCATTCATGCGCAGGTACAGCAAATTTATAGTGGTAATAAAATGCAGCAGTTCATCATGCCTGCTATTGATACTAATTCCTTTTATGTTACTCCGGATGAAGGATACCTGCTGGACGATTACACCAGGTTCCTGACCATGGAGGAAGTCCTTCGTGAATATGTAACCTCGGTGGATGTGCTCAGAAAGCGCGATAAATTTCAATTGCTTGTTTACAATTACCCGTTAAAGGAGTTTTTTCGCTCCCCGCCGATGATCCTGATTGATGGAGTCCCTGTTTTTGATCCCAATAAATTATTTCATCAGGACCCGCTTAAAATCCGCCGCATCGATCTCATTACCAGGCAATATTTTCTGGGTTTCCAGCCATTTAATGGCGTTGTGAATTGCACAACCTACCACGGAGATCTGGATGGATTTGACATGGATCCTCGCGCTACAGTGCTCGATTATCCGGGTATTCCGGGCCAGCGGGAATTTTTTACACCGGTATACGAAACGGAACAGGCAATCAACAGCCGGATGCCTGATTTCAGAACTCTTTTATACTGGTCTCCTCAAATAAAAACGGGCCCTGATGGAAAAAATCAGGTTAGTTTTTATACTTCCGATATTCCGGGGAAATATGCCATGGTGGTTCAGGGTCTAACAGATTATGGTGAACCGGGAAGCCGCGTTTTGTTTTTTACGGTTAAAAAATGATTGTAATCATAATTTACGCATCCTCTTTCTACCGCCGATATCCGGCAGGAATCCTGTAAGCAATCCGATGAGGGGTAAAAAAGCACATACCTGGTAGACATAGACTATTCCTTTTTCATCGGCCAGGGCACCCAGTACCGCAGAACCCAGGCCGCCCATCCCAAAAGCAAAGCCAAAAAATAATCCCGAGATCATGCCGATTTTACCGGGTAATAATTCCTGCGCATACACAAGTATCGCGGAAAAAGCAGATGCCAGCACCACCCCGATGATAACAGCCAATCCGGCTGTCCAGAAAAGACCGGCATGGGGTAGGATGAGGGTAAAGGGCGCAACGCCCAAAATGGAGAACCAGATTACATATTTTCTTCCGAAACGATCCCCAAGCGGACCGCCGAGTAAGGTGCCCGCAGCGACTGAAAATAAAAAAATAAAAAGGTATACCTGCGATGTTTGAACTGAAACGTGAAATTTTGCAATCAGGTAAAAAGTAAAATAACTGGTCATGGAAGCCAGATAGAAATATTTTGAAAAGATAAGGACCAGTAAAATAATAATCGAAAAAGTAATTTTTCGCTGGGAAAAATGATGCTCCTCGCCGTGTATATTCCTTACTTTTCCCTTTATACGGTTTGTATTTGCTTTGTACCAGCGGCCGACCATAACCAGCACGGTCATAGCTATCAGGGCCAGGATGCTGAACCAGCCTATGCTGGACTGCCCATAAGGCACGATGATCAAAGCGGCTAGCAGAGGTCCCAGCGAACTGCCCGCATTTCCCCCGACCTGGAAAATGGATTGGGCCAGACCGCGCTTTCCACCGGATGCCATATAGGCCACTTTGGAAGCTTCGGGATGAAAAACGCTCGATCCTATTCCAATCAATCCCACAGACACGAGCAGCATGGCAAAGTTTCCGGCACGAGAAAGTAATAAAAGACCGACCAGGGTGAATCCCATTCCAGTGACAAGGGAGAAAGGTTTTGGTTTCCTGTCGGTGTAGGATCCCACCATGGGCTGCAGGAGTGAGGCTGCCATCTGAAAAGTGAGTGTGATAAGACCCACTTGCGAAAAATTCAGGTGAAAGCTATTTTTAACCACTGGATAAATTGATGGGATCAGGGACTGTATCGTATCGTTGAGCAGATGCGAAAAACTGATCATGAGCAAAATAGAATATACGGTAGTCTGCGTTATTTCACTGGCACTCACAGTAACGGCAACTCCTTCTTTGTTCATTTTAGTTTACTTTGCTTATCCGGGTTATTCCGGGGATTATATTAATAAATTTATTCAAGGCGAGTCATCTCCCTTAAATTTTTCATTCAACTTCATGAGGAACGGTTTCGGAAGATCAGGGAGTGCGTCTTGGGTTCCGAACCTGGTATTGGAATGAATGACATTATATATATTTGGCCCTTCCGGTTTTTTTTCGACGAAGGAAATATCATTTTCAATGAACCGCAGGCGATTACTGGTAAAAGAGCGGTAAGCGCAGTATTCCACTGAGATTGGTTCGGATAAGGTTTTTATCTGTTTAAGCTGATATTGGATGTGCGAACTGATCAATAAATTATAAAAAATTCCCATCAGTGACCAAACCAGATTTATACCCAGTGATGCATACAATGCAGTTCCTAAAATCCGCCTGCCAAGAGGAGCAAGGCATTCCGAAATCAATAATACGATAACCGGGAAAAACCAAAGTTGGGGAACAAACCGCGCCCACCAGGGTTCGGGTACGATAAATACAGATACTAAAATAATAGCCAGGCCAAGAACGCCATACCTGAAAACGGCCTGTTTGGAAAATCGGAATGCCATCCACACCAGAAGCGAAACGCAGATCAGCAAAATGCCACTAAAAAAAGGACCGAATGCCGATAATTTCAATTCTGCATTATTTGCATTCAGCAAATCCTTTTTATTTACCGAAAAGGGGATTTTGAGTGCCGCACCAACCGATTCCTTATCTGCAGCCTGATCATCCGAATGCGTGGCCAGAGAAACAAAAAATTTTTCAAACCGATTCATATTCCGGAAGAGCGGAGGTGTGATGTCGTAGATTTCATTTTTGGTTTCCTGAAGCCCGTCAAACACCTGATTGGTGGTGATCAGATTTGTAAGGTAAGGATGAAACCCTACAAAGCAGGCACCAAAAATACTGGCAATGGAACACATATAGAAAACTCTCCTGAAACGCTTCCAGTCTTTTCTGATCATCAGAATGAGGAGAAATCCGATGCAGAAAATACCAGTATAGACCAGGGATGTGTATTTTATATTTACCCCGGCCGTGATCAGCAAACCCAATGCGAGCAGGTAGTATTTGTTTTCTTCCAGCACAAACAAACAAAAAGTAATCGCAAGACAAAGCAGGATGGAGACCATTACGCCGTCTACGCAGTAGGTAAACAGTTGGGTAACTGTTACCGGATTAAAACAGGCAAGAATACTGATTAACCATTTTTTAGCCGGTGATACGCGCTCAATTTTATACAATAGAGATAGACATAAGAAAAAAGTGCCGGCCAGCATGATCAGGTTTACTGCTTTCCCTGATTCAATCCGGTTGGTGAGTTTATAAATGGCGGCTTCTGTTATTTCCGTTCCTTTCGATAAATGGTTAAGATTTAAATATTTAAAATTAACGAAGGAAATGGGGGAATCAGTTGAATCATTGACGGATTTGTCGGGTCCCGTACACCACGCGTCCCTTGAATGAGGAATGGGTTCAGAGATGGGAACAGGCAGGAGTTTTAAGTAGGGATTAAATCCTGTTTTCAGTTTATCAATAGTTTCCTGATGATACCACTGACCATCGAAAGAAACATCATAGATGACGCTTGCCAAAAGGATGGAGGCAATAGAGATAGCTAAAAGGATCCCGCTGGTCCTGAAAAAAAACCGCCTCATTTTTTTACCCAGTAAATATTCCGATGCAAAAAAATGAGTGACAAGCATTAGCACGCAGGCCAGCGGAAATTGCCAGAAGGAAATGGAATACCCCCGGATAAGGCTGGCGGCGCATATGATGAGGGTATAGGCAATCAGGCTGATTAACCCGAGTCCGACTAGAAAATACTGTTTTGAGATCCGGGTTTTTCTTTCCATTTTAGTTTTTCCTGGTCTGCAAGATAATTCATGGGTGAAATATTACCATCGTTTTCCTAATTGATTCGTCTTTGAATAAGTTTGCTTAATCTTACTTTTGTAATAGTCCGCTTAACACGTACTTCATGCGCCTGATACTTTTGCCGATCATTGTCCTTGCGTCAATCACTACCCGGGCGCAAAAAACAGATCTGCGTCTGCAAAAAAAAATCGGGCAATTATTATCCGGTTTCCATGGCAGCATAGGCGTGTACGTGCATGATCTGAAAAAAAACCGAATCGCCGGGGTAAATGCCGATACCCTTTTTCCAACCGCAAGCATAGTTAAGATTCCAATACTCATTGGCATTATGAGCAGGATCCGCCGGCATGAACTGGAATATCATCAGGTGATGATCTATAAGGACACTTTGAACTACGATCCGGGGGAAGATATCCTGGCTTCTTTTAAACCGGATGAAAAAATCCTCCTGAGTAAACTGATGTTGCTCTCCGTTACCCTCAGCGACAACACCGCGAGCCTTATGCTTCAGGGAATAGCTGGAGGCGGGACAAGGATCAATGAACTGATGGACAGTCTTGGCTTTATCCGCACCCGCGCCAATAGCCGGACACCCGGCCGTGAACAGGACCGGGAACGGTTTGGCTGGGGTGAAACGACACCCCATGAAATAGCGGAGATGGTGGAAAAAATCAAGCGAGGTGAGATTCTTGATCTGCAGTCGGACGAACGGATGATGCGCATTTTAGGAAGGCAATACTGGGATGAAGTTGCACTTTCGCAGATCCCACAGGATATTTTCGTTGCTTCCAAAAGCGGAGCGGTGGATGAGAGCAGGAATGAAGTGCTCTTTGTAAATTCAACACACCCCTATATATTCAGCATATTTACCAAAAACAATAAAGACCAAAGTTGGGACTACAATAATGAAGCATGGGTGCTGACGCGTAAATTATCCGCCCTTCTCTGGAAATATTTTAATCCGGGCTCGGAATGGAAGGGTGAGCCGGTGAAGAAATAAGGGAACATTTTTTATTTAACAGATTTAATGCAGCCATTCTTTGAAAATTTTTGCCTTCCCTGACATGAAACTCACCACCTGCTACGCGCTGCTGCTAATCATATCGGCCGGTTCCTGTATTACGCCAAGGGCTTATTTAATGAGCCCGATGGATGTGAATTCAGGCCCATATCGCTCCTTACCCACCACTGCCGACTCGAATAAATCGGCCACTTATGCCAGTATTGCTTTAAACGTTGGAGGCTCAAACCAGGAATTGAAAGATGGCGTTGTGGGAGGACGTGCAGACATACAGCGCGGTTATCAGTTTGGAAATTTCCAGGCTTATTTCGGAGGAGGTCTTAGTCTGGGGAATTATTCTGTAAGTGATGCCTATCATTATGGGAATACTTATTATTCAAATTACGGATCAAATGACACGACTTATCATTATGTTGCTTCAAATAAATTTTACGGGACCTATGGATTGTATGGCGGTATAAACCTGGGTATTCCATTTGGGAATGGAAGGGGGGAATGGCGTGTTATCGGTTTTGAAACCTCTTTTAATAAAGAATACGGCAACTATCTCCAATTCCGGAAGTCGCTTCCAGATTCATCAGCGGACATTGTAGCTACTTACGATCATATGTTCACGCTGGGTGGAACATCGGAGATTGTCGGCATATCCAGTCACGGCACGGAAATCGGTTATAAGTGGGCGTTAGGAACTGTCCTTTTTCCAAGGGGCTACTATCATGGCTACGAAGCCAATTCCCGCCCCAACTATTTTTCCCAGAGCCTCCATGTTACCAAGAAAAAGGTCACCGGGTTTATGCAGGTTAACATTGGCACCCATGCGGCGAGTTTCCAGTTTGGGGTGAATTATAATTTAAGTAAAAAGTAAAAATTCAAAAGTAAAAAAACCCATGAAGAGAGGCTCTTTCGTAAATTTCAGAATACACTGGCCTGAAATCACGAGAAAAATATTTTTCTCTTCAGTATTTTTTTTAGTTGTTGCCGGGGTCATGGCCCAGGCGGATTTTAACGACAGTCTTGCGCACTCAAGGAACCGCATCACCCAGGGGGCCATGATTACGCTGGGTAGCTGGGCAACAGCCAATATAATAAGCGGTTTCATAATTGCATCGCAATCACAGGGAGAGGCAAAATATGCATGGAGAATGAATGCCTATTGGAATTTCATTAACCTGGGTTTGGCCGGCATGGGATATCTCAATCTGCGTAAAGCCCTGCTGAAGAAATATTCAATATCAGAAAACCTCAATGCGCAGGAAACGATTGAAAAATTATATGTATTTAACCTGGGCCTCGATCTTGTTTATATTACCGGTGGATTTTATTTACGGGAACGGGGCATTAACCAGGAAAAGCAAAACAGCCGCGATCAATTTAAAGGCTATGGGACAAGTATTGTGATACAGGGCGGTTTTCTTCTTCTCATGGATGCTGTAATGATTTCATTGCATCATAAGAATACCTTGCGCTTAAATGATAAGGTAAGGAGGTTGGAATTAAATTCCTCCTCCGGAGGGCTGGGCATGGTTTATCATTTCTAGATACTGATCTCCCTTTGCCTTGCAATTACTTTCCATTCATCTATTACCCGGTTATTTTGTATGATCACCGCCTTGTCGTAAAGAGACACCGAAGGACAAATATGCCTTGGAACGCCATATAACACGCGGCCGACCGGATAGGATGCGATATCCGACACTGTTAAAGTCAGGTGTTCCTCGCTGTGGGCAAGAGGAATTGCATCCGTTGCATTTAAAAAGAAAACGCGGGGCTGCGGATTTTCGGAGGCAACCGCTTTATAACCCAGGTCCACACAAATAATATTGGGCGCAGGCAGGGAAATAACACGGCATAGAAGCAGGGCGGCAAATTCAAAAGGCTGTTCAGGCAAATTTTCGGAATAGCCCTTGTCCCAGAATATGAAAGTGCCCGGACTGCATTCCCTGTCGCCTTGCCGGGCGTGAATGAGCCAGGTTGGCGAGCCACCTGCAACAAGCGTGATGGAATATCCTGCAAGGGCTTCAAGCGTTTTTTTCAAGGGCCCGACTTCCGAAAAAGCCTCAAGACAGCGGACCTGCCTGGTATGCAGGTCCGGGTCGTGAATATGCCCGTCGTATGCATGCAATCCCACAACATGAATTCCTTCTAAGCCGCGGATGATCTCATAGAATTCGATCGCAGATTCCGGTAAGATGCCCGTCCTGTTCATGCCGACATTCAGATCGATGAAAACATCCGCTCTTCGCTTTGCCGGAAGGAAATATTCTGAAATCGCCGTGGCTCCTTCCGGAGAATCAACCAGGCATGAAAAACGGGTTGCAGGATATTTCTTTACCAGCATGAAAAAGCGCCTGATCTTTGGTCCGTTCGGCGGATAAGCCAACAACACATCTTTCGCCCGGGTCAGCCCCAGCATTTCTGCTTCTGCGATGGTTGCACATTTGAATTTGCTGATTCCTTCATCCATCATCATGCGAACCACACCGTCCATTTTATTGGTTTTTACATGCGGACGTACTCTATTTGCGTGCACGGTTTCGAGCAGACGGCGGATATTCTCCCGGACTCTATCCTTATAAATACAAAGAGCGGGAGAATCAATCTTATCGGATTCATTGATCACAAACCATGGTTGGTTTTCCATGAGTGAAAATTAAACTAATTCAAATAATGCTTCAATTTCAACTGGAATATTATCCGGCAGGGAACCCATGCCCACGGCGCTTCTCACACCAATTCCATTTTCCTTTCCCCATATCTCGGCAAACAGTTCACTGCAACCATTTATTATGAATGGATGTTTTTCGAAAGAAGGATCGGCATTTACCATGCCCAATACCTTGATCACACGTTTTACTTTGTCCAGGCTTCCCAGATGGGAACGCAGGGTGGAGAGAATGGTTAGTCCCGCCTGCCTCGCCGCCTTTTTCCCATCCTCCATATTCATTCCCGCGCCGATCTTACCGATGATCAGTTGCTTGTTCGGGAGAACCGGACCATGACCCGAAACATAACAATGTTTGCCGTCGATCAGCAGTGGAATATATACGCCCATAGGCGCAGGTGCGGGCGGCAAATCCAGATCCAGGCGCTTGAAATTTTCTTCGGGAAGCATATAATCCTATTTAATGGCTGATAAAAAAATTGATGAGCAAAACCATGAGCAGGCCAACAATTGAAACAATGGTTTCCATGGCGCTCCAGGTTTTTATGGTATCCTTAATACTCAGATTGAAATATTCCTTGAACATCCAGAATCCGGAATCATTCACGTGGGAAAACATTAAACTGCCTGCGCCGGTTGCCAGCACAATCAGGCTGGGACTCACGGCACTGCCGGCAAGCATCGGCGCAACAATGCCTGCTGTGGTAAGTCCTGCTACAGTGGCCGATCCCAGGCATACCCGGATCAAAGCTGCTATGCCCCATGCAGCGAGGATGGGATGCGTGCTAAAACTTTTCATGGAAGCTGCGATCTGGTCACTGGTGCCGCTGTCAATCAATATTTGTTTCAATGCCCCCGCGCCCCCGATGATCAGCAGGATCAGGGCAATATCTTTTACTGCATCCGCCAGGGAATTCATGCATGGTTCTAATTTTTTTCCTTTTTTTAATACCAGTGCATATAGTGCGTATGCCAGGGTAACCAGCAAGGCCACGCTTGGATCTCCCAACACCAGAAGGGTCTTCACCAACCAGTTTCCCGGAGAACCGGAAAGACTTGCAAGCGTTCCTGAGGCAATGAGCACTACCGGGAGCAGGGCGGTGATCAGGCTGTCGGCAAGGCCCGGCAACTCCTCATCAGTCATGGTTTTTCCAGCAAAAGTTGCCAGGGGTTTTTGGGTATATTTTTT
>JANWIY010000081.1 GCA_025449645.1 Chitinophagaceae bacterium | reverse complement strand
TCCGTACCCCTGGCGGAAGTTCTTTTCTCATCAGTTGCACATCGGCTACGGAAGCTCCTTTTTCTGCATAGCCTGTTGATGTTTTCATAAAATCAATTTCCAACCTCCCATACAACCTGCAACAATGCATGATCTCTTCCCTGCTAAGTAAACCGCTTTCCACAATTACTTTAATTATTCTTCCTTGCTGGTGAACGGCTTTTGCGATTTGGATCATTTCCGACTCCAGATAATCCCACTGGCCATTTTTTAAAGCAATGAGATTGATCACCACATCCAGTTCATCTGCCCCGTCTTCCATTGCCTGTCTGGTCTCCTCCAACTTCGACTGAATGGAGGAATAACCCATTGGGAAACCGATAACCGTCGCTGTTTTCAGATTCCCGTCCTTTATATCGCTTACCGCCCGCTTCACCACATAAGGAGGAACGCAAACAGCTGCAAATCCGTACTGAACTGCCTCCCTGCACAACTGAGTAATTTCGGCAAAACTGCACACGGGTTTTAAGACGGTATGGTCAATGTAGGAAGAAATACGCAGTTCCGCTAAAGACATTCAACAGGTTTCAAGTCCGAAATTAGTTCATTTCAGTAAATTTGGAATCCTCTGTCGGTCCGACACCCCTCTGCAGGAGGAATACTGACCAGGCGCCGGTTCACTAAAAAAAATTGCACTGACACCGGAACGGGGAATTGTTTTTGATCTTTTTATACAAATGCCAATGAAACTATTTTTATGCAGATTCCGGTTGATCGCTTGCTTACTGATATTTCCTGCTTGCGGTGCGCTTGCACAGGATAAGCTCGACAGCCTGATGCCTGTCAGGGGCCTTTGTATCGGGGCACCGCGACCAAATTCCGTGGATTCCTTCGTCAACTTTATTGATGAAGCAGTTGCCCCGAATAAAATAAACCTGATCATTCTTCAGATCGAATATCACTACCAGTTCAAATCCCACCCGGAATTAACTGATACCCTGGCGCTTTCCACGGAAGATGTAAAGAAGATCGTATCGGTTTGCCGGAAAAATCATATACGGATCATTCCGCAGATTAACATGCTCGGACACCAGTCCTGGGCCAACCGCCCGAATATGCTCCTGAAAAAATATCCGCAATTTGATGAAACACCATGGATAAATATGCCAGCAATTTATAAATGGCCCAATGAAGACAGCCTCTATTGCAAAAGTTATTGCCCGCTGCTTCCGGAAGTGCATAAGGTCGTTTTTGATGTAATGGATGAACTCATTGATGTTTTTGAAGCAGATGCTTTCCATGCCGGAATGGATGAAGTTTTTTTTCTGGGAGAAGATAAGTGTCCGCGCTGCGCACATCACGATCGCTCTATTTTATTCGCAAACGAGGTAACTGCAATCCACGACCACCTCGCCAAAAGAAATAAGACCTTGTACATCTGGGGAGACCGTCTGATTGACGGACGCACAACGGGCATTGGCGAGTGGGAAGGCAGCTATAATGACACCTGGCGGGCCGTTGACATGATACCGAAAGACGTTGTGATTTGCGATTGGCACTATGACCGTCCCGACAAGACCGCGATTTATTTTGCCATGAAAGGTTTCCGCGTATTATCATGCCCCTGGAGAACGCCTTCGTTCGCTATACAGCAGATCAGGGACCTGATGAATTTTCGCGCTGAGTCAACCCCGGAAATGAAAGAAAGATTCCTCGGTATACTTGAAACGACCTGGACATTTACCAGTCTTTTTATGAGTGCATTTTACAGCCAGCACCCCGCTGATGAAACTTCTTCCTGGAATACGTATAGGGTAATCTGCGAGGAATTTGGGAAACTGAATTAGAAATTAAAAAAATCAGGCAGGCTTTCGTTTTCTGAGAAATTTAAATAACAAGAGAGCTATAAATAAAAGAAGGCCGAAAACAAGCAAATCGTATCTTATCATGGATGCTTTACGTTCGTCATTCTGGGTAAGGCGTCTCTGCGAATCCTGAATATAGACCGTTAAACCAGGAAAGTTTTTGTTAATCTCTTTTACCTCCAGGAATTTGCGCAGCGCTTCCTTGTAATATTCCCTGTCGTAAAAGATAACCGCTTCTTCAAATATTAATGAAACATCGCTGGGATGCGCCACCACGTCGGCACTGTCAAGGTATTCTTCCAGAATAGAAACAGGAATTGCAAAATTCAAACCCGCTGCCAGGCCTCCGCTGTTTTCAATACTTCCAAATGTAGTGAGTCCAACGACCTCTCCCTTTTCATTGCAAACAGGTCCGCCGCTGCTGCCCCTGTTTATATTTGCATCCATTTGGATCAGGGGCCATCCTTCCACTGACTTCTTGAGGGCACTTACAATTCCGGTCGTCAGCGTAGGCTCAATGGCTGACTCAGAAGAAACATAATTATTATTGGTTACCGGACCCGGAAAACCATAAACAAATAATTGCTCCCCGACCCTGGGGAGGTCGTCCCGCGCGATTTTCAATGTCGGCAGGGTACTGTCACCATCCATTTTCAGGATCGCTATATCTTTTCCCGGCATCGGCTGTCCTTTTATAATGATATGCGCTATTTTTTTTACCGGAGTGGTTGATCCGCTTTGGGAATCCGCACTGTATTCAATAAATATTTCCTTCTTCAGGTCATAAAGAGCCATGGAGAACAGGCGGGAATATACCGACGCATAGGTATTATAAAGCAGGGATCTCTGCTGATCGGAAAACCGGGTGGCCCATGCACTTTCAAAAGCGGAAATATTGGCTTCCGTGATCTGCTGGAACGCAGAAAGTATGAACTGGCGCCGGATAAATGCTTTATCCCGGTCTATCAGGTGGCAATTCGTAGCTACATAACCATCTCCCGTGATCAGGAAGCCCGTTCCGCTGGAAGTAATTTCCTCGGGTTGTTTAATGTAATCAAACGAGGCTTTAAAAAACCGATTCGGATTGTCACGGATCTGTGTTAATACAATATCCAGCTTTTGCTCAGGCGTATATATCGCTCCGCTGCTGTCTATCCGCTGGAGGGAGTCCAGCAGGTGATTGAAATTCCGTGAATCAAGCCGCATGTTGTTCACGTAAACGTCAGCTGAAAACACAGTCCTCACCATCACGACGCCTGGCCTGTTAATACCATAATTCTGTACGGCAGTAAGCTTCTGAGCGCCTGCCGGTAAAATACCGGACAAAAAAAACAAGCTCCAGACTGGAAAGGCCCTTAAACTTAGAAGTTGGATTTTCATGGAATCACCTCCATATATAAAACCTTAAAAGGGCTAACTTGTTGTTGTTTAAAGGTAAACTTTTTTCTATGGCTCCTCATCCGGCTCCGCTTGCAGAAAGACTCCGACCCAATTCACTTGACCAATTGGTGGGTCAGCAGCACCTTACTGGCAAGGGAAGCATTCTCAGGACTGCCATTGAACTGGGAAAACCGCCTTCGATGATCCTTTGGGGACCCCCGGGAACCGGCAAAACCACCATTGCCAATATTATTGCACATACGTTAAATTCACCCTTCTATACCCTGAGTGCCATTTCATCCGGAGTGAAGGAAGTGAGGGATGTGATCGAAGAAGCAAAACTGAAGGAAAATGTAATTCTTTTTATAGATGAAATACACCGGTTCAATAAAGGTCAGCAGGATGCGTTGCTGGGCGCGGTAGAAAAGGGCATCATAACCCTGATCGGCGCCACCACCGAGAACCCTTCCTTTGAGGTCAATAGTGCTTTACTCAGTCGTTGCCAGGTATACGTACTGAAACCCCTGGACGAGAATGACCTCATTTTAGTATTGCAATCTGCCATCGCCAGGGATAAGACCTTTCAGGGAAAGCAAATCGAACTGAAGGAAACCGAGGCACTTATCAATATATCCGGTGGTGATGCGCGCAAACTCCTGAATCTTCTTGAACTGGTAGTTGATTCAGCCAAAGGGAAAAAAATAACCGTAACGGATCAGCTGGTCATGGACACTGCACAGCAACGCATTGCCTTGTACGACAAAAAAGGAGAGCAGCATTATGACATCATTTCTGCATTTATCAAATCCATGCGGGGCAGCGATCCCAACGCTGCCGTTTACTGGCTGGCAAGGATGATCGAAGCTGGCGAAGACCTGAAGTTCATTGCCCGGCGGATGTTGATACTGGCCAGCGAAGACATAGGCAACGCCAATCCCAATGCCCTTCTCCTTGCGAACGCCACGTTCGAAGCGGTCAATAAGATCGGTTACCCCGAATCCCGTATCATTCTTTCCCAATGTGCCACATATCTTGCCTCATCAGCAAAAAGCAATGCATCCAATGAAGCCATTGCTGAAGCATTGCAGATGGTCAGGCGAACGGGTGACCTGCCGGTGCCGCTTCATATCCGCAATGCGCCGACCAGGTTGATGAAGGAAATGGATTACGGAAAGGGTTATCAATACAGCCATAACTATGAGAAGAATTTTTCCCCGCAGGAATACCTGCCAGATGAAATCAGCGGACATGTCTTCTATGAGCCGGGAAAAAACGCACGCGAAGAAGAGATGCGAAAACACCTGAAGAATCTGTGGGAGGGCAAGTATATATATTAATTTGGGAATTTGAAAATTTGAAAATGCTTTGCCCGCCGAAGCGAAGGAGGGTGAAAATGCATTGCCTTCAAAAGTGAAGAAGAGTGTAATTGTGCTAATTTGAAAATGCTTTGCCCGCCGTAGCTTCAGCGCTGGAAGGTGTAAATATTTAAATGGAGAATTTGAATTTCAGAGTTCTTCTAATTTTCAAGATTACCCGTTGTTTAGATCTTTTTTCTAGCGCTTTTTGAAGGCAGTTAGTCGATTTGGGTGAGGCAGGACATGAGTGGCTTTCTCTCATATTCCTGAACAGCATTCAGATGAACCTTTCGGCGTTGCAGAATAGCCGGCAGATTTGGAATTATTTTTCCGCCAAAGGATTTTTCCGCAATATTTCTTGTATTGTACTAACCGGCACCTGCTGAACAGGCAAATGCCGGTTAACTGCAAGAACAGCAGCTACGGCGGCGGATTGGCCAAGCACCATAAACACCGGCTCCATCCGGATAGATCCATAAGCAATATGACTTGCCGATAAACACACAGGTACCAGCAGGTTCGTGCATTCATTCGCTTTCGGGACGATTGAACGGTATGCTACAGGATAAGGAGAAAAGCCGCCTATCTGGACGTCTCCTTCATTTTTGACCATTCCGTTTACAATCAGGCGTTCGCAGTTATGGGAATCCATGCTGTAAGCGGCCCACCCAATACCATCGCTGATTCTTACAGCACCTGTACAATTGGCCTGGGTCATCACGTACTCACCAATCATGCGTCTTGCTTCCCTGATGTATAACTGCGTGGACCAGTTGCCGTTATCCTGGTATTCGTCTTTCGGATAACCCCATTGAAGCATTTCGGACCGTAAATGGGCCGGTACCCGTTCATCATGTCCCAAAAAATATAATAACCCCTTTGTATACAATTCATGCGTGCGAAAAATTTTGTTCCTCACTTCCGGATCACCTTCAGGATAAGCATAGTTCATTCCGATCATGTCCGTGGAAAAGGGGCCGTTGTTATTGATATCCGTTTTATTTCCGGGCATCCTGTTAATATTCAATACGCCGTCTTCCAATGAAGTCGGTTTTTTCTTTTCCAGGTATCTTATCAACAAGTCATACCATGCGGAATCATAGCCGGGAGGCCGGGTAATATCAATCCGGTTATCAACCCTGTCTGTTAAACAAATCCTGAAATTATAGGCCTGTATTTTTTTATCCCCTGTGCCATCAGGGGCGGCCTGATCGTTCCCAACACCCCACAATAAACCACTGGCGGGATGACCGGGAACGACATAAGCATCGATACCGTCGGGAAACTGGTGCTTATCCAGCAATTGCACTCCATTATATGTTTCCCCATACAAGCTGTCTGACTCACGGCCAACAGTATACGAAACACCTGCTTTGGCCATTAGATCTCCTTCATAGGAACAATCTATAAATACCTTTGCTCTTACCATCCGGTTCGTGGTGGGATCCGGACGATCCGTACTTTCAGTTTTTATTTCTTCGATGACCTGGTTATGTTTGGTAACTGACAATAACCTGCGGGCATACCATGTTTCCACCCTGCCGGCCTTGAGGTATGCCCTAAATATATTCTCCGCAACATGCGGTTCAAAAACCCACTGCTCAGGTTTGCCATAATGCTTTCCGACGCGGAGGTAAAAATCTCTGGCTAATCCGGTAATTGCAGATTTATTGCCGATATCTGTATTTCCGAGCCCGCCGGAGGTTATTCCTCCGGGATGACGGTCCGGTGTTATCAGCAGGACTTTCTTACCCAGCTTACCAGCTGTATAAGCTGCGATGACTCCTCCGGAGCTGGACCCGTAAATACATATATCCACGATTCGTGTCTCCTGTGCACGGGTAGAGGATGCCCACAAAATAGCAGAAATGATAAGGAAGTGCAAGCGCATTTCCCTGGGAAGTTTAGCAATGTGCAAATTTGAGAATTTGAAAATTGAAAATTAAAAGCCTGGTAAAGTTAACTTCAAAAGAATTATTGAGCGGATTTCGAGCAGGCGTGTGGAATATACGTTGGCTCCGCAATTGGTAACTTAGGTCAATGCCAGTATCTGGTCCATGATCAACAAAACAATTGTAGGTAAGAATAAAATCTGGATA
>JANWIY010000080.1 GCA_025449645.1 Chitinophagaceae bacterium | reverse complement strand
TTTCTACGGGTGAGAAAAACACGGGGAAATGGCTCTTTCTTAATTACAATATATGGATAGCTTTTGTCGTCCTTTAAATTGATATTAAATCTTGGCTGGAACTGTTTGATCAGAGAATTTTCCAGCAGGAACGCATCCTGTTCCGAATTCACAATAGTAAATTCAATGGCGCTGATTCGCCTGACCAGCTCGTAGGTTTTGAAATTAGTAAAGGTTTTGTTGAAATAGGAACTCACGCGTTTCCGCAGGTTCTTGGCCTTCCCTACGTAAAGCAATTCCTTGCGGGAGTCGAAGTATTTGTAAATCCCCGGATCCTGCGGAATAGTTTGTGATATCGCCTGAAATGCTTCCTGGTCCATGCCCTTAGTCGCTGGCCCAAACCACCTTTATCTGGCTCGTACTCGCTTCGCCGTGGATGGGTTGATAAATTTGCAGAATACTGAAACTCTTTCGGGTACTCCAGTACATCTTGCTGAGTACCAGACTGTCTGCGTTCCATGAACTCACTTCCATATAGACCGACCTTACTTTATCTGATGTCTGGCCTGGTACCGCCAGCACATCCACTCTTCTTAACCCGTAACTACTGTCTTTTGTTGAATATGTAAAGGTGAGGAGATTGGTTGTTTGGTCCAGGAACGAGGTTTCATCAAATCTTTTTTCAAAGCGGGTGCTATCCAGATCTTTTATCAAAAATGCAGCAGCCAGCCGGTCGAATGTTTGGGTTGTGATGATGGCTGAATCTGACCTGCCGTTCTGAGAATAATATTCAGTTAGTTTTTGCGGGAAGGAATCCACGTAAGCAATTTCACTTTTTAGAAAATCACCCACGGGGAAATAATTTTTTCTAACTGTATCTGCTTTATTGGAAAGACCTGTATCCGGGGGACCAGGTGTATTATGACATGAAAAAAGTAAAAGGACGGGCAGTGTGGTCAGCGCCATTCGGAATTTCTTCATGCAATAAAATTAGTACATGGAAACAAAACTACCTGATCGTTTTGCTGAATCCCAGCCGAATGCCGTAATTCAACAGATTCTCCCTTAAAGGATAGCTGTATTTGTAGGTAGAGAGAAGTTGATAGCGAAGCATCGGTCCCAGTTCCCAGCGAACCTTGCCTATGCGGTAAGAAAGAAACGCTTCCGTTCCAGCCTGAATATTCCACCTGCGGAAAATGTCGGACTGCCTGGAATACGTGCTATAATCGCTGGAAAGCACATAAGCGTCGTTGTTCAGCAGATAACTAGGTTCCAAAGTAGCGCCCAGATGAAATTCCAGCTTGCCCCGGCCGGCTACTTTCCACTCCATACCAACGGGGATGGATAGTTGATAATATCTGTTCTGAAAATGTTGCGGATTTTTCGGGTTTGCATTTCTCGCAAGCGAATAGTTCGCCAGCGAATCGGCGATATAGCCGAAATAAGAACTCAATGACGCAGAAGCCTGTGTCGGGTTTGAATTGTATGCTTTAATATAATACCTGCTGAAACTGAATTGCAGTCCGGCTTTGAGTGAAAAGTTTTTGGAGAGCCGGTAAAGCAGATTTCCGCCGACGTCATATCCCGTTGCAGGTGTATTATCGACAAAGCCATTGACGTCTGCAAAATGCAATACGGTTATGGGCACATTCTGAATAGTGGAATTTATATTCTGATAGTTCACGCCATTGAGATGATGTGTATTCAAAGTTGGCGTTATATATATTTCCCAGCTGAAGCGGTCATTCCGGATATGACTCGTATGCGCCGGAGATTTTTCAGTAGCCGGCATCAAATTTAGAAGTTCTGCAAGCGCCTCGGTGTTTTGTTCTGCCGTCTTCTCGTCTTTGGGACTCAGTGAGGATGTATTTGCGGAAGACAATCCGGATAAAACAAGGTTGGATGTGCGACCCGGGTTCGGGCTGGCAGTCAGTTCTGATTTTACCTGCACCGGTAACTGTTTTGCAGTTTCAGGAGAAAGGCCCTGAACATTTTCTTCAGATTCAGGAGCAGAAATAAACGGGGTCTTATTCTGCACTCGGGCTACAGATTGTTTGTAAGCTGCATCGGGGCCTGCAGTCAAATCATTTGGGTTAAACGCGTGCAGGTAAACAGTAGCGGGTGTCGGGGTAGAAGCAATCGTATTGGTTACGGCTCTTTTTTGATGTATATTTTTTGACGGACCAAGCAGCTGGGTGCCTGCAAGAATAAGAATACCACCTACGAGAAAACTCATTCCGGCCACAAAGCCTTTGCGCTTGGTATGCAGGAACTGATGAACTTCGTTCCAGACCTTATCTGAAGGATACATCTTAAACTGGTCTGATTTCTCTTTCAGTTGTTTCTCAAATTCATCATCAAAATAAATTCTCTCCTTCATTTTCGGCCGTTTTGGTACGACTTCTCATAATTATCATTGGATTGCAGTAAGCCGGTCAGCCTTTTCCCGCGGTACGGGGATAAGATTTCTTCTGACAAGAATATCTTCCAGCATTTGTCTTGCACGGGTATATTGGGAACGGCTGGTACTTTCTTCAATATCCAGCATTCCGGAAATTTCTTTATGGGAATAACCTTCAATGGCGTAAAGGTTAAGCACGGTGCGGTAACCAATCGGCAGCAGGCGGATACAGTCCACAATCTGCTTTGCCTGAACGATAGAAGGGATATTTTCTTCACGAATCTGTGCCGAGCTTGCCTGAACGATATCCACACTTTCATTGAAGCGCTTATTTTTTTTCAGGTGATTGATACAAGTGTGCACCATGATCCGGCGAATCCAACCTTCAAAAGCACCTTTACTCTGAAAAGTATGCATCTGCAGAAACACTTTTATGAATCCATCCTGAAGCATATCTTCCGCGTCCTCCCGGTTATGCGCAAACCTAAAACAGACCGCCAGCATTTTGGGGCTAAACCTTTGGTAAAGCTCTCGTTGTGCAGCAGCATGATTTTTCAAACAGCCTTGTAAAATGGCTTCTTCGGTCATAAAAAACCTCGTTGCCCTGTAAATTAGACAAATTTTTGCTGCTAAAGCTGCATTGGCTTAAAGATTCCGTGAGGTTTTTAACTGTATAAAAGAGATCCTGTCATTTCTCTGGGAACTTCGTAACCCATGAGTTTTAGCAATGTGGGAGCGATGTCGGCCAGCTTTCCGGGATGAAGGGTTCCACGCCATTGATTATCAACAATGAAATAAGGGACCAGGTTGAGGGTATGCGCGGTATTGGGTGTTCCGTCGGGGTTGATCATATAATCCGCATTCCCGTGATCGGCCGTAATAAAAACAATGTAGTCGCTGGCCAGTGCTGCCGTCACTACCCGCTGAACGCAACGATCCACGGTTTCTACAGCTTTGACAGCAGCCGGAAATACGCCTGTATGCCCCACCATATCAGCATTGGCGTAGTTAAGGCAAATAAAATTGGCGGATCTGTTTTGTATTTCCGGCACGATCGCATCGGTGACAGCCTCGGCGCTCATCTCGGGCTGAAGATCGTAGGTAGCCACTTTTGGAGATGGTATCATGATCCGTTTTTCCCCTTCAAATGGATTTTCCCTGCCACCGCTGAAGAAGAAAGTTACATGTGGATATTTTTCTGTTTCAGCAATTCGTATCTGCTTAAGATTATTTTTTGCCATCACTTCACCCAGCGTCATTTTAAGATCATCATTTTCAAACATCACGTGTATATTCCTGAAATGATGATCATACTCGGTCATTGTAGTATAGTACAGGGAAAGTTTTTTCATTCCCTGTTCCGGATGATCTGTTTGGGTGAGCACCTCCGTTATTTCGCGGCACCGGTCAGTTCTGAAATTGAAACAAAGCGCCACATCGCCATCCCGGATGCAAGCCTGCGGTAATCCGTCAGGAGCCTTTACTACACTGGGTTTTATGAACTCATCAGTAACAGCTTCCGCATAACTCTTTTCTACAATTTCCAACGCACTATTCCCTGTTTGTCCTATTCCCAGAACGAGTGCATCATAAGCAAGCTTTACACGCTCCCAACGCTTGTCCCGATCCATGGCGTAATATCTTCCTGATACCGTTGCAATTTTTCCAGTTGCCGTTGAATCAAGGTGGTTCTGCAGGTTCCGCAGAAATTCATATCCGCTTTTTGGATCAGTATCACGACCATCAGTAAACGCGTGAATAAACACGTTTTGGAGTCCTTCAGTCTTGCAGCAATCAATAATAGCTTTCAGGTGATTGATATGTGAATGCACGCCGCCATCACTCAAAAGCCCCAGCAGATGTAAGTTCTTTTTATTTTTTTTTGCAAAGCGGAGTGTTTCAAGCAATACCGGGTTTTTAGCAAAGGAGCCATCACGGACAGCTACGTTGATACGCTGTAATTCCTGGTAAACGATGCGACCGGCCCCGATATTCAGGTGGCCGACTTCCGAGTTCCCCATTTGACCATCGGGGAGCCCGACGGCTTCACCACAGGTCACCAGGGTGCTATTCGGGTATTTTGAATAAAGGGAATCTACAAAAGGTGTTTTTGCATGCCTGATCGCATCTGCCTCCTCTACTTTTCCGAGTCCCCAGCCATCCATGATGATCAGAATTGCATTTTTTTTTGACATTTTACTTGCTTTGTCCGATTGTAAGGGCCTTAAAGTTAGTGCTATTGCAGTGTTTATCTTTATTTTCCAGGCCAGGATTTACTTTGGCATATTTTTAGCTTTGACTCGGGGGAAAACTATATTCCATGAAACGCCTTTCAGGATGGGTTCTTGCAGGTTTCTCGCTCATCCTATTTTCTTTCAGAACTTTTCACCATACCGATTCCTATAATCTGGATGCGGTTACGACAGCCTTGAAATCCGGGAATGTTAGTCAATTGTCTCCTTACCTGGATATGCGGGTAGATATCAGCCTTCCGGATAAAAGTGATACCTATAGCAAGACACAGGCGGAAATGGTGATCCGGGATTTCTTCAATACCCATGCGGTGCAGAATTTCAAAATTACCCAGGAGGGTGAAAACGGCGATTTCATTTTTTGTACCGGCCTGTTGCAAACCCAGTCCGGCAATTACCGCACAACTTTATTTTTCAGACAAAAGGGAGATAAACAATTTCTTCAGGAGATCCGGTTTCAACCCGTCGACTAAATCCGGATGAATACATCTTGGCCGTTGCATTACCTGTTATTTTCACCTGGATCATTTTATTCTGGCTTCCGTGTTCATCCGGATTAAAATACATTTTTCATTACCTGGCTGATCAATCCGGAAGTGAAGATGGCAGAACTGAATTAGATTTGCGGGTCAACATGATGTGCATTGGATAAACCTATATCACATTTTAATGAGCGGCTTCATGAATTGATCGCCGCAGCGCTGGCCGAGGACAGCGGAGACGGGGATCATTCCACGCTAAGCTGCGTTTCTGCGGATGCCAGAGGGAAGGCCGTGCTAAAGATCAAGCAGGATGGTATACTTGCAGGAGTGGAAGTGGCGCAAAAGATATTTCAATACAGGGAACCTGCTTCGGTTTTTCATCTTCATAAAACAGATGGAGAAGCCATGCTAGCGGGAGAGACTGCATTTGAGGTGGAGGCTTCGGTTCATACCATCCTTTTTTGCGAAAGGCTTACGCTGAATTGTATGCAGCGCATGAGCGGCATCGCTACGCTTACTCATGCATATGTTGAAAAGATCAGGGACTATTCGTCCAAAATACTGGACACCCGCAAAACGACTCCGAATTTCCGTCTTCTGGAAAAAGAAGCGGTACGCATTGGAGGTGGACAAAATCACCGGTTTGGTTTATTTGACATGATCATGCTGAAGGATAATCATATTGATTTTTGTGGTGGAATTGGGAAAGCCATTGAGCGCGCTTACCGTTATAAACAGGAAGTAAAACCGTCGTTGAAAATCGAAGTGGAAGTCAGAACGCTGGAGGAAGTAAAAGAAGTATTGAAAACGGGTAAGGCAGACAGGATCATGCTGGATAATTTCGTCCCCGAACGATTGAGGGAAGCCGTTAACATCATTCATCATCAGCTTGAAACAGAGGCCAGTGGTGGAATTAACCTGGAGAATGTCCGTTCCTATGCTGAAACCGGGGTTGATTTTATAAGCGTCGGCGCCCTTATTCATCAGGCGAGGAGTTTGGATTTAAGTTTGAAAGCAGTAAAGGTTGATTTTTGATGATATGTGGTTTATGGTATCTGGTGGATGGCAGATGGAAGTCAGCGAAAGTTTGACAAACGAACTGAATACCGACAAAATACTTAAACTGCTGGATTTTAATCTGAAATTTTGATCCTGAATTCCATCTACCATCCACCATTTACCATAAACCTTAATAAAGTGGCAAAGAAAAATATTCCCGATAAAAACGGATTCGTGTTCAGCACCAATCCCGATTTTAATTTTGAGAAAGAAAATCCATCAGGTCACGAGACCTTACCGCCCGGGAAACAGCGGTTGCGTATCATGCTCGATAGCCGGCGCAGGGGAGGAAAAACAGTGACTGTTATCGTTGGTTTTATTGGCAGAGCAGCCGACCTGGAAACGCTTGGGAAAAAAATAAAAACATATTGCGGCAGCGGCGGCGTCGTCAAAGACGGAGAAATCCTTATTCAGGGAGATCAGTTGCAGAAAGTAAAGGCCTGGCTTATTAGGGAGGGTTTAAAGGTATAATGCAAGAATTAATCGTTGATGGTTGATGGACTTTAGTTTCGAATCCGCACCTGAAATCCATCAACCATCAACTAGCAACCTAAAAATCAACTCCCATCGCAAACTCCAGCATCGGTTTGCCGTCGAAGAAACCATTCATTT
>JANWIY010000079.1 GCA_025449645.1 Chitinophagaceae bacterium | reverse complement strand
ACAGTCCACCTCATCCACAATATTATACGCGCTCGGGCGTCTCATGCCATTGCTGCGCATACCGGGTTGTTTGGAGGACACGAATTCCGCCTGCTTATTCCCTTCCAGCATAAGCCGTTCGACCATCTCCGCCGCGTCGGGAAGATAGGTGTCATAGTAACCATTGCGTCTCTCCCTGAGCTGCCATTCAATGTCCGTGTCGAAATACAACCGCACGGCTGCATGCCGAAGCGCCTGCTCTCTGCCGGGCTCCGGGTCGGCGCTGTTAAATGGCGACAATGTTTCGTAACCGCCGGCCGGCGCTGCCCCCACCAGGCCCAGGATCGCCCTGGCGTCACCCACCGCCGGCGGGGAATAATTCTTTTTGATCTGTCGCTCGGACAGATGCACCAATGCGCCCAGGTCGACGGGTCCCGCAATATCAAAAACCGCTTTTGGCCGGATGGCCCAGCGGTCCGGATTTGTCCAGGCCTCCTCGGCATACCGCAAAACGGCCATACTTGCAAAATCATATCCTCCCACCGCAAACGTCGCGGTATCCGGTTTGAATTGCGCTACCACATGCCGAAACACCTGGTTCATCTGCTCCATTGTTTCCGGGTCCGGTAAGACCCTCCTGCCGATAGACGCATAGATGGTCAGCATATCGTTTGCGGCCGCCACATTATGGAGTTTTGTTTCGGGGAGGATACTTTCCGGTCCCCTGAACGCGCAGAATACGACCAGGACGGCCCTGATGTCTCCCGAGTTCGGCGGGATCGCCAGATAGTAGCCGCTACCGCTGTCGGCGGGGTTGAAGGTGAACTTCTGGACTTGCTGACCAGTGGCCATCAGAAAACAGACAATGGTTGTCGCCAGTAAGAGGAAACGCTTCATATCGCTTTGATTAATGAGGATCCCATTTTTTCATCTCTTTTCACTAAAAATCAAACCAGATTTTGATCGAATTGAGAACTAAGCCGTTATGATTTCTTTCGGGTAGGAAGTGTGCGATTTTGATGCATCACTGTCCACTTTTACTCCTGGCTTGGGGCCGGTTAGCAGGCATTTTGTATAATTTCCGAACCATTTTTGCCGGATTTGAGGCGACTGGCCTGCCAGGTGGTATGAAAATCATTAGCCGCCCAAATGGTCTCATGAAACGTCCGTTTCCAAAGAAAGTCGACGAGAAATTTGAGATATGGTAATTTCGTTCGAATAGACAGCCAGGCACTGGCCCGGAAGTGAAATATTTTCACCGCATGATTAAATTGAAATTATAAAATAGAACAGATAAATCAAATGAACGACAAAGAAGCAGGCCAATATTGGGACGAAAATGCGCAAGCCTGGACTGAAATTGCCAGGGCAGGGTTTGACATTTATAGGGACTTCCTAAATACACCGGCATTTTTTGACATATTGCCTGACGTGGACGGCTTACCAGGCATTGACATTGGCTGTGGGGAAGGATACAATACAAAGCTGCTGGCTCAGAAAGGAGCAAGGGTAAAAGCAATTGACATATCGGAAAGATTTATTGAAAGGGCAAAAGAGACTCAAAAAGACAGCCAGCTGGACATTCAATACTTAGTTGCAAGTGCGACTGAACTTCCTTTTGAAAATGAAGCTTTTGATTTCGCTACTTCATTTATGTGTTTGATGGACATTCCCAATATAGAAAAGGCCTTACAGGAAACGTTTAGGGTTTTAAAGCCGGGCGGCTTTTTACAATTTTCAATTTCTCATCCGTGTTTTACTACGCCGCACAGAAAAAATTTGAGGCGATTTTATGGAAAGACATATGCAATAGAGATTGGCGATTATTTTGAAAAGCTGAATGGCAAAATTGTTGAATGGATATTTGGAGCAGCTCCGGCCGAATTAAAAAATAAGTTCCCGAAATTTAAAGTGCCGATTTTTAATCGGACATTAACCGAATGGTTTAGTGCAATCCTTGACTCAGGTTTCACTATTGAAAAAATAAATGAACCTTATCCTGACAACGGAACAGTAAACAAACAGCCTTCGTTACAAGACGCTCAAATAGTGGCGTATTTCTTACATATCAGGTGCAGAAAGCCCGTCGCTAAGAATCACAGCCGCCAGCCGTGAATTATGCGGGATCTGAACGGGAGGGCAGTTTGTGTATCGCGGCTATAGCCTATCACCTTACATGCCTGGGATACATTGCCTAATGTTCCGCCAAATGGAGTAAACCTAACTTGCTTTTGATTAACTTAGATTCTGATTTCATGATCTGACTTTTGGGGTTGATTAATAAGTGTGGTTACTTAAAGTTAATCCCAATTGTCAGATCAAATCTTGACTATTTCACATACATCCTCGATGAGCATGCTTTCCCTATTGAACAATATGCCATCCCCCGATTCCTGTGTCGTGACAATTCGCTCCCTCAGCATGTACAGCTCAAAGCTTTTGAGCTTGTTCTTGAATGCGATCTTTGGGGGGTTGATCATAAGACTTTATCTTGCAGTATAAAGTTTTCAATGGCTTGAATAATCCAAAACAAATCATTCAAGATATTGCCCATAGACCATGGGGTTTGCCTCAAGGCGTATGGGCATACTACCAGGAATGGAATCGTTCACTTTTCCTGCACTGGAAAATACCAACGGACATACTACAATCTTTCATTCCCCATAGACTCATCCTTGACACTTTTGATAAGGAATCATGGGTGTCGGTGGTAGCGTTCACAATGGAGAATGTCAGGCCAAGAGGTTTGCCGCCTTTCTCTCCCATTTCGGATTTTCATGAACTGAACCTACGGACCTACGTCACAACAGATGGCAAACCGGGTGTATATTTTCTTCATATATCAGCTCACAAACAATTTTCCGCCTGGGTGGCCAAAAGGTTATCAGGGCTTCCTTATGAAAAATCCGAAATTCACAGAACATTAAATGATGGTATTCATACCTATGCCTTGTTTAACCGAAAACAGCGAATTGCTCTGAAGGCCGAATTTACGCTGAAAGACGGCATCCGGACAAAATCGGCACTTGACAGTTGGCTGACCGAACGCTACTGTCTGTATCTTGATCGAGGCAATAAATTAATCAGATATGAAATTCACCATTCGGAGTGGAAACTATATCATATTGATCTGCAAAAGTTCATCATAGATCCCAGCGTTCTGTCGACTATCAATCCCGGGCTGCGGAACCTACCACTTGTCGGTAAACCTGATATGATGAATTATTCAGAAGGAGTCAAGGTATTGGCCTGGAGCAGGCGATTGTGAAATAAATTGTAGCCCTATGTTTCATGTCGAAATTTATCCTTATTTTCGACATAAGATTCGTTAGATGTCGACCCATTCGACATAAATCCGACCATTGTGTCGATACGCGGCCTAAAATTCAACACAAATGACCTACAGAAGAGACCTTCCGTTTAATGATCTTCCATCGATATCACCGACGGGGGTTGATCTCGAGACTCCCATAATATTGAAAAAATTGACATCTGCAGCTCGAAACCTGGGAGAATTAAATGGGCTTTGCGAGACCTTGCCGGATCCTACGCTCTTAATCAATACCATTATCTTACAAGAAAGCAGAAACAGCTCGGCGATCGAAAATATAGTCACAACGCAGGACGAGCTATATAAAGCAACCATTGAAGCACCTTCAGACCAAAACCATGCAACCAAAGAAGTATTGAGTTATCGCGATGCATTATATGTCGGCCTGGAACGCATGAAAGCCCGGAAAGGGCTGATTCTTACCAATTCGATGGTCGAAATAGTGCAGACTATCAAACAAAACCAGGCTGGTCTCCGTACAACGCCTGGAACTGCACTAAAAAATGCGATTAATGGTGAGATCGTCTATACTCCTCCTGTCGGTGAATTTGTCATTCGTGAAAAATTAGCCGCACTTGAAAATTTCATCAATAACGACTCGGAATCTTCAATTGACCCGCTGGTCAGGCTCGCGTTGATTCATTACCAGTTTGAAGCAATTCATCCATTTGTTGATGGCAATGGGCGCGCCGGGAGAATTCTCAATACCCTATATTTAGTTCAGCAGGGACTACTTACGCAGCCGGTCTTGTACACAAGCTCGTACATTGTGCAATACAAGGCAGAGTATTATCAACTATTGCGTGGCGTTACAGAAACTGAAAATTGGCAGGACTGGGTACTATTTATGCTTACTGCTATCGCTGAGACCTCCAAGATAACGACATCAAAAATTAGAAACATTCTCTCTTTAAGAGAAGCCCTGGAACATAAAATAAAGGAGGCATTAGGTGCATCTTACAATCACGGTCTTTTAAACGAGATGTTTGCATTGCCTTATTTGAAAATTGAAACATTAGAAAAGAAAAAAATCGCGCATCGGCAAACTGCGTCCACGTGGTTAAATAAGCTAAGTAACGCCGACGTACTCCGACCTCAGAAAATGGGAAGAACAACCTACTTTATCAATTATCGATTAATGGAAATTCTGGTAAACTAACGCTTACTCGAATGATTGCAATCACAACGCGGTCTCTATTCTCCCAGAAGATAAGCGACTGACCTCTGTTCGACAGATTTGTTGGTTCGAATCCAGGAAAGACGCAGAAAATTAGCTGTTGTAAAAAGACTATCAGCAAGTTGCAATTTCGCTCGCAAAAAAACTCACCTAATCACTCGCAAGGGTAGCCGAAAATCGGTCGATTTTGCCGTTTCTTGATTCCGCATATTTCCCCGATCAGCTTGAGGGATCGGTTCATTTCCTGATTACTGACCCTCGGGAATAGGGTTTCCCATTTATCGGAATTTTCGTCGGCACGGAACTTTTCCATGATGGTGACCGCCGGCTTCAATAACGGCACGTTTACCGGGATCTCCGTCTTTTTGCGGGAAGTCTTTATCCATTGCATCCCGTCAGCCCCTTTTAGGATATTGCCGGGGCGGAACATAACCAGATCAACATAGGCCAACCCGGTATAACAGCTAAAAACGAATAAATCCCGGACTCGGCGCAACATGGGGTTTTCCAGATCGCGGACCTCGATCCGGCCCAATTCGTCTTTGTCCAGAAATTCCATCTCATGACGTTTAAACCGCAACTTATAACCAATGAACGGGTCATTTTCGATCCATTCATTTGTATAGGCCCGGGTGACCATTTTCTTCAACCGCTCCAAATGTTTCATGGTTCCATTATTGGTGCAGGGATCGCCAGCTTTAAGGGGATTATTACGGATATACCATTCAAAGTTGGTAATGAACTGGTAGGTTAAATCCTTCAAGGGGATGTCGCCCGCGTCATATTTGAGACTCATGAACTT
>JANWIY010000078.1 GCA_025449645.1 Chitinophagaceae bacterium | reverse complement strand
TGATGGTTGATGGTTGATGGAATCACCCTGAAGGAGGATGTTCGATGCCTGGGTAAAGATTTAAAGGTATCCTAGTTTTATCGCTAAAACCAGGTATGATAAGTTATAAAAAATTGGATTTATGGAGATACTCTATGGAAATGGTGAAGGAAGTTTATCAATTGACCAAATCATATCCTAAAGATGAAATCTTTGGATTAATTTCTCAAACAAAAAGGGCAGTGGTTTCTATTGCAGCCAATATTGCGGAGGGACTGGGGCGCAAATATAAAAAAGACAGCATTCACTTCCTTCATATTTCAAGAGGATCGGCATACGAAGTTGAAACCCTATTGAGTGTAGCAGTTATGACAAATATGATAAATCAAGAGGCTTATGATCATTTTAATGAAATGGTGGAAAGAATAATTCGTTTATTGAACGGGTTTATACATTACTTAGAACAAAAGCCATATATCGGATAAAACCATCCACCATCCACCATATACCATCCACTATGCTCAGTGCAGCTGAAATCCTCAAAAAAGTAAGAGAATTAGAAATCAAAAGCAAACGCCTCACCCGGCACATTTTCACGGGCGAATACCATAGTGCTTTTAAGGGAAGGGGTATGAGTTTCCGGGAAGTACGTGAGTATTATGAAGGAGATGATATCCGGTTCATTGATTGGAATGTTTCTGCACGGTTTAATCATCCGTACAGTAAATTATTTGAAGAAGAAAGGGAACTCACCGTTATGCTGCTGGTGGACGTTAGCGGAAGTTCTTTGTTCGGAACGGTTAAAGCGCGGAAAAAGGACCTCATTACGGAGATCTGCGCTGTGCTGGCTTTTTCTGCAGTAAATAATAACGATAAAGTGGGATTGATCTTTTTCAGCGACAGGATTGAACGGTATATACCACCGAAAAAGGGCAGGGACCATGTCCTCCACCTCGTGCGTGACCTCCTGGTGAACGAACCGTTACAACGGAAGACAAATATCACTGAAGCACTCCGGTTTCTCAACAATACCCTCCGCCAGAAAACGATTACTTTTCTGCTCAGCGATTTCATTGATGAGAAATATGAAGAAGCCTTGCGTGTGGCCGGTAAAAAACACGATCTCATCGGCATCAAAGTGTACGACAAAATGGATATGGAGCTGCCTGAAGCAGGGATGATCGAAGTGGAGGATGCCGAAACGGGGAAAATAGAATGGGTGGATACCCACGATTATACGCAGCGGTCCTATTATCAACAATCTTTTTTTAAAATGACCGAGCTTACCAAAGCCATATTTCTTAAATCAGGCTCTGACCTCCTGCACATGCGCACCGATGAAGATTATGTAAAGGTGCTTCAGCATTTTTTTGTGGGCAGAAACCGATCTGTATAGGCGATGCCAATATCAGCTTTTCATAGAATGGAGAAAAAGCAATTGACAATTGCCATTGGTGAGTCGACAATTGATAATGGAGAGTTGAGAATGGACAATCGAGAATTGACAATTGCCAATGGTGAGTCGACAATTGATAATGGAGAGTTGAGAATGGACAATCGAGAATTGACAATTGACAATGGAGATCCGGGAATGGACAATGAACCATTGAGAATTGACAATGGAGAGGTGAGAACGGATTATGAAGAGCTTTCGTTCAATAATTGCGAAGAATTAATTGAGGATTGTCGGCCTATAGCGGAAAATTCAGAAAGGAAAATGGAGAACAGACAATTGATAGCAGCGGATGAACTAACAAAAATAAAGAAAAAAGAAAAGGAATTGAATCATCCGCTACGCTCCAATTTTTACTTTTTACTTTTTACTTTTTACTTTTTATTCTTTACTTTTTGCTTTTGTTTCGCCCAAGACAGCCCCTCGGTAAAAACAACTATTGACCGCACACATATTTTGATAGGGGAACAGATTCGTTTGGGCATTGACGTTAGCTACCCTACCGGAGAACCTGTGCTGCTTCCCCAACCGGATACCATTCCTCATTTTGTGATGCTGGGCAGGGGCAGTGTTGACTCCCTGGTAACCGCCAACAGTACAAGTTATCACCTCGAATGGAAGCTCACCAGTTTTGATTCCGGTGTGAATAAAATCCCCGCTCTTCCGATTGCTATCGGAAACGGACGTTATCATAGCGATTCCCTGCTTGTGGAGGTATCCTATGGAGACCTGGATTCTGCAAAGGAGTACCGAGATATCAAGGGAATCATTGATAATGAAAACCCTGCTGTAAAATATATTGCCTGGGTGCTGCTTGCTTTGACGGTGCTGAGCATCATATTATTTATCCTGTCTGCCACGCGGCCGCTTCCCCGCACCGAACAACCGGGAGCCCCGAATCCGGTGGGATTATCGCCTTTTGATGAAGCTATGGCTTCCTTGGAAACCCTCAGGAAGCTGGCCTTAACCGATGCGGCTGCTGTCAAGAAATATTATTCGGGAATGAATGATGCCCTCCGCATTTACCTGAGCCGCTCGATGGGCCTGGCTACTATGGAAAGGACCAATGAAGAACTGATCCTCCAGCTAAGCCGTCTGGAAATGAATATGGATTTTTTTACGCATCTCGCCGGAACTTTGCGTATGAGCGATTTTGTAAAGTTTGCTAAATACATTCCCGATATGGACGATAATGACCGGAACCTGGAAGTGATCAGTTCTGCGATTGTTTTAATTAATGAAACGCAAAAAAATAGTGTTAAACGATTGGTTCAGTAATATTCATTTTGCCCATCCCTTATTCTTTGGGCTTTTTGCAGGCATTCCACTACTCACTTACCTGTATGCCAATCCTTCGTCCCGCAGGCAGGGTACAATGATCGTATCCAGCATAAAGAGCTTTGGCAGTGGGAGGTCATGGAAAACCATGTCCCGCCATGCCCTTTTTGTTCTCCGGCTCCTCGCAATTTCTTGCATTATCCTTGCCCTTGCGCGGCCGCAAATGGGAAGCGAACGGCAGGAAACCAGCGGGGAGGGGATCGATATCATGCTTTGCCTGGATATCAGCGGGAGTATGCTTGCCCAGGATTTCACACCAAGCCGCATGGAAGCGGCAAAGCAGGTTGCGGGTGAATTCATAGACGGGCGGCCGACAGACCGTATCGGCCTGGTCATCTTTGCCGGTGAAAGTTTTACAATGTGTCCACTTACAACCGACCATGCCGTATTAAAGAATCAGCTGTTCAGCGTCCAGAGCGGCATGCTGGAAGATGGGACTGCTATTGGCTCAGGCCTTGCCACAGGTGTGGAAAGACTGAGGTACTCCCAATCCAAAAGCAAGATCATTATTTTGCTGACGGATGGAGAGAATAACGGGGGACTACTGGATCCCAATACGGCAAAGGAAATTGCCAAATCTTTTGGGATTCGCATATACACAGTGGGCATGGGAACGGAAGGATTTGCACCGGTACCGGTTCAAACTCCCAGCGGTGTGATCATGCAACGCGAAAAAGTAAGTATCGATGAAAAGCTGCTCACCCAGATTGCCAATGAAACCGGCGGCAAGTATTTCAGGGCCAGGGATAATGAAAGCCTCAGTGGCATTTATAAGGAGATTGACAGGCTGGAGAAATCCAAATTTGAAGTCAGCACCTTTACACACTATACCGAAAAGTTTCTTCCCTTTGTAATTGCAGCAGTCGGATTCGTGCTGCTGGAATGGATATTAAGACTAACCCTGTTCCGCAAATTTCCCTGACATGGAAGGCACCGTTTATAAATCCACCGGAAGTTGGTATACCGTGAAAACGGAGGAAGGCAAATTATGGAATGCCCGCATCAAAGGAATTCTGAAGATCGATGGAATCACCTCAACCAACCCTGTATCTGTCGGGGACAAGGTGATCATGGAACTTGAGGACAGTGAGGAGCAGGCTGCCATGATTATCGAAATCCGAAAGCGCAACAATTACATCAACCGCCAGTCGCCTGCGAATAAGTACCAGCATCATATCATTGCGGCCAACCTGGATCAGTCACTCCTTATTGCCACGCTCAAAGAACCAAAAACATCACAGGGCTTTATCGATCGCTTTTTGGTTGCAGGAGAAGCATTTCATATTCCATCCATTATCATTTATAATAAGGCTGATATCTACAGGAAAAAAGAGATGAATCTCTTTGATGAACAGCGCGAAATGTATGAATCCGCTGGGTATAAAGTTTTGCTGGTAAGTGTGCAGGATAAAACAGGACTGGATGAAATCGAAACGCTTTTGCGAAACAGGACCAGCCTGCTGAGCGGACATTCAGGCGTTGGAAAATCTTCTTTTATCAATGCGATCGTTCCCGAGATGGCCCTGAAAACCCGGGATGTGAGCGGTTGGAGCGGAAAAGGCATGCACACCACAACCTTTGCTGAGATGCTCGATCTCCTGGCATGGAATGCGCGCATTATAGATACACCGGGTATTCGCGAATTCGGACTCGTGGATATTTCCAAACAGGAGCTTTCACACTATTTTCCAGAAATGCGCATCCGGTTGAATAATTGCCAGTTTAATAATTGCCTGCACATAAATGAACCGGGTTGCGCAATAAAAAATGCCCTCGAAGAAGGCAGGATATTTCTCAAGCGTTATGTAAGCTATCGTATGATGCTTGAATCGATTTGGGAGAAAAATTATTGAGGTTGATAGTTGATGGTGGATGGTGGATGGTTTATGGTGGATGGTGGATGGAACTGAGATGCGGGTCTCAAATCTGAAGTCCATCCACCATAAACCATATACCAAAAGAAAATGCCCTCATCGAGGGCAAGTAATCGTTTGATATCTTACTGAATAATTCCACATTAACCCACGGTCAACCGTCAACCGTCAACCGTCAACGAAACAACGTCCAGCCTCTTACGAAGCCAGCCTGTTCGCCGTATGAATCATCAGTTTTCCTTCCAGGAACCGTGCTACTTCAACCACCGCTTCATTGTCTTTGCGGGGAGCTTCACGGAATTTTCTCGGATAGATCGAGATCCCGGTATAGATATTATAATGCAGGGTAAGAACATGACCCTTGAAGGCGAAGTCCCACATCAGAGAATCGAAATCATCTGTTTTCTGATTGAAATTGATATCGAGGTCATCAGACAGGATATTGGCGACTTCATAAAATCTTTTCAGGCCGCAATCATCGTCTATGACAGCTTCAGTGCAACCAAAGTCTGTGCGTAATGTTAGGCTCATAGTGTTGGGATTTTGAGGTTTTATAGAATAGGTAGAAAATTCATGATTTGTTTTCATAGGTCAAGCTTTGAATTTTGGAGCCTTCGGTAATTTTTCCCCGCTCAATATCCTTTCCGCTCCCACATTTTTACCATTGGAAGGGCAACCATATTTTGGTCCGAATACTTTATTTATAAAGCCGCAGGAACTACCGGTGCTGCAAAGGATACACAGCGACAGGATGAAGAATAGATTTCTACGCTTTTTCATTGGATACTGATTGTAAAATTTAAACCTACAAAAAAGAACCCTCATTTGCAATGCAAACCGGCCTATTATCGATGAAAATGAGGAATTGTTCGATGAACGGAATCGTTTCCTGATGATTAACCCTGGCATCCCGTGATTACCTTTTGTTACGGCCTCAAAACGTTAGGACCGCTTATTTAGTCTTCTATCTTCATGCTGTTTTTTTGCGCCTCAAGCCCGCGCTTCGGGTATATTAATCCGAGGGTCCGTTTGGCATACGGCTTCCTGCAGTCAACCGGGTTTCAGACTCAATCCCTTGTGGGTTGTCCGGACCTTCCTCTCCTCAGGTCAGGTAATCACAGACGCCCAGCCCTATGTTTTGTTGGTGGTTTTCGATATTACCTGGCTTCCCATACTAGCTGGCCTATGGGAGATAATTATTCGCGATCCGGGCAATCTCGCACGTGCGCTCAGGCTTATGATTTATTGGTATGCGATATTACCTGGCTTCCTCGCACCAGCTGGCAAATAGGGGGAAATTATTTGCGATCCGGGCAATCTCGTCCGGTCGCTCCGCCTTATGATTTGCTGCTGTGCGATATTACCTGGCGTCCTCATACCAGCTGGCGTATAGAATATAATTATTCGCGATCCTGGCAATCTCGCCCTGGATGAGTTCCTGGGGAATATCCTTTATTTTTCGGGCGGGCACTCCGCCATAGATCGCGCCCTGTTCAATCTTGGTATTTTCCAGAACCACCGCACCGGCAGCAATGATCGAATTGCTTCCCACCTCGGCGCCGTCCATGATGATTGAACCCATGCCCACGAGTACGTCGTCATATAGTGTACATCCATGAACAATTGCATTATGTCCGATAGAAACGTTATTGCCGATAACGGTTTTTGCTTTCTGATAAGTGCAGTGAATGATGCAGCCATCCTGGATATTCACTTTGTTCCCAATGCGGATACTGTTTACGTCCCCACGAACCACCGCATTGAACCAGATGCTGCAGTCGTCTCCAATAACCACATCACCAACGATCGTTGCGTTTGGGGCGATAAAAACATTTTTTCCAAATGATGGCGACACACCCTTGACTGGAAGGATCACAGGCATAATAGAAATTTAGCGGTGATGAATAGACAGGTTATTACCTTCGTAGCCAGACAAAAATAAGCATAAGCCTTCACTCCCCAGAGCACCCGCATCATGAATCAACGGGAATTATTTTTCCGCCATCTTGCACAAACATCTCCATCGCCCCTTGCACTTGAAATCGTGCGGGCCGAAGGGATGCATCTTTATGCTGCAGATGGAAAAGTGTATTTGGACCTGATCGGTGGCATCAGTGTCTGCAACACGGGCCACCGTCATCCTGCCGTGATTGAAGCAATCCGCAAACAGGCAGATAAATATCTCCATATCCTGGTTTACGGCGAATTGCTGCAATCCCCCCAAATAGAATACGCACGTCTTCTCACATCACAGCTTCCCCAATCCCTGCAGTCAGTATATTTTACCAATTCCGGTGCGGAAGCCACCGAAGGTGCAATGAAGCTGGCCAAACGGGCAACGGGCAGAACGCAGGTTGTGGCATTTAACCATTCTTACCATGGGTCCACCCAGGGCGCACTGAGCATCATGGGGGATGAATACTGGAGAAATGCCTTCAGACCACTCTTACCCGGGGTGATACACCTGGATTATAATTCGTTTGATCAGCTGGAACAAATCAGCAGGCAGACCGCCTGCGTGATCGTAGAAACCGTGCAAGCCGAACATGGGGTTATCAAACCAAAATCTGCGGAACCGAAAGAACCTGAAGACCCCGGCCAAAAAAAGGAAATAAAAAACCAGCAAAGCCAGGCCTCATCGATTTCTAAAAACCGGCCGCAGCAAGAGCCTGCTCCAATTCCAGATGATGGTGAGCGGAAAACAGAGCCTTTTCATAATTATAACTGGCTCCGGGCCCTTCGCAAAAAATGCGACGAATCAGGCGCATTGCTCGTGCTTGATGAAATACAAACGGGATTTGGAAGAACCGGAACACTGTGGGGTTTTGAGCAATATGCTGTGGTCCCCGATATAATACTGCTTGGTAAAGCGCTCGGCGGAGGCCTTCCCCTGGGGGCATTTGTGGCGTCCAGGCAATTAATGGATACGCTTATGGATCAACCCGTACTCGGACATATCACTACCTTCGGAGGACACCCCCTGAGTTGTGCCGCCGGGCTCAGTTCCATGAATGTACTGCTGGATGAACACCTGATGGATTCCGTTCCACGTAAAGAAAAAATATTTCACCAACTATTGGATCACCCTGCGATTAAGTCTGTCAGAAGTGCGGGCCTGCTCATTGCCGTAGAATTTGAAAGTTTTGAAAAGAATAAGCAGGTGATCGGTTATTGCATTAGCCATGGCCTACTCACCGACTGGTTTTTATTTGCCTCCCATTGTTTACGTATTGCACCACCGCTGGTGATTTCGGATGAGGAAATTGAGATTGGTTGCCAGGTAATATTGGAAGCGGTTCATTCTCTGGGTTGACGGTTGATATTTATCGTTGATGGTAGATGGGTTATGGTTGATGGACTTTCTGTGTAAACCAACACACGATATCCATCATCCATAACCCATCATCCATCACTCAAATCCGTCAACCGTCAACTGTCAACCATATCAAAATGTCAACCTAAAACTCCCAAACACCCCAAATCTTTCCTGACTCGGAGTCGGCACGTTGCCCGGCAGAACGCGCCACACTACATCGAATCGCAGCACTTTCAGAATATTATCCACGCCTGTTCCGACTTCCATATAGGTTTTCCCATCCAGTGAACGGAAGCTGTAATCGGGTGAACTGTTAAACAAGGCGTTTGCATTCGACAAGCTGCCCCACAATGCTTTGATGGTATAGAACTGTCTGAACTTCAGCTTGCGGGTCAGTGGGATGAAACGAAAAAGACCATTACCGATATTGTGTTCGTAATTCACACCCAGGTATTGGTCGTGTAGGTATTCAAATTTATTCATCAGGCTAAATGAGTACTGATCATAATAATAGGTTTCGTTTCCCGGTGCCACATTCAAAAAAGGAAAAGGAAGTGTGCCGTAAGTTTTCCCGGCAAATACATTATAATAAATACTTCCAAGCGGTGGAATCTTAATATAATCGGACACGCTGGCATTCAGTTTTGAATACTGCTGCGTGCTGCCAAGCAATCCGGGAACACCGCGGGTGTAGGTGAGGTCAACAATCGGGTAATCACTGCCCAGACTGGTTCTGTAAAAACTGGTTTCAAAAAATTGTTCAAGGTAAGCAAACCGAAGCTTCACTGCCAGCTCAAGTGAATTCAGCGGATTTCCATCGGGAGAAGTAAATATATCTTTTGAAGGAAGATTGCGGATAGGATCATATATTTTATGATCGCCCGTAAGGGTGAGGGAAAATCCTGAACGCCATTCTTTGAAAAGTTCCAATTTCTCTTCTTCCAGGTTCAAAAATTTAATGGGCACTCCGGATTTCCTTACCGCCAGTGAAAATATATTATCCGATGTGATCTCATCATAGTACTGTTGTCCGTAATCAAGGTCCTGGCGGTACATGCCAAATAGTGTGAAGCGCGGTGAACGCTTAAACAGGTAAAGGAAATCCCCTTCCCCATGCCCTTTCTGGTCGCCGAATCCGTAAGCCAGGTATCCGTGAAATGTCGCGTCTTTATTGAATCCTTTGTTCGTTGAAAGATCAAACCTCAGTCGCAAACCCTGAAGTGCATTGGCATAGATCCAGTTGTACCATGGACCGATCGTATAGTTGCCAATGTCCAGATACCCAGTTCCAATGAAGTTGATTGCATTCACATAGTCATGAAATACTTTCATTTTCAGAAGCGTGTCCACCATCTGGTAAACTGCTTTTTCATTTCTGCTCAGGTCTTCATGCCTCCGGGCCACCCAAAAGGAATCCGATTGATTCCTTGCATTCGGAGCAAACACAACTTCTTCCAGCACTTTATTTTTCTCCAGTTCCTTCGTTACGGAGATGTCGTTGTAAACAACGTTCTTATAGGTCGTGGTCTTTCTTCCGATTGCGCCCAGTTTGTTCTTGCCGAATGCGGAAAGATTGATCACGAATTTATCCTTCGACAGAAACCAGGTGCTGTCATTGATCAGTTTAAATTCCTGGATAAGACTCATCTGGTCCACATAATTCACGTTGGCGGAAGCATCGAGGCGAAGTGACATTTTCTGGATCGCGAAAGTACTGTCATGCACCCAGCAGTCACCTTCGAAAGTATTTTGCCCTTTTCGCCTGGGTGTGAAGATGAGATGTATTAGCCTTCTTGAGTTGACGTATTCGGTATCCACGATCTTATAGCGGTAATAGTCGTCACCATTGTTGCTTAAGGGGCTTACAAAACGTTTGTCAAAAACAGGAATAAAATTTTTGTAGAAGTCAATGTTCTGATCCATACCTCCCAGGAATTTGCTCACGCTTGCGTTATCCAGACCGACCGTCTTACTGCCCAGGATTACTTCCCGGCGCTTTAACGGGGTGCGTTGGTAATAATAATCCGATAGGGTCTCAGTAACATAAATGGGCAGGAAAGGATTGTCTTCCGAGCTGTCGATATTGTTCAGCACGAAATCGAAAGGCCGAAGCAGTTTGATATCCTGCAGCTTATTTTTATTGACTTTGTTGAGGTCGAGCTCCAGTTTATTATAGAGTTCGTAGGAGAAATTATCGAAACGGTAGCGGTCGTTGAATTTTTTCCGCCTGACAATCTTCTTCCAAAGTAACAGTCCGAAATCCACTTTTTTACTGATCACTACTTCGTTAATATATATTACCCTCTGCAAGTGGAGGATCACAAAAAGGGTATCGTTCCGGGCCCGGCGGGTCAGGGAATCGGTAATGGGCAGATCGTAGTTTTGAAACCCTACATATGAGATTTCCAGCGTATCCTTTGGCCATGCAGGAAGGTGGAAAGTAAAGGTTCCGGCCGAATCGCTGAGTCTTCCGTTACCCGACCGGGTAAAGCGCAGGGAGGCAAAAGGAACGCGCTCATCACTATGGGCATCAAGAATAACTCCGCTTAAAACTTTCTGAGCAACAGCTTCCTGTGCGGAAAACAGGAAGCAAAGGAGCAGTGCACAAACCAACCATTTTTTCAATCCTCGCATACACCTCAAAAATACTACAATGCCGTCGAAGGAGTTGCTTCCGCTTACTCATTCTCCTTACTTTTGCAGCCATTATGGCTAATGATGTTCAAAAATTGCAGGCGATTATCTCGCATTGCAAGGAATATGGTTTTATTTTTCCTTGAAGTGAAATTTATGACGGGCTCAGCGCCGTGTATGACTACGGACAGTACGGCAGCGAATTAAAAAAAAATATCCGCGATTACTGGTGGGAAAGCATGACCCGGCTCCATGATAATATTGTGGGTATTGATGCGGCGATCTTCATGCATCCCACTACCTGGAAAGCTTCCGGGCATGTGGATAATTTCAGCGACCCGATGATCGATAATAAGGACAGTCAGAAGCGGTACCGGGTTGATCACCTGATTGAAACATATGCGGATGAGCTGGAGGCAATGGGCAAAAAAGAGGAAGCGGACACCCTGCTTTCAGCCATGGATCGCCTGCTGGCCGCAAGCGATTTTGAAGGGCTCAAAAAACTGATCGAGGACAATAAAATCAAATGTGGCATGAGCGGAACGGCTAACTGGAGCGACGTGCGCCAGTTCAACCTTATGTTTTCCACGCAACTTGGCAGCGTGACGGATGAAACAAATGAGATCTGGCTGCGACCGGAAACAGCACAGGGTATTTTTGTTAATTTTCAGAATGTGCAGAAGACCGGCCGCATGAAGGTTCCCTTCGGCATCGCCCAGGTTGGAAAAGCATTTCGTAATGAGATCGTCGCCCGCCAATTTATTTTTCGCATGCGCGAATTTGAACAGATGGAAATGCAGTATTTTATTAAACCCGGCACACAAAAGGAATGGTATGAATACTGGAAGCATGATCGAATGCAATGGCATCTGAGCCTGGGTATTTCCTCCGACAAATTCCGTTTTCACGATCATGTTAAGCTCGCACATTATGCAGACGCAGCCACCGATATTGAATTTGAATTCCCGATGGGCTTCAAGGAAGTGGAAGGCATTCAGTCCCGAACTGATTTTGACCTGAAGAATCATCAGGAATACAGCAGGAAAAAGCTCACCTATTTTGATACGGAGCTCAACCAGCATTATCTTCCCTATGTGATTGAAACATCCATTGGCCTGGACCGCACCGTGCTGATGATCCTGAGCGAGGCTTACCTGGAGGAAGACCTTAGTACGGCGGAGAAGAAAGACAGCAGGGTGGTCCTGAAGTTTCCTTCGAAACTGGCTCCCGTTAAACTCGCCATTTTACCCCTGATTAAAAAAGATGGTTTGCCGGAAATAGCCCGGGAAATTCTCGGATCATGCAGGGCGCATTTCCGTTGTTTTTATGAAGAAAAAGATACGATCGGGAAGCGTTACCGCAGGATGGACGCCATCGGAACGCCGTTTTGTGTAACTGTAGACCATCAGAGCCTGGAGGACCAAACGGCAACAATCCGGTATCGCGACAGCATGCAGCAGGAACGTATTCCTATTTCCCGGATCAGGGAAATTGTGGAAAAAGAAATTTTCTAAAATATTATTCAACCGGATACCTTACATTTGGGAATCACCTCCAATTGCCTGATTAACCTCCCTGGCTGGCACGCTGCATGGTCCAGCAAAATACCCCTTGAAGATCCATTGACTGATCCTTAATATTATTACCATGCTTATCAACGAGGTAACGCTCAATATCTACCTGCTGGCTTTCATTGTGGTTTTATCAGGACTTGCAGGGTTTAGTTTCAGGGCAAAACGGATCATGAAAAGCCGCGCCAAGATCGAAGAACTGGAAAGAGAGATCCTTAATAATTACGAACGTATCCTGGAACTGGAACGCGAAACCTATAACATGGAAACCCGGATGCAGGATATTACAAGCCCTGTGATCGCCATGAAGCCCACGGTTGTAAATGAAGAACTCAGGATTTCCAAGAAGGTTCCCGATATTTCCCTCCGCAAACAATTACTCAGTAAGAAAAATATTCAATCTGCTTCCGGTTTATAGTGAATGGTATATGGTGGATGGTAGATGGACTTTAGTTTAAATTCACAAATCTTGTATTTTGGTTGATGGTTGACCGTTGACGGTTGATGGCCTTTATGTGTAAATTCACAATTTAGATCCATCAACCATCAACCATCAATCTTGATCCATGCCTCTTCCCTGGCAAACCGGTAAAGTGATTCGCATTGAAGACGAAACCCAAACCACGAGAAGGTTCTGGATCCGCCTGGATTCGGGAGAACCCTATGATTTTAAACCTGGGCAGTTTGTAACCCTCGACCTTCCGATTCACGAAAAACCAAATAAGAGAGTGCGTAGTTATTCTATCGCCTCCTGGCCGGATGGATCGCCGGTTTTTGAACTGGTCATTGTTTACATGGAGGGTGGAGCGGGTACCAATTATTTATTTAATGAGGTACGCCTGGATAGCCAGCTCATATTTCGGGGTCCGCTTGGCCTGTTCACACTTCCGGATCCCATTGGAAAGGATTTGTTTCTTATCTGCACTGGAACCGGTATCGCGCCGTTCCGTTCCATGGTTCATCATATACTCAATCATAATATTCCTCACGAGGACATATACCTCATCTTTGGCTGTCGCAGACTGACGGATAGTCTCTACCAACAAGTAATGGAAGAACTGGAACAGGAAGTTCCCCGATTTCAATACATGCCTGTTTTTTCGAGAGAGGTTCCCGAGAATTATCAACACCTGATCCGAACAGGATATGTGCATCCTGTTTACGAAGAGATCTGCAGAAATAATCTTTCCAATGGCCAATCCGAAGCTCCGCAAGCCTTAAAGGCCGCCCACTTTTATTTATGCGGATGGAAAAATATGATAGATGAAGCAAGGCTTCGTGTTCAGGCGCTGGGGTATGATAAGAAGGCGATACATCTTGAATTATATGGTTAATGGTATATAGTGGATGGTAGATGGATTTTAGGTTTGAATTCGCACCAGAGATCCATCTACCATTAACCATATACCATCAACCTTCTCAATAAACCATAATCTTCTCCAAATACTTCTTATCCCCTACCTGTACTTTCAACACATACATTCCGCCGCTTACTGCACCCAGGTTGACCGTGTTACTGAAAAATCCTCCGAAGTCGGGATAATCGGCATTGTAAATTTTTTGACCAAGCATATTGACAACGCTCACGCCGACATTGGCACTATTTGATATATAAAACTGTAATCTGAAGGACCCGTTATTCGGATTGGGCGTTGCATGCAAACCGATTGCGCTTCCGAGAGAATAGGTCACTTCATTTGATACCAAAACGCAACCCAGACTATCGGTGACCACAGACTTATATGTTCCGGGAATGAATACGGAGTCTGTTGCACCCGTTTGACCAACCAGCAAAGTATCGTTCCTGTACCATTGGTTGCCGGACGGATAGTTGCTTGATAAAATAATTCCACTGAGTGTGATCATCGCCGGTGTCGGTGTATTTGCCTGCACTGCAATCCGGGGCGAAGGGCATTTATCCAAAGTAACCCTCAGATCATATAAGAAATAATAATACTTCTGGTAAAAGGTTGTGTCTTTGCAATTGCTCAAATCCAGGGCGCTGTTACCCGTTATCGAGAACACACCGGGAATGCCATAGGGATAGCCGTTGGTGCTGATATTATTATTCCTGAATAGAGTGGCACTATCCGGATCGTTGGGGTCTGCTACAACGATCAGCACATGATTCCCCGGAGTAGGAACAGGAAGATTCAAAAGAAAAACCGCCCCTGTGTCCGCTGCGGAATTCACCGTTACCGGCCCGCGCTGCGGATTAGGTGTGGTAGGATAAACGTCAATCGTATTGGTGGCATCCTGGAAATAACTGTAACCCCCCTTGCAGGAATCAAAACTGGCGAGGTCGGCCACGATAAATTGCACTTTGCCTCCGTTGCCTACGTATAGCCTGGCAGAAGAGATCGTTAAAGGAACGTTATTGGTGAAACGGATGAAATTACCCTGGAAAAAATTATATCCTCCACTTGGGTTTTCCAATTTTGATTTAGGTCCGATCGATCCGCTCAATTCATTTAATCCCAGGTAGTAGGTTTTATCGGAAGGGATTACCGTAGTTGTTGCCTGCGCTCCGCCTGCAATGGGTGTTGGGGCATTCTGGCTCGCATACCACAAAAAGGCATCCGAACTGTCAGTCGTATTCGCTTTCAGTCCCGCCTGTGGCGGATTGTCGCTGCAAATTTCAGCCTCTGCCGTCACTGGTATGGGAGTACCCGCACTCACATTCAGGGTATCCGTGAGTGTATTATTACCTGGATCCTGATCGCCGGAAAGCTGCGCGCTGGCGGTTACAACATATATATTTCCGGCCACTGCATTAAAGGAGGGCTGGAAAGTATAAATCACGCTTCCGAGGGAAGAGACGGAATCCGGACAAACCGTGGTAACATCCACCAGCGTGTTGCCACCAGAAGTCACTTTAAGTGAAATCGGGAAACCCACCTGGGGATTTGTACCTGCATTTTTAATGCGCACGGAAATTCTTTGGGAATCTGTCTGGCAGAATGATGGCAGGGGATCCTCGACGGCACTCATGCTGATGTCGTTGGACAACGCAATGAATTGTACCCGGTAATCTTCTGTTTCCCCATTAGGATAATTTCCGCAGGGCTTCACTGCTGATGTATCTGTAGTTTCCTCGGCTACAATCCGCATCAGTGTGGTATTGCCGATTTTCATGCCGGCAGGCACCGCGATGGTGCCTGAATAAGTAGCTGCGCCACCACTAAGTACAGTGCTCACGGCCACCTGTTCGCCCGGATCAGTGAATGTGCCGTTATTATTGTAGTCGATGAAGATTTTTACGACCCGCTGCGCGGTGGTAGCGTCGCAGCTGCTGAGATTTATGGTAAATGGAATATCCGAGCTCGACTGCAGGTTAATGGTCTTGTTGGTATAATCCGTGTATGTGGTGCAGCCAGGTGGATTTGTATTGCTGATATTGCTGATATCTACCTTGTCGATCCGGGTGCCGGCGCTGCTGGTGGCTGCTGAAACGCAATATGCCTGTCCGCCCACTCCGCTCGCAATGAGGGAATAAGCCTGGGCACCGCGCTGCAATGTTCCTTTATGCGTTACGTTGATGGTATAAGTTTGCCCCGGAATGGCATTATTGATCTGAATTTTTTCGAGGTTATTCAGCGTATCATCACCCGTTGTAGCCGGGTTTCCGGGGCTCCTGCGGTCGAGGACCCATGGCATATAAGTGGTACTATTTCCTGTCACGCGCACATCCAGGTCGTTAATAAGTTTCCGCGCAGGGTTGTTCAGAATGTTTACTTCATCCACTGTGCCCGGAGGGTCGGTCCAGCTGAGGGTCACCACCAGTGGCCCTTTCCCTGAAGCCACCACGGGAAGCGAAAAAGAACTTCCGTTGATAAGATTATTTTCATAGATCAACTGATCCGTATTATTTGATGTGATTACCGATGCAGCCTTTACCATATCAACGAGTCCGTATCCAAACTGGTAATCCGGTCCGTCGGCCGGCCCGCACTCATCTGCCGTGTGGATAAGAATGCCTTTCAGGGTCGCTGAGCGCATGAAGGTTCCGGAATGAAGTTTGGAATAATATTCCTGGAGAAGAAAGGAAGAACCCGATGTTGCAGGCGAGGACATGGACGTGCCGCTGAATATGGCGTAAGCGTCATTGGCAGTGCTGATGCAGGATAAAACATTTTCTCCATCGGCCACGAGCTCGGGCTTGATCCTCCCATCGTCGGATGGACCCCAGCTGCTGAACTCCGCAAGCACTACATCAGCGGGTTGACTATAACCTCCGGGAATAGGGTAAACCGCGCCTACGGTAATGATATTTTTTGAGTTCCCGTAAGTCGGTATGATATCGTATCCGTCGTTATTGCTGATACC
>JANWIY010000077.1 GCA_025449645.1 Chitinophagaceae bacterium | reverse complement strand
TTCGGTAAGCCCTAAGCCAATGCCGCTTGCACCTCCGGTAATCAGAATCTTATTGTTTGCTAATTGCATCCTTTTATTTTTTTTAAATCTGAATAACAAAGATAGCTTACTTGCAAAAGACAATATCGTAATAAGATATTCCTTTTGAGGTTAACCAATGCTTTCCTAACTTAAATGAAATCCCAGCAGCCATTATGAACTTTAAGAAACCAGATTTCCATAGATGAGGTCTTGCTGGCGATCCAGGGCTTATGTTACCTGAAATACCCGGGCTTTTAGATACAATGATAAAATCAAAATAAATTTGTGCAACTGAATAGTTGCACGTATATTTGCTACCAATTGGTAGCAGATAAATCAATAAGCAAAATGAGACGAGATGTATTTCAGGCAATTGCTGATCCGACGAGGCGGGAAATCATAGAACTCATTTCAAAAAAAACGATGACGCCAAATACGGTTGCAGACAGTTTTGATTTAAGCAGGCAGGCAATTTCCAAACACATAAATATCCTGCTGGCATGCGGACTCCTGGCTCTAAACATCCAGGGAAGGGAATATTATTATAGTATTAAGCCAAAGAAATTAGAAGAAGTGTATGATTGGCTCGATCCCTTCCGGAAAATGTGGGAGGACAAATTTAGTAAATTAGATAAAGTTTTAAATACCTTAAAATCAAAAAAAAATGGCAAATAATATCCAGATACAAATCTCAAAAGATTTGCAAAACAAAAAGATCAAAGTCAAAAGAGAATTTAATGCACCCCTTGATCGGGTATGGAATGCCTGGACAACCAGAGATTTATTAGATCAATGGTGGGCTCCGAAACCCTGGACTGCAAAAACAAAATCTTTGGACTTTAAAGAAGGGGGGAATTGGCTATATGCAATGGTTGGTCCTGATGGAACTAAAATGTGGTCCTTGGTAGAATTCAAATCCATAAAAAAGAATAACAGTTTCCAGACCCTGTGTTCTTTTTGTGATGAAAACGGGAAGAAGAATTTAGAATTTCCAAGTATGCATTGGAAGAATCAATTTATAGCCACGAATACGGGAACAAGAGTTGAAGTTGAAATCAGCTTCACGAGCGAAGCGGATATCAAAAAAATAATTGAGATGGGCTTTGAAGCAGGATTTACATCAGGTCTTGGAAACCTTGAGGAATTATTGGCGAAATAGCAATAGGACAATTTATTCTGTTCTAAAGCTTTCTTCGACAGCCTGGCTCATTCTGATCGCAGGCTGTTCACCGGGTTTGCCAGGGCCGCTTTGATAGCCTGGAAACTCACCGTGATTTGCAGGTTCGGGGTTAACCAACATATTGCCTATATTAGGAAATGAACGAAAACCCCGAAAACACCGTCACAACTCATATTTATAGGTATAATCCATACGCAACCTGGATAATTGCCATTTATGCAATTTGTTTCTTTTGGTTCTTTTTTTCCTTGTCTTCCCTTGGTTCAGGAGAAATATACATAATTGGAGCCGCCTTGATTGCAGTTCCCCTATTTTTCAGGTTTACAAACCAGGCAAAATTTAAGATCAGAACCTGGGATGAAAGAGAGCTGGTATTTTCAAGTACAGGAATTAAATTCGGCACTGAGAATTATCCGGTTGATGAGATGGAATCAGCAGCCGTATATCTCGAATCATTTAACGGGTTCGAATACAGGGAGCGTGGACCCACTGAAAAAATAGGAGATGTATACGTTAAAGCCACCGGCGATAAAAATGCAATATCATTTCGACATAATGATGAGGTTACTGATTTTACATTTTATCTGGCAAGCTATGCTCAATTTTGTTTATTCAGGGCAGTGATGAATGATTGGACTGAAAGGGGGGTAAACGTCGTTTTAAAACAACCATTCGATGATGATTTCATTGTCGGGGAGATGGAATATTATAAGACGCCAAGTGGCTTTGCATAGAAATACTACTTCAGGGCTACATCATGTATAGCAGGCAGGTATTTTTTACCACATCAATGCTACAGCATGAAATGGATTTAGCCCTTTTGCCGGGACCGGGGAACATTTTGTTTGTAACTTTTGGTTTCTGGTGACTCATGCCATGCGCTTGGTACCGGTGATTTAGTTCATTATTTAATATGCAGAAAATGAATATCATGTATTCAAAAAAATTATTGCTTTCCGCTCTGGTATTGTGTTTCGCATCGTATCAGGCTTCCGCACAAACAGCACCGGCGAAAGTGGAAGTACCAGATTGGGCGCAGCCGGGATCTGCAACGCATAAGCAGGTGCCGCCGCCTGCGGGTTTTCACCGCGCTACCAGGACGGACCATGCCCGGATCGGCATATTCGATGGTCAGAGTGATGTAGGAGGCGCGCTGGTGCCCGGATCTTCCAGCTATAACCAGGCAACCAGGCAGTACAGCATCGTCTCTGCCGGTTATAATGTATGGTATCAGCGGGATGAATTCCGTTATCTCTGGAAGAAAATGTCAGGCGATGTATCCCTGGCGGCCGACATCAATTTCCCGGATACGGCAGGTTACGATGATCGCAAGGCATTCGTCCTCATCCGCCAGAGCCTGGATGATGATTCTAAAGAGGTCGTCGTTGCTATTCACGGCGGCGGTCTGCTCCACCTGGCCTGGCGACCGGAAAAGGGACAGTTGATGAAGGAAATGAGGGCTAATGATCGTGAGGGCCTCCCCGACCTGGTTACCGGAAAAGTAAGCCGCATCGGCCTGGAAAAGCGGGGCAATGCCTTTGCACTGTTTGTAAGCACGAACGGCGGACCCATGCATCAGGTAGGAGACCCCATTCAGCTTCAATTTGATGGGCCATTCTATGTCGGTATCGGCTTTTGCTCACACCTGCCCGCCACAACGGATACTGCCATATTTTCCAACCTGGTTTTGGAGAACGCTGCAGGTAAGATGCGGTAAAACAGCAGGGCTCCCTAACTTGGAAACTGAAAAAAATCTGCTAACTTACCCAAAGGGAATAATAACCATTATTTTCTGCTCACTTTAATAATTTCACAAATGATGGTCAAACATTCAGCATTTAAAGGATTTACATTCAAGGGTTTGATTGTTACCACCTGCATAGTTGCCGGATTTTCAGCCTTTACAAATTGTGATGCCCAGGCTATTGTTGGAAAATGGAAGGGGGTGTCAGTTAAGAATTATTATAGTGATGAATTTGCCCTGCAAATAGGTAAACCCATGGAAGAAAAATTTTCAAAGGATGTAGGAAATTCAGAAATTGATTATAACGCGGATCACAGTTTTACAATGACTTTCTCTGCGCCCAATAATTCGGAAATCAGCGTCATGAAAGGAACCTGGAAGCTGTCAGGAAATCAGTTGGAACTAACCCTGGAACCTCAATATAATCCCCGGAACGTCACAACAACTGCTACTTTCTCAATTCATGGCAATACCATGGTAACAACGGCAATCATTTCTCCACCCTCGAAGACAATCAAAACGATATCAACCGCCACAAGGCTGTGAATAAATGGTATTAAGAAGCCTCATCAGGATTTTCCTTCATAATAAGGTATTTCATCATGGGATGATTCATCCTTTTGATTCCAGTAAGCCAGAGTAACAACATGGCCTTCCGGGGTATGAAGCAGTCTCCCGAAAATGGCATTGATGGGATTAAACATCATATCTGTAACGCCAACAGTGAATGTTTTAGGTATCGGCAACGGGAGAGGCGGAGCTTCTCCACCTTCTGAAATAGGATTTGGGGCTGAAGTTTTTGGAGGAGCCGATTCGGCAATTTCCACCCTGTATTTATTAAACAGCAGGATTTGCTGAAGGAAGGCGGAACGTTCCGGAGTTACATTTTTTTCAACGACGGAGCATTTAACACCATTCAATTCTTCAGACAAATGATTTTGATTGATGGCCATAAACAGGAATTTAAAACCCGATGCTCATTGAATAAATATAATCATAAACATAACCAATAACTCCCGTTAATACGATCCCGGTACTGCATATGATCAAGGCCAGTTTGGGAGAAGCGGGGATCATTAATTTTTTAATCGGATTTTCATTCGAATCCATAAATATGGCTTTCACAATATTCAGGTAGTAGTAAAGGGAAACAACCATATTCAATGCAGCAATCGTAACCAGTATATAATTTCCATGGCCTGCACCAGCCATCAACAAAAAGAATTTACCAAAGAAACCAGCAGTTGGGGGAATGCCGGCCAGGGAAAATAGAGAAACGGCAAGAACCCAGGATAACATGGGATTGGTTTTATAAAATGCTTTGTAATCTTCAATATTTTCCTTCCCTGTTAATGCGCTTACCAGGCTGATCACACCAAATGCGCCCAGATTAGAGAAGCTGTAGATCAAAACAAAATAAACAACCGATGCGCTTCCTGCCTGCGTCGCCCCCGTTATACCAATCAGGATAAAACCAATCTGCGCAACAGACGAGAATGCAAGAAAACGCTTTAAGTTATTCTGACGGATGGCAAACAGGTTCCCAATAATCATAGTCAGCACGGAAAGAACAAATAATATATTATTCCATGTTACTCCATAAGGTTTGAATACCGTGTACAATACAGTCAGGAACACGAATAATACAGAACCTTTTGAAATAACCGAAAAATAAGAGGTGACTGTAACCGGTGAGCCTTCATACACGTCTGCCGTCCATAGGTGGAATGGCACGGCGGAAATCTTAAATGCGAATCCTGAGATCAATAAAATGAATGCAAATATTTGTAAGGGTCCGCCGTGTAAATGTTCAGAAATCGCCGAAAAATTCAAACTGCCTGTCGTTCCATATATCAGGGATATGCCTAATAATAAGAGGCCGGATGAGAATGCGGAGGAAATGATGAATTTAAAAGCAGCTTCGCTGGATTTCCTTTTTTCAAGATCGAAATTGGAAAGGGCTGCCAATGGAATGCTTGACAATTCCAGTCCCAGAAAGAACATTAATAAATTCCCTGCTGAAATCATAAAAAACATGCCAAGCAAAGTGGAAAGCAGGAGTAAATAAAATTCCAGAACATGCTTATTATTTTTCAGCCACGACGAAGATTGTAATGCGATTATGTATGTACCGAGCGAAAGAATATTTTTCTCCATAACGATCAAATGATTCGTTTTGAACATTTCATTGAACAGCATTCCGTCCTTATATCCGAAGAATCCACCAATAAGGTTTAGCAGCAGTAATACATTTACCAGGTTCAGGATATTTTCATTTGTCCGGTCTTTGCTGCCCACTTTTATAAATAGCAGGATAAATAAAATCGCAATGACCGCCCATTCCTGTTTCATCAATATTAAAAAGTCAATTCCCATATTCATTCATTATTTGAGGGTAACGGGCTTTCCGAGATGTTGAATAATGTAATCTGTTCCGGGAGTGATCAGGTGATAGATCCAGAAAGGAGCCACACCAATCGCAACGATTCCGATAATTAAAACTCCCGCAGCCGTTCTTTCATTCCAAGTTGCATCTGTGAGGTTGTTAAAATGTTTTTCAGTAATTGGTCCCATAATAGCCTTTCCTGTAGCGCGTAAAATATATACTGCCGTAACTACAATGGATGCACAGGCCAGTATGGTTGCCAGCCTGTACCATCGATCCGGATTTTGCCAGCTGCCCATAAACACGGTTACTTCAGCAACAAACCCGCTAAAACCAGGCAGTCCAAGGGAACACAAACCTGCAATCACGAAAACCGTTGAAATAAAGGGAAGCACTTTCAATAAGCCTCCCAATTGTTCTGTCACCCTTGTATGCGTTCTGCTATATATCATGCCTATGGCAGCAAAGAAAAGAGCTGTCATTAATCCGTGCGATACCATTTGTAGCACAGCACCGTTTATGGAAGTTTGCGTGAGCATGCCAATGCCCAGCAGAACAAAACCGCAATGACTTATGGACGAATAAGCGTTGATATATTTAAGATCTTTCTGCATCATGGTAGCAAATGCCCCATAGATAATGGCCACGGTCGACAATAAAATGATGACGGGGGAATAGTGGTGAGCTGCATCGGGCATTAAATAAGTAGCGACGCGCAGGCAGCCATAGCCACCGAGCTTCATGGATATACCGGCTAAAAACATGGAAGCGGCCGTGGGTGCGGATGAATGTCCGTCTGGTACCCAGGTATGAAATGGAAACAACGCGGCAAAAATTCCAAAGCCGACGAATGCAAAGGGGAAGAATAGATTTTGAGCAGCTGTACCTATATGCATTTGTGAAATCTCTACCAGGTCAAAACTATGAGCGCCATTCAGATTTGTATTGAAATACAAGCCCAGCAGGCCTACAAACACGAGTGCAGATCCTGCCATGAGCATCAATGCAAGTTTCATCGCGCTATATTCTTTTTTCCCGCTGCCCCATATACCGATTAAAAGGAATTTAGGTATCACTGCCAGTTCCAGGAAGAAAAACAGTGTAAACAGGTCCAGTGAAACAAAGAACCCATAAGCGCTGGCACCTAAGAATAAAAGCAGGAAAAAAAATTCTTTATTGAGCGTTTCCTGAGCCCATGAAACCAACACGCCTGCAATGACCACAAATGCAGTCAATAATATCATCGCTATGGAAATCCCGTCTACACCAATATGATAATGAATATGCAGTGGCTCAAACCATGTATAATTCCGGTCAAATAAAAACTGCGACCTATTCCCTGCAGATCGTTCTTTCCAGTATTCAACCAAAAGAACAAGCGATAATATAAACTGTGCAGTCGCCCCAGTTAAAGAAACAGTTCTTACCTGTTTCAATCCTTTGCAGAATAAAACAGCAATTCCCGTAACTAAAGGAAAGATGATGAGGAGGGAGAGATTCATGCGGGGCGTTAATGGGGGTTATTAGTTATGAGTTATGGGTGTTATTGGTTGTGAGTTATTTAAATACGTAAATGAATAAGAGCGCTAGTCCGACGATTCCTCCAAAAAAGTAAAGCGTATAGTTTTGAACTTTGCCGGATTGGATCCCTTTGATTAATGCGGAAATTTTGGCTGTGGTATTTGCCAGTAAATTCATAAAACCATCCACAATATTTTTATCTATCCAGGCGGCCGGCCGGCCGATACCATTGAAAATGATCTTCTTTGTTATAAAAAGATATACCTCGTCAATATAAAATTTCTTATAAGTGCCTCTATACAGGCTGCCCAATACAGATGCTATAGTCTGGGGCCTGCTGTTTTGAGTCTTATATAAATAGGTTGCCAAAAAAATCCCTGTAGCACCCATCAAAACCGGGAGAGCAGAAAAGCTTATATCGAGATGCGATTTCAGGGGTGCTCCATCTGAAGTTACCCATGAAGAAATAGGAGCGAAGCCTGCTAACACTGTACAAGCACTCAGTATAATCAATGGCAATTTCATGGACACTGTGGCTTCTCCATGCGGTGTTTCATGAATTGAAATCTTTTTATTCCAAAAAATGGAGTAATACAATCGGAACATGTAAAAGGCAGTCAAAGCAGATGTTAACAAGGCAATTCCATAAATCAGTTTATTAGAATGGAAGGCTGCCAGTAATATATCTTCCTTGCTGAAGAATCCTGAAAAAGGCGGAATACCGGAAATCGCCAGACAGGCAATTAAAAAGCAGATATGCGTTACCGGCATCAGCTTTCTCAGACCGCCCAAATCTTTTATTTCGTTGCTGTGTGCAAAATGTATCACGGCACCTGCGCCCAGGAACAATAAGGATTTGAAAAATGCGTGTGTGAACAAATGAAACATGGACCCTGTAAAACCCAATCCATTTTCCCCACCATATTTTGAAACGCCCAGCGAGAACATCATAAAACCAATCTGTGAAATAGTTGAAAATGCGAGCACTCTTTTAATATCTGTTTGTGTACATGCAATAACGGCTGCAAACAATGCGGAAAATGATCCGACCCAGGCGACGATTTGCAGGGCGGTCAAATCAATAGAGAATACCGGAAATAACCGGGCTACTAAAAATACGCCGGCAACAACCATCGTTGCAGCATGGATCAATGCAGAAACGGGCGTGGGGCCTTCCATCGCATCGGGCAGCCAGATATGTAAGGGGAACATAGCCGATTTGCCGGCCCCTCCAATAAATACAAGCACCAATCCCCAGGTTAGCATAGAAACGCCGAGGAATGTCGCGGAAGTAATTTGAATGAATTCTGGTGATTGAACCGAGGTAAATTTTTCTATCAGGGAGCCGAAATCCAGGGTACGACTGTAAAAAGCAAGGATCAGAATGCCGATTAAAAAGCCCAGATCAGCAAAGCGTGTGACAATAAATGCTTTTTTGGATGCGGCGACCGCGGATGGACTTTCAAAAAAATATCCAATCAATAAGAAAGAGGAAATCCCTACCAGTTCCCAGAACATATAGATCTGAAAAATGTTGGATGATAATACCAACCCCAGCATGGAAAAGGTAAACAGGGAAAGGAATGCATAATAGGTGGCGAACCGCTCTTCCCCTCTCATATAACCGAGACTGAATATATGCACCATCAAAGAAATAAAACTTACTATAACAATCATCATGACGGAAATAGGGTCGAGCAGGATACCCATATCGATTGAAACCCCGGGGGAGAACTGAAGCCAGACATATTTCACGGCAATTATATGTTGAAAGACTCCATTTGCCTTTCCGAAAATAAAGAAATACTGATAAGCCGTATAAACAGAAAGGAGGGCAGATATGAGTAAAGAAACCACGCCAATTGTACCTGAGTATATTTTGATATATTTTCTGCCGAATAGCCCGAGTATTAAAAAACTAAACAGTGGAAAGAGGGGAATAAATACTATGTATGAATAATGGCTCATCGTTTAGTATTTCAATTCGTTTGCATCCTCCACATCTATTGACTGGTGGCTTCTGTATAAATTGATTATGATGGCTATTGCCAGGGCAGCTTCTGCAGCGGCAATGGTGATTACAAAAATGGCAAAAAACACCCCGTCTAATTTATCCGGATAAAGATATTTATTGAAAGCGACAAAATTGATATTCACGCTGTTGAGGATGAGTTCAATGGCCATGAGCATCGTAATCATATTGCGGCGCGTAAACAGTCCATACATGCCGATGAAAAAAAGGGCGGTGCTTACAAAGAGGATTTGCGTTATTGATATTTCATTCATTCCGAAATACTTGCTTTTAATTGATTCGATTTAGGATATTATTGTATGTCCGTTCTTTCTGGTGATTTTATTTTCATGGCAATTACAATGCAACCAATCATCGAAGCCAGCAATAAAATACTCACTACTTCGAACGGCAACACAAATCCATGCTCTTTTGTGCTTAGCATTTGCGCCCCTATTTCTGACACCTTCACATTAAATGATTTATGAGCGGTTTGAACAAATCCATATTCATAAATCAGGCGATAAGTAAATGTAAATCCGAATATTAGTGCCAAAACAGAAAACAAGGACCGGTTTCTGAGTGGTTTTGGCATTTCATCGCCTGATTTCTGAGTAAGAAAAATAGAAAAAATGATGAGTACAACAATGCCGCCGACATAAATGATGATTTGTACCGCTGCAATAAATTCCACTCCCATCCAGAAAAACAACGCCGCAGTTCCTATCAGTGTAAACAAGAGAAAAATAGCAGAACGGAAAATCTTTCCTGATACAACTGCGAGCAAGGCAGATGCCAGGATAAAAGCGGAGAGGATATAAAATATGATTACTGAGGCGTTCATTATTCAATGCCCTCCCTGAGTTTGGATCCTTCGTTATTTAATTTTTTTGTGAGTTTGCTTCTGTCATAAACACTGTGTTCAAAGGTTTGTGCCATTTTTATGGCATCTGTCGGACAGGCTTCTATGCACAAATTGCACATCGTACACAATTCCAGGTGATAAACGAAGGTATCGATTGCTTTTTTCTTTTTTCCTTCAGGGGAGATATCGAACTTATTGATGATTTTAATGGTTCCGTTAGGGCATGCAATTTCGCATGCGGAACATCCGGTGCAGGCATGTTCGTTATTTTCATCGTGCAAAAGCACTACTTCTCCCCGAAAACGGTCGGCTATTTTTAAAGTTTCCCGGTTATCAGGGTACTGCTCTGTGATGATTTCTTTATGATGGGTAAAATAATAACCCGTCATCCTCATGCCCTTCAGGAGGGAACTGACAGCGCCGTAAACATCTTTTATATAATCTTTTAAGAACATAATTATTATTAGAAATACCAGCCCATGATGGCCACAAGAGACGTTAATAATAAATTAAACATACTGATTGGCAATAGATATTTCCATTCCAGATTCAACAACTGATCGATCCTTAACCGGGGAAAGGTCCACCTGAACCACATGATGAGGAATATCAGTCCGATCGTTTTTCCTAAAAACCAAATGGAAGAAGGAATATAATCCATGATATGGTTGAATGCCTGCCAGGATCCGATGTGAAGGGGCATCCAGCCGCCAAAGAATAAAGTAGCTCCAATCGCGCAGACGATAAAAATGTTGATGTATTCGGCAAGGAAGAACAGGGCGAACCTCATTCCGGAATACTCTGTATGGAAACCTGCGGTTAATTCGCTTTCGGCTTCTGCCATATCAAAAGGCGCCCGGTTTGTTTCAGCTGTAACTGCGATAATGAAAATTATGAATGAGATAAGTGCAGGAATATGGGCTTTGAAGATCCACCAGCCATTTTGTTGTGAAAGAATAATATCCTTAATACTTAAACTTCCCGTTAACACAACGATTGAAAGCACGGAAAGCCCTGCCGATAGCTCATAACTTACAATTTGGGCACCACTCCGCATGGCGCCCAACAGAGAATATTTACTATTACTTGCCCAACCCGCCATAAGAATGCCAATAACAGAAAGAGAAGAAATAGCTGAGAGGTATAAGACACCAATATTGATATCCCATATCTGGAAATTTTTCGCAAAAGCTATGGGTGCCAGAATGAGCATGGCAACAATCATGACGATAAATGGGGCCAGGTTAAATAAAAATTTATCAGCACCATCGGGTACTAATCCCTCTTTCATAAGCAGCTTTAATGTGTCTGCAGTCGTTTGAAATATCCCTTTTGGACCTACCCTGTTCGGGCCTAAACGGATTTGCATGACGGCTGCCACTTTTCGTTCCATCCATACAAGGCTCAGGCCCAATAGGGCAAATAAAGTAATGGAAGCAACACCTACCAGTACAAATTCAGTGTCCAGTGCGATGGCCGGATTGAAATGACTGTTCAGCCATTCATGAATTATACGGGTGATGTTTTCTAAACTAAGCATGTATTCTGATTTATCTGTCAATATCCGGTATAACCAAATCCAGGGATCCCATGGCGGCAATAAGATCGCCGATTTTCAAACCTTTCACCATATGTTCAAGGGCAGAAAGGTTAGAGAACCCGGGTGACCTGAATTTAATCCTGTATGGTGTTGTACCGCCTTCGCTAACGATGTACACACCCAATTCACCCCTTGCCGTTTCAACTCTCTGATAAAATTCGCCTTTTGGCAATTTTAATACAGCTTTTGTTTTTGCCTGGAAGTCTCCTTCCGGAATGTTTCCAAGCAACTGCTCGATGATGCGGATACTTTGCTGTATTTCTTTCAGCCTGACTACATACCGCGCATAGGAATCTCCTTCTGTTTCTGTTATTTCATCAAACTCCACTTTGTTATAAATATCATAAGGATAAAGCTTTCTGATATCACAAGACACGCCGCTGGCCCTGCCAACAGGACCGCTGCATCCGTAGGAAATGGCATCTTCTTTTGATAAAACACCAACGGACTTCATTCTGTTTTGAAAGATCACATTGCCCGTTACCAGCTCACTATACTCTTCGAATTTTGATTTATACAATTGAATGAAACGTTCTACATCTCTTTGAAAACCGGGGTGGAGCTCAGCCATTACGCCGCCAGGGACCATGTAGTTCATTGTGAGCCTGGCGCCACAGGTCTTTTCCATAATATCCGTTATCGTTTCCCTTTCCCTGAATGCATGAAAGAAAGGCGTGAACGCACCAAGGTCCATGGCCATGGCGCCCCACCATAGCTCATGGGAAGCAATGCGAGTGAGTTCATCCATGATGACACGGATATATTGTGCACGCTGGGGTGGCTCAATCTGCAGGCCTTTTTCAACGCACAGTGCACAGGCATGATTATTAATATGGGAGGACAGATAATCCATCCGGCTGGTTACATAGATGAATTGCCGGTAAGACAGGCTTTCGCACATTTTTTCGATGGAACGGTGTATATATCCTAAATGCGGCTCTACTTTTTTTATGGTTTCTCCGTTCAGGGTAATGACGAGGTGCAGCACACCATGTGTGGCAGGATGCTGTGGGCCGATATTGATTATCAGATCACCTTCCGTGGTTCTGCCAATTTCTTCAATCATTTTCTTTTGCACTTTCTGTATTCAGGCGCTTATAACTTTATCATGTTTACAGGGTCTTCGAAATCCTTTCTCAGCGGCCATCCCTGCCAGTCATCCGGCATGATTAGTCTCCTCAAATCAGGATGATGCCGGAATACCACACCAAACAGATCATACACTTCTCTTTCTAACATTTCTGCAGTTCGCCAAATGTGTGAAACCGTTTCTATTTCAGGATTCATTCTGTCGATTCTGGCTTTTATGACAATATTGTGTCTGTGCAGGGTGGATGAAAAGTGATAGACCATTGTAAAATGTGTTTTCCAGTCTATACAGGTCAAACAAAATAAGTAATCAAAATCAAAGCCCGGGGTTGCCCGGAGTTGATTAACACATGCTAATAATTCTTCCGGGGGAACATAGGCATTCAACCATTCACCTCCGTCTTCAAAACTGATTAAGGGAAGTATTTCGACAAGTTTAGATTTTAAATCCTCATTCAGCATATCAATCCCCCAGAATATTTTATGGATTTAAAATGACGTTTTCTTTAATTTGTTCTCTTGTTAAACCGGCCTTTATTTTTCCCTGTAACGTAATCATGGCGTGTAATAAGGCTTCGGGCCTTGGGGGACAACCCGGAATGTAAACATCAACCGGAATAATATGATCGGCGCCCTTGACCACAGAATAAGTATTGTAAAAGAAAGGCCCTCCGCTGATAGCGCAGGCGCCCATCGCAATAACATATTTCGGGTCTGCCATTTGATCGTACAGTCTCTTTAAAACTGGAGCCATTTTATTTACGATAGTGCCGGCAATGATGATGACATCTGCCTGCCGGGGTGTAGCCCGTGCCACTTCAAAACCAAACCTGGAGAAATCGTATTTTGCTGAGGCCACAGACATCATTTCAATACCGCAGCAACTGGTGGCAAAGGTCAGGGGCCATAGTGAGTTCGAGCGTGCCCAATTGATCACATCGTCCAGCTTACTTAAAACAATACCGCCTCCGGCTGTTTCATGAATATCACCGGGAAAGTCTTTTTGTGCACTATTTTTTTTATCTACATCCATTTCAATGCGCCTTTTTTATGTGCATACAAGAATCCCATAAACAGAATAAATAGAAATACCACGATTTCAATTAGTGCCGGCAGGCCCAGTTGTTTAACTTCTACCGCCCATGGGTACATGAAAACCAATTCTACATCGAATATCAGGAAGATCAGCGCAAATAGATAATAACCCACATTGAATTGGTTCCAGGGAGATCCTGTGGCTGGGATACCGCATTCATAAGGTTGCCCTTTTTGCGGGTTCTTCGTTCCTTTTACTAAAATTCGCGAGATAAGTATCCCGCCGGCGGAAAATGTGATGGCAGCAAGAAAAAGGATGATTAAAGACGCTGGTCCCATAAACAAACTTGAAGACACTAAAGTAACCGTATATCCTTAACAATGTAAGTTTTTGGCCTAATCTCTCCAAATGATATTGCCTGCAAATGAGGATATTTGCTTCATGGCACCCCATTTCTGCCAATTGTAGAATCTTTTTCTTTTCCGTGGTGCTTTGTTAAATTGTTGTAAAATATCAGGAGCCCGTGCATGAAAGTAAATTGCACCCATCCGTAAAAAGTTTCTTAAACTATCGTCCGTATCGGATTTATTTAAAATTAATTCAGTGATAGGAATAGGATTCCCCCTTCTTGTCTCTTCATTCGAGTTGGCGATTGAAGTATTTAATGGTATCCGGCACATCCAGGTACTGATTTTAGCTTCAATTCTAAAAGAACTGAAAGATTTCCATAGTTGGTAAATGATTTCCTGGTATAAATCCTGCTCAAATCCGGCAGACAGGTTAAGATATGGATAGTCTTGTGTGCTGCCGTGCCTTGTTGGACGATGGGATCCAAGGCAATCTTTCATTTTTTTGATTTACTACTGGTTTTCCCTTAGAACCAGGCAAATAAGCAGATTTTTTGTATACTGCATCCGGATTTTTCACGTTTATAAGTCAACCCCGATTTAGTCAACCCCCTATCTCTCAGGAACGTATGAGAATCCTCTTTTTAGCCTTGGCCATTTGCCTGTTTCTGCACAGTCGTGCTCAAAAGGAACCACCCATCAATTCCGGCGAAATAATACTTCAGTGTGATCAGCTCTATGATTCAGGAGATTATAAGAAAGCATTGCAGCTTTACGGGCAAATCGTCCGTAACGATACGAATTACGTGAGTTCGCTTTATGGAAGGGCTCTCTCCTGCGAAGCGGACAGCCAGTACGCAAAGGCATTTCAATACTGCGAGGAAGCGCTTTCACTGCCTGATCAGAGAGGTATGGAGCCGAAGATTTATAATATCTATGGAAATATCCTGAGCGATTTAAATAGGAAGGACGGAGCCATCACCATATTTAACAAGACTATTCAAAAATATCCGGCGTATGGATTGCTTTATTTCAATAAGGGACTGGTTTATATGTACCAGGAAAAGTATGTAGAGGCGGAAGCCTGTTTCAAACAATCATTGATGGTTGACCCCTATGTTTACAGCGCGCATTTTTATCTCGGCCTTACCGCGATAAACGAAGGTAAAATCATTCCCGGTATGCTGAGCCTCACAGGTTATTTGCTTTTGAATCCCGGGGGCAAATATGCGGGGCGCGCCATCAAGATTCTTGATCTTATTGCAAATAGTAAAGATGAAATCATTGCTTATAAAAATAACCGAAAGGAAGAACCTGATAGCAATTTTGCTTCCATTGAAGAAATCGTACTGTCGAAAATTGCGCTCGAAAAAGGATATAAACCTCTCCTGGAGCTTGACGATCCCATCTCGCGCCAGATACAGGTAGTATTTGAGAAAATGGAACTGAAATCAGGTTCCGTGGATTTTTGGATGCAGTATTATCTTCCTTTCTTTAAATCGACTTTTAATAGTGGGAAATTTGAATTGTTTATCAACTGGATATTCGAGAATGTGAATATCAAAAGCATTAAGGAATACAATAAGAAGAATAAAAAGTCCACTGAAGCTTATACCAGTGAAGTCTTAGCATATTTCAACCTCATCCGCGCCACACGTGAGCCTCAGGCTGATAAACGCTCTGTCCAAACCTCGAAGTTCCTGTTTGATAACGACGTGCTTTTAGGAAAAGGTGTAGTGGATGCCAAGGGGAATCTGCTTGGATCATGGGAATTCTATTATCCCGGGGGTAACCTTAAATCGATAGGGCAATTCAACGACGCAGGCAAGCGCACGGGCACCTGGACCTTTTATTTCCAGAATGGAAAATTGAAATCCAGAGAAAGCTACCAAAATGGAAGTATTGATGGCGAGACTTTTGACAATTTTGAAAACGGAATCGAGGCAAGCCGGGAAACCTACGATAAAGGCAAGCTGAACGGACCATCAGTGAGCTATTACTGGCCGGGCACACCTAAGAAGATGGTTGGATATAAATTGGATGAACCGGAAGGAATAGTATCAGAATTTTATTCCAACGGATTATTGCGTTCGCAGGGCAATTATATAAATGGTAAACTGGAAGGACCATATACAGACTATTTCAGGTCCGGCGCTGTAAAAGATAAAATGATTTATAAGTCAGGCAGCATCCAGGGAAATTATCAAACCTTTTATGAAAATGGAAACCTTGAATCAGAAGGCCTTGTGACAAATGGTAAAACAGAAGGCCCGTGGAAGTATTATTTCGAAAGTGGCAATCTCAAAATGAAACGCAACTTTATATCGGATAATGCTGACGGAATGGAAGAAGAATATTACGAAAATGCTGTTTTGAGCAGCACACAAATGTATAAAAAGGGAAAACTGGAAGGATTGGAGGTAGACTATGATAAGGAAGGAAAACGCTATTGCCAGGTGGAATATTCAGGCGATTTACCCCAATCGATCAGGTTTTACAACAAGGATGGTAAGGTCATCAGCCATGGTGAAAGAGCTACGGACTTATGGGAACAGGATATTTATAAGTCTGACGGATCAAAGTGGGCCCACGAGATATTTGACCGGAAAGGCTTGCTAACCGGAACCAAGACGTTTTATTTTCCCTCCGGTGCAGTGAATCAAACTGTGGAGTATAGAAATGGCCTGCGGAACGGTGTTGTAACTACCTATTACCGTAATGGCCAAAAAAAATCAGTGCAGGACTGGGTCGATAATAAAGAGGATGGCCATTATATCGGCTATTTCAAAAATGGCCAGGTCCAGTCGGAAGGCTGGATTCGAAACGGTTCGGCACAAGGCCCCTGGATTTTTTATGATGAATTAGGCAATAAATCCACCGAGTCATACTTCCAGGATGGAGAGTTATCCGGCTACAGGTCCGAATATGCTCCGGATGGAAAAATAACTTTCGAAGAACATTATTACAAGGGATGGATTACCCAATTGACCCAGTTTGACAGCTCAGGGCGCATATTGATCCGCGATAGTTTTCCTCAGGAATCCGGGAAATATCTGCTCCTCTATCCTTCCGGAAGCAAATGGGTTGAAACCACTATGAGCCATGGCGATTTTGACGGATCATACACGACCTATTATTTCGACGGAAGTATAGAATCCAGCCGTTTTTATAAGAAAGGAATCCAGGACAGCAGCTTTATCAGTTATTATTATGGTGGTGCAAAAAAAACCATCGGCCAATACAGAAATGGAATCAATTCGGGAACCTGGAACGATTATGATATCAAGGGTACACTGACTGGCTCTATGGTATATAATAAGGACGGAATACGCAGGCTCGAGACTTATTATTTTCCTGGTGGCAAAAAGGATTTTGAGATTCCTTTTAAAAACGATGATAGGGATGGACTTGCAATAAAATACGATCCCGACGATGTGCCAGCCTACGCTATAAGGTACGATGAAGGGGATGCCATTTCCTATACTTATCCTGGTTCGGACAACAATTGGGTACCGGAAATTAAATTCCTGCCAGGACTTTTTGCCGTCCGGGCCAATTTTGCAAACGGAAGGCCCTCCCGGCGATGCACATTTGAGGATGGCAAGCTTACTGGTATGGATACATTATTTTATAACAATGGGAAAATCCGCTCTATTGACAGTTCTGCATACGGTGAAAATGAAGGAAGGCAGGTGTTTTACACAATCACCGGCCAATTGAAATCCGAATCCGTATCAAGAAATGACAATATCCATGGTATAGCGAGGGAATACTTTGACGACGGAAAGCTGGCCAAAGAAACGCCACATTTTAACGGAACCATTCACGGGGTTGAGAAAATATATAATGAGCAGGGGGATGTGGTGGAAAACCGTGTTTATTATTATGGTAAGCTCGTAACGGTAAAAAAATGAAATGGAACAAAACATACCTGGCTCTCATACTGGGTCTGAACTTATTAGTTTCTTTAAGCCCGAGGGCACAGTCATTTGAGGAATTAAAGAAACAATATCCTCAGGACCACGCTGTTTTGCTGAATAAAGTGCTTCGTTATAAGATTTCCGTGAAGGGGAATGAACCATTCGTGGAAAGCGAGGAGCTGCAACAAATCCAATACCTTACTCTTCAGGCGAACGCTTATATGGGCCGGCTCGGCTTTTCACACAGCGGGTTTCAGCAGGTCGTGGCTTATGAAGCGTTTACCCGCACACCGGAAGAAAAAAAACTTAAGGTTGTTGACTTTATTACCAACTCGAACAAAGACGATTTTGTATTCTATGATGACGAGAAAGAAACCACATTTGATTTTCCCTCCGTAAAAGAAGGCTCCATAGGTAATTTACATGTGTCCTGGATCAACAAAAATCCATACCTGCTCGCACCTTTTTATTTTGCCAGCGGGATTCCGGCAGTAAACAGTGAATTGACACTGACCTTTCCGAGGGATATGGTGGTCAAATACCGCATAATCGGATTGGATTCAGCCAGTGTGGACGTTTCGGTGAAAAATTCCCGCAAAGAAATCGAATATACTTTTCGATACCGGAATTGTGCAGCCCAAAAAGCTTACGATGATGCGCCCAGCGCGGCATGGTATGCCACGCATGTGGTTTTTTATATTGCGTCTTTTAAGGATGGGTCTGGGAATACCGTGAATTATTTATCCGGGCTCGACGACCTGTATCACCTAAATTATGGATTTGTGAAATCCATTAACCAGCAGGCCAGTCCAGGACTCAAACAGATCGTGGATTCACTTATAGTTAACCAGCATAGCGATGAAGATAAAGCCCGGGCAATTTATTCTTGGGTTCAGCACCAGATCAAGTATGTGGCTTTTGAGCAGGGCATGGAAGGATTTGTTCCAAGGGATGCCAATCTGGTCTGCACGAGACGATTTGGCGACTGCAAGGATATGAGCAGTATACTCACGGCGATGCTTAAGATTGCTGGCGTAGAGGCTTACTATACCTGGATTGGTACTCGCCATCTGCCCTACCAGTTTACTGAGTTTCCGCTGCCCATTGTGAGTAACCATATGATCTGCACAGTACTTCTCAATGGAAGTTATATTTTCCTCGATGGAACTGATCCCAGCTGCCGTTTTGGATATCCCCCGGATGCAATACAGGATAAAGAAGCCATGATTGCCATTGGTGAAAAGGAATTCAAAATTCTTAAAGTTCCTGTAATAGATAAATCATTTAGCAAACTGACAGACTCAACCTGGCTCGAAATAAACGACCGGGAGGTTGTCGGCAGGATAAAAAGAGTTGTCACGGGTTACTTTGCGATGAATATGCGGGGACGGCTGCAATATACTTCTCCGTCCGATCTGCAGGAACGCATGCGCAACCTGTTTAACAGGGGATCGAATAAATTTCAGCTCGATAGCTTCTATTTGGGGAAATCGGAAGCCCCTGATACAGTTGAGATCAATGCAAGATTCAGGCTTCCGGATTATGCCAAGAAACTCGGCGATGAATGGTACCTGAATCTCAACCTTTTCAAGTTTTATGTTGACCAGGAGATCGACTACCCAAAAAGAAAAATGCCCATTCAATACGATTTCAAATCGGTAACGAACTATGTGGTTTTATTAAAATTGCCAAAAGGATGGAAAGTGGGCGATCTGCCGGAAAGCAAATCTTTTCACAATCCGGTATGGGGATTTGATATGACATACGATGTGGAAGGTAATTATGTGGTAATGGCCCAGCGGTTCGATAATGATCAGCTTTTGCTAACCAGCGATCAGTTTGAGCAATTCAATAAAGTATTGGAAAACCTTTACCCTCAGTATAAAAAAACCCTGACCTTATCAAAAAGCAGTGCACCATGAAAAGATTTCCTTCAGTTTTACTTGGAATGCTTCTTATCCTACCTGTTGCCCGAGGCCAAATGATTCCAATCCAGCCAGAGCAATGGTCACCAAAGCCAGTTATTCATGCCGTTGACAGCAAATATCATAATGAACCGGCCGTGGTGATGCTTGATGCCCGCAGGTTTGAATACATTGATGATAATAAGAATAAAATACACATGTATTATACAGTTCATAAAATCATACATGTGAACAACGACCACGGTATTGAATATTTCAACAAGGTGTACGTTCCTACAGATGGCGCCCTGGAAGTAAAGGAAGTCCATGGACGCGCGATACTTCCAGACGGAAAGGTGATGGAAGTGTCGAATGAAAACATTAAGGACCTGAAAGACGAGGATGGGCATTCCTACAGAATATTTGCGATGGAAGGATTGGAGAAAGGATCTGAAATTGAATATTACTATACGGTTGAGCGGGACCCGATTTATTTTGGCCGGGAACAGTTTCAGCATCAAATGCCTGTATTGGCCTCAGCCCTGGAGCTTGTTTATCCACAGCGATTGATATTTGAAGTGAAACCATATAATTGCAACCCCACAAGTAAGATCGATACACTACCGTCCGGAAAAACTGTTTATCGCGTGGATATCCCCGAAATGGCAGGTACTGAGGAAGAAAAATATTCATCCCATTCTGCAAGTCTTGGCCGCGTGGAATACAAACTTTCCTATAATAATTCAGGCAGCAGTGGTCAGAGGCTTTTCACCTGGAACGAGCTGGCTAAAAAAGCCTTTGGATTATATACGACCAATGCTCCAAAGGATATCAACCGCATTCACCAATTTGTAACTGACAGGAGTTGGGCAAAACTAAAAGGAGATTCTGACAAAGTGATGGCTGTGGAGAATTATGTAAAAAGTAATTTTGCTTACCGGGAAGATGCAGGTGACGATGGAAGCGATCTGGAGAAAATCCTCAAAAACAGAATAGCAACGATGGTTGGTCTGATGAAGCTATATACTGCTATTTTTGATGATTTGCACGTAAACTATCAGTTTCTTCTTGCTACTGACCGTGACAATTCAGAAATCGACAGGAATTTTGAGAACTGGAACAACTGTGATTTTTCTTTGTTTTATTTTCCTGCATTGAAAGGGTACCTGGTGCCTACTAAACGAGAGTGCCGGTATCCGCTAATCTACCCGGACTGGGCTGGCAGTAACGGATTGTATTGTAAAAATGTTTCCATCGGAACAATGAACTCAGCGATTGCGGAGGTTAAACCCATTCCGCTTGAAGATTACAACAAATCTTATTTCAATCTCAATATTAAGGTGAGTTTAAATGAAGGTTTAGACAGCCTGATAATCGATTCAAGGTCCATATTTGGAGGATACGCCGCTGCAAGTTACCGTGAGGCATTTAACATGAGTACAGATGATCAGAAAAATGATCTTTTCAAATCAATGTCTAAAAATCAGCTGAATTCGGAAAATATCATCATGTCTGAAGCGGAGAACCCGGGCTATGAAGATGCGAATAAGTTGAAACCCTTTATCATTCATCAAATTGTGCGGTCCGGAGATATGGTGGAGCGGGCAGGTGAAAAAATTCTGGTCAAGATCGGCCTCGTTAT
>JANWIY010000076.1 GCA_025449645.1 Chitinophagaceae bacterium | reverse complement strand
CCGCAGCCAGAGGCCTTTGGCAGTATCATGGTTTATAGCAAGCCAGCGTCTCCATTCCGCAGGGGAAAGGAAAGAAAGAATGGGTAAGTCAGCTTTATCAGGAGAGGTTGATTTCATGGATAGCCGGTGTCTGATTAGCAATCACTTCAGGTCGTAGTGAAGTAAAACAATTCCGCTGTCGAAGGTGATTGAGTTTTTCAGTTTCAATTGCTGCCAATTCTCTAATTTGTCAAAAACCGGAACACCCCTGCCCAAAGCAACAGGGTTAACGAAAAAGTGAAACTCGTCAATCAGCCCCTCCTTAACCAATGAAGAAACAAATGAACTGCCTCCATACACAATGATGTCTTTCCCGCTTTGCTTTTTCAGCTTGTTAATTTCATCCGTCAAATTCCCTTTTGCAAGTTCTGTCCTCTCCCACGCTGATTTTTCCAATGTCCCTGTAAAAACGATCTTCCGGATCGAAACAATTCTTTTTGCCGCTTCATACACTTGATGGCCCGGTTTGGTAAATATATCCTGCCAGTATGGAATATAATCCATTGCCATTTTTCTGCCGATAATATTAGTATCGCAGGAATCAAGCAGGTTCAGCACATAATCCTTAATTTCGTCCCAGGCCCAGGTAACCCATTTTTGTTCGTCATTAGGCCCGGTTGAATTAAACCCATCAAGGGAAACCTGCATTTGCAATTTTAATTTCCTCATTTTGATCCGGTTTTTATTGTCATGGTTTATTAAGGAATTCTTCAATCAATTCTGTAGCGTTAAATTGCACCCATTTGCCATTGTCCAATGATTCAATTGCCCCTAAATAGGTTCCATGTCCCCCCGGGAAAATCGCCAATTCACAATCCGGGATAATCCGGTACATTTCTACCGCATGTTCCACGCTACCCACATCGTTATTCCCATTAATGATCAGCGTGGGTGCATGGATTGATTTCATTTGCGCATCGCTCCATCCTTTAAATACTTTCATTCTCCGCACATCTTTATTAAACATATTCATCAGCGATCCCGCATTATTGTTTGCCATTAAGTAGCCCTCTCTTAACACCTGCGGCATATCGGTCAGCTTTGCATGGTCAAATCCCTCCCAAAATTGCGGGCTTGCAGCGCTCCGCTTATAAAATGCTGAAGCCAAAATTATTTTATTAGCCAATCCAGGGTGACGAATGGCAATTTCTATTGCCGTATGCCCGCCGTTACTAAAACCCAGAAAATCAGCCTTGGTTATTTGAAGTCGGTTTAAAAGTGTAGCAATATCGTCAGCGTCCTGTTCAAATGTAAGGTCTGTATTCCGGTCATTGGTGTGTCCGTGAGCTTGCAATTCAACCGCAATGATTTGTCTATGCTTTGCGAGCCGCGGAATAATTCTGCCAAATGATGTTTCTATTGTCGAACCGCCACCATGTATAAGTACAAGAGGTTTCCCCTGCCCATGAATTTCATAATACAGGCTCAATCCGTTAACATCGGAATATCCGCTTTTGAAATTATTGTTGTCCGCCATATCTTGTTGCCAGTTTTATTTTTTCGCACCGCTACTTCCCAACTTTGTCAACGATTCCGAGTTTGATTTATTGCTCAGGAGCATTTCCAGTTTTTTGAGTTTGGTTGTCCAGAACTTATCAAAATAATCTATCCACTCCTGCAATTCGCTGAATCCATCCTGCTTTAAAATACAGTAGCGTTCCCTGCCGATGTTCTGAATAGAAATAAACCCTGCTTCGTGCAGGATCTTTACATGTTTTGAAACAGCGGGGCGGCTCATATCAAAATTTTCTGCCAGTGAATTAATGGTCAGGCTATCCTTTAAAAGCAGTTGAAGCATTTGCCGCCTGCTCGGGTCTGCGATCACCTGGAAGGCGTCAGGACGCTGGTTTGTCATCTGTTGCCTGGTTTATCCGTTGTAACATCCGTTTCCCGATCCGTACCCAGCCTTTATTCATTACCAGGTAGGCGATGAAATTTTTCATTCCTTCAAACCCTTTGTGTTCCAAAAGGAGCTCGGTCCCGTTTTCCTTTTCCGTCAGGGTCCATACCACTACGGAATCAAGCGAAACCTTTCCGGGACCCGGGCCACCTCTCCAGGCATAGGAAAGCTTTTTGAGCGGAATTACTTCCAGCACCTCGCAATAAATGTTCCCGTCGAACCCCAGCCGGGTTTGCGCTTTTGCCCTGAATTGGAATTTATGTCCCGCCACCGGCCGGAAGTCATTGGGCATCAGCCACTGTGAAAGCAGCACGGGATCCGTCAGATAGTTCCAAACTATTTCAGGAGGATGAGGGAATATGAATTGATGTCTGATGTTTCTTTGCATATCACGTAACCTTAAAGTTACACAAATGTATAAGTAACTTTTGAGTTACACAAATATTTTTGTAAAAAGCCGGTGCAAGCATAGGAAAGCGCCCTTTGTACAGGAGTTGTAGCATTCAATTTTGGGGACTACCCACCCACCTTCCACTTTGAAATAAATAGTGCGCTCCTCCCCATTATTATTAACGTAGTATTGCCGGAGACATCCCTCGTCTATAAAGTAAACATATTTGGCTATGTTTCCCGACTGAAAAAGATGTTCATTTTTCTTTACCTCCAATGGTTCAAATAATTGGATAAGCCTCACGCAATCTTTATCCGGGACTTTATATACCTGCCTGAGTTGTGCCAAAAGCGGAGAACTGTCCATATATGTTTCAGGCAAAGCCATTGTTAGCGGTAGTTTTCATATTCCCTGTGTATGTTAGTCCAATTCGTTGTCTATGTTGTTGCCAACAGAAACACTTCTCCGCTCGCAGGCAAGAGATGGTCCGTTCTGCCTGTAAAATAAAGTTGTTCCAGGTCCTTTGTGGATATTGTTTTTGCTTCTTTAAAACCTGCTTCATCAGCTAAAGCCAACATTTCATTTGGTGCAAAAAAACTCACAAATGGAGTTCCCGCTTCCCGGGCGCCTTTTTCAGCCATTTCCTGTAAAGGTTTATCTTCCTCATCAATCAACGCCATTGGTAAATAAAACGTCATAGCAAGCGTTGAGCCTGATGCAAGCATCGCAATTTGATTTAGCATTGCGGTAATTGCGTCTTTTGTAAGATACAAACTCACTCCTGTGCAAGCAATAACAGCAGGTTGGCTGATATCAAATCCTGCTTTTAATAGCTGTTCCCACCAGGATGAAGTTTCAAAATTAACAGAAACAAAATGCAACCCTTCCGGAATACCGAAACCGAGTTCAATCAATCGTTGTCGTTTCCAGGTTTGCGTATCAGGCTGGTCAATTTCAAATAATTGAAGTTTGGAAGCAATATCCGGCCTGCGTTGGGCAAAGGTGTCAAGTCCCGCACCGAGAATAACATACTGACTAATCCCATTTTTGCTCTGTTCAATAATCAAATCATCAATAAAACGGGCGCGGGCCACCATAGATGCCCGGAGGCGTTTGGTGAATTGCGGATGCATATCAGGACGTTGTCGCCATTCGGCATTCGGGGCTATCAATTTTAATCCCACTTCATCTTCCAGTATATGCGGTTCCGCATCAAACTGAACGTGCATAGCTCTCCATAAAGCGGTTCTGACTGCTGTATTATCCGGCTCTGTTATTTTTTTGTTTTGTTCCATATTCAACGCATCACACTAAAATTACCGATAACGCTTCAAGGCCTGGTGCAGCAAAAGCTGGATATCCTATTTTTTGTTATCCCGGTTGATTTTGTCTTTTGAAAAAGCAGGCAGGTTCCAATGATACCGGAGCGCCAATATCCGTAAGGTAAAACATATAGTTAATGCAATGACCGCAATCCAATCGCTTGATAACCATTTGAAATAACTTCCTAAAACCACAATTAAAGCTCCTGTAAGGGCTGCCGATGCATAAATTTCTCTTTCCAATATAACAGGTACCCGGTTAAGCAAAATATCCCGTAATACCCCTCCGCCAACGGCGGTAACGATCCCTAAAAGAACTGCCACCTCTCCATTATGGCCATAGGAAAGCGCTTTTTGCGCCCCAGTCACCGCGAATAATGATAAGCCAACAGCATCGAACAGTAACACCGGCCTGTTAAGCCGTTGTACAACAGAATATAAACCGATAGTCATTCCCGTAGCTATAATCGCCGTAGCGAGGTAATACCAGGTGGTTAGTCCTGCGGGGGGAATAGCCCCGATGCAAATATCCCGGATAATCCCGCCGCCACACGCTACAGTAAATGCAATGGCACAAATCCCAAACAGATCCAGGCCACGCTGTCTTGCTGCCGTTGCACCGCTAATGGCAAAGGCAAAAGTACCGGCCAGATCAAGAAAATAGTAAAGGGTATGTAGTTTGTCCATCTTTTTTGTAGCGTCAGGAGTTTAATTAAACCATGCTGCAGCGGCTGTCATCATTGCCTGCAAGCCGGTTTTTAAAGTCGGGTGGATCACTGGTGCAAACTTGGGTGAATGATTGCTGGGAATAGTATTTATTTTATTATCCTTTTTTGCTTTTAAATATACTTCAGGATCTGTACCGCCAACGAACCAAAAAACATAAGGAACTTTCCAACTTCGGCCAAAAATGCTGAAATCCTCACTGGCAGAAGCGGGTTGCGTTTCATACGATCTATTGCCAAACTGGGCGTTGAAAGCTTCAGCCAGTTTCGCTGTAGCTTTGGCATCATTCTCGGTTAAGGGATAACTGTCCAACTCGGTGAATTCCGGTTCCCGTGGTGCATTGGAAGCGGCGCATTCCGCACAACAAATACGTTTAACCGCTGAAAGGATATGATCCCGTATGCCATCATTAAAAGTGCGGATATTCAATTTTAGTATAGCATCATCAGGAATAATATTCTCTTTTGTACCCGCCTGCAATGCACCAATGGTCAGCACTGCGTTTTCTATTGGCGCAATCTCACGTGAAACAATTGTTTGCAAGCGCAGGGTGGTAGCAGCCGCCATAATCACGGGGTCAATGGATGTTTGCGGTGATGAACCATGTGCGCCACGGCCGAACAATTTAACTTTAAGGCTGTTACCTGCAGATAATATAGCGCCGCTGCGATAACCCACCGTACCGGATTCGCCTACCATTACGTGCTGGCCCAGAATGATATCCGGCTTAGGAAAACGATCCATTATACCATCATCTATCATACTCTGGGCTCCACGGCCCACTTCTTCTCCGGGTTGAAAAACAACCATTAACGTTCCTTTCCACAGATCTCTGTGTTCTGAAAATAATCTTGCAGCGCCCATTAACCAGGTTACATGCAGATCATGTCCGCATACATGGGATACGCCAACTTCAATCCCCTCCTCATCTTTTGCTTTAACCTTGCTGGCATAAGGCAAACCCGTTGTTTCCGCAACAGGAAGCGCATCCATATCCGCGCGGAGCATTACAGTAGGTCCTTCCCCATTCTTGATAATGCCTACTACCCCAGTTACCCCAATTTCCGTTGTAACCTCAAATTGATACCGGGTCAAATAATCCACGGCGATTTTAGCAGTGCGGAATTCCTGCATGGACAACTCCGGATTCCGGTGAATATCCTTATATATTTCTTCCAGTTCGGGAAGCAGCTTATCAATGAAGCTGTCCATCTTATCGTTGAATACTTTAATTTGAGTGATTCCCATAGTCCTTAATATTTAATGGTAAACAATTACGGTTCACACTATCTAAATACTGTTTTTGGGGGAGCTTACACAGTATAACCTATTGGAAAAAAGTTTGTAAAAACAGAAGGATATGCAAAAGAATTAGTCAATTGATTTGTAAATATCCAAGTCCCAACAACTGCATTGGTAGGCGATATGTCACTTTTTGAACAGGATAGTATTAATGTCAGGCATAAAACAAGTGCAATGGAAATTTTCTGCATAAATGAAGTTTATGTGACGTACAACGGTTCGGGTATTGCTGAAGGGCGGGAAATTTCCGTACTTCAGCCGGACCTTGCACTTAGGCTAAATTAGTGAAAAAATGTTGAACATTTGCATGTCAGCCGGACTTTTGCATTGTACCAAAACTTTGCTTCCGTGTTCCACAATTCATCCGGGCATAATGTTAAAGCGTTTTCCAACATATCAATACTTGCTCCGAATTGCTTCCATAAAGTTTCTTTCAATGCGTTGTCCATGGTATAGTAGTGTTAAATTAATTTTCACCTATTTCTCAGTCCTCGATTGCCTCAATACCCAGTCGCTTAAGCTGTTCAAGGTGCTCCTCCATAGCTTTGATCTGCTCCGGGGAGTGCCCCTGCCAATCCGAGACCTCTCCGGTGACCCGGAGCGAATTACGAGAGCGGTATGACTTTGTTGGATTACCAGGATACTTCTTGTCCGTCAAATTGGGGTCGTCTTCAATCGCGCCAGTCGGCTCTACTATATAAATTCTGCCGGGTCCCTCGCCCAAGGCAAGCTCGGCTCCCCAAGCAGCAGCATCCAGGGTGGCAGTTAGATAAACATAGGACGCCTTCCTCCTCTTACCGTAGTTTGAATTAAAGCCGGGCTCGATCAGGTCTCCCAGCTTCAGATTGGCCTTCGTACCATGATAGAACCTCTGTGAACCCTGGTCGCGGGCAGACTCCAGCGGCTTGTCCTTACTTCCGTTTGTTTTCATAGTCGTTATATTGCATATGAATGCTCCTCCTGTTGGCCAGGTTGTCTGTTATAATGACCGCTAATGCTTCACGGTTTAGCGATGGGCAGGATTTTAGCATTCCCGCCTGATTGAATGTATGAATACTTTTACGATAGCCGCAAAACGTTCTGGCTGGTCTAAGTGGAGCCCGTGCCCGGCTTCCAGGATTTGTTCAACCTGAAATCCAGGATTAAGCCGTTGCAACTCTTCGGCAACAACAGATGAAACCACACTTTTATCTCCAATTATGAGGAGGCCCGGGACGTCAATCTTACTCACTAACTGCTTATAATCGGGGTTGGGTGGCGTGAGAACGTCGAAAGCCGCCATGCTGGTTTGAAGCCGGGCCCGGGCGAATAGCTCAAGGGTCTCCGCTGACCGGTCAGGATGCCTGGCCCGCGCTTCTGCCACTACCTCATCCAATGACATGTTAAGAATCATCCGATGCTGATCCGCAACACCACTATCACGAACTTCGCGCTGAACTTTTGCACTCAGGAATGTTGGATCAGCTAAGATCAGGCCGCAGAGTAGATTTGGTTTACGGCTTGCCACCACGGCAGCAGTCATCCCCCCCATTGAATGTCCGAGCAGGACCGGAGGAGGAAGTCTTAGGGCATTTATCAAACCGGCAACATCGTTTGCATGGTCTTCGTAT
>JANWIY010000075.1 GCA_025449645.1 Chitinophagaceae bacterium | reverse complement strand
TGCAATGAATTTGCCCGTTACAGTGTTATATAAATCTGTTTTTTTCTTTTTCGGAAGGGAGATCGTTACCGTCTTTTCCTCCATATATGGATTATAATACAGATAAGTCGGATAGGCTTTATCGTGAAAAAAGTCGGTTGTCAGCAAATTCAATTGCAATAAGCCGGGTGTTTCAGTAGGACGGATGATTCCTCCAAAGATGCCTGCATGCGCGCTTCCATACACACTGAATTGTGTGACATCCGGATTTTTCCCGGGAACCCAGCCGGGGCCGTCTCCTTGTGCAACCGGAGCTTTCAGGTCCTCATGGTTTTTGTACGAAGATTTATTGATGATGCCTTCATATCCTATTACGCCTTTGGCAACTGCGACCAGTTCGGGAATCGTCTGATGGTCCTGCGGCATGTATTGGGGATAAAATAGCTTTGCCGCGTTGGCTGCATTCAGCATCCATTTACCGATAGCGCCGGCATATGATTGGTCATACCGGACCAGCGGAATAAGGGGTATGGCCGCATCGTAAGTGTTCATTAGAAATCCGTAACCTCCATGATCTACCGTACTGCCGACGATACCGGACACATCTATTCCATTCCAGTTGCCTGTTAAGATGCCCCATCCCTCCCGGCAAATCGCAGTTCCGTCGAAAGACCATTCCAGCATCTTGTTCAGATCATATTTTGTTCCTTCCTCCGCGTTTATTCTCGCGGCCAGGTAAGCTCCAAATGGCATTAATACTTCATAACTCGGATTCACTTCGTTGGATTGGAGAGCGGCCAAAGCACTCAATGCAGCATCGAAAAAGCGGCGGTCTCCATACTTCCTGTAGGCGGCATATAATACATAAGCATGTCCCGCAGCCGCATCCGGCTGATCGCAAATATTGTTTTTCATGGGTCTCATTTTTCCATAGTCAAAGTAGGAATAGTGGTAATCTCCGCTGAGTATGGAATCAGCCAGACAAAATTTCTCTGCAATTCGGTGCGCAATGGTATCGAACCCGGGCTCATCCGGATACAAATCATAAATGGCGTAAAATAAAACATTTGGATAAACATCATACCACCAGTCGCGGCCATAGCCTCCGCCTAATAAGGCAATATCCTGACAGGTGTTGTTCATCATTATATCCCAACCGGATTCTCTGTTAAAATAGTTCTTCAGCATGCCCACATAATCCATTCCTTTTCGTTTGTCAATGCCCGCCAGCGAAGCGCCCAGGACCGAACCCATATTTGCGAGGGCTTCATGGAACATCCCCTTGTTGCTATCGGGTCCCTGGCGGACGTCGCCAATGGCAGTATAAACGCCGACAACGGGCTGCGGAAAATTTTTGCCGGTGCTGTCCATCCAAACCAGTGGCCAGTATTTGCCATCAGCTTTAAAATCAAACACCGTGCGGTCAAAATTCTGTGCGAGCCGGAGGAAATCAATAATTTGAAATGGCTGTGGAAAATCGGGCATTTCATCAACCCTGGACAGTCTATGCTGATGAACCTGGCCATTTGCTTCCTGAAGGGATGCATCCATAAGCAGGATACAAAGAGCGGCATGCAAAAAAAATCTGCTGATCATGGTTAGAAAACTTTCCCCAATATAGTCCTTTAGGTGATTTTGGTTTAATGGGCCTGCATATTTTCTCCTGAAGCCCTCACCCGCTTTTCGCCAGGGTTCGGGATCAAGTAAAATGGATAACTGTTGGGTTCCTAGCTCTTTACCCTGAAGCTCAAAGGGCGTCACCATCGGCCGTGGCAGAGAAAAGGCCGTTGCGCGGATCCTATCCTGAATTCGGTTCTGATATGCTCGCGGGATTCATGTATATTGTGTAGACTATCATTCACCTCAATATACAAGTTCTATTATATACTGATGATTCAACGATTATCCCCAAATGAAATCAAATCAATGGGGCTGCATTGTCGTGGGAGACAGGGATGCTTTTCTGGCCGTTTATGAAAGTCACTATCAAGCGCTGTTTGCTTATGGATTCAGTCTGACCGCTAACCGTGAACTGACGAAAGACAGTATCCAGGAAATGTTCCTGGAGATCTGGCAAACCCGCACAACACTCAACAAAGAAGTTGAACACGTTCGTTCATATCTTTTTACCTGGCTGAGACGAAAAATATCATCAGAGTTGGGCCGCTCAAATACCGAAAAGCAGCACGCCGCGTCCATGGACATTCTTTCATCTGACGTTTTATCTTACGAAGATCTGCTTATTGCATTCCAGCAATCCGAAGAGGATAAACATAAACTTCATTCGGCGCTTAAAAAATTATCCAAGGGCCAACTTGAAGTGATCCGCCTGAAATTCTTTGAAAACCTGAGCTATCCTGAAATTGCGATCCGCACGGGACTTTCCCCGCGCACCGTATATAATCTCGTTTATGAAGCTATGTGTCATTTAAGGGAAAGTATGCGAATCCTTCCTCTTTTATCTCTGATCAGTTTACTCTAAAATTCCACTGAAAAGTTTCGGTTCGTTCATGCTTCCCGTATAACCCGGCAATATTTATTTTCGAAATACCCGGTAAAAATCCATTCTTTCCCCCACTACCTGTATACGGAACAATTTCAGCACACAGGCAATATCCAGAAAAAGATGAATAAAAGGAGGATCGGGAATTATCAGGTTGAAGATTTTTTAGCAAATGGTTCTTTTATCAACTACTGTCTTCATCAAAACAGGGAAGACGAAAGATTTTGGGATGAATGGTTGATAGCGAATCCGGAAAAGAGGCCACTTGCGGACCAGGCGATGGGCATGATCAGCATGCTTTCACTTAACCTGCCTGAAAAAGAATACCGGGAGGAATTACTTCGCATGAGCATGGCCGTAAAGCCCGCTGTTGTTCCCCCCGTGAACCAACCGTCAATTTTAAGGTTTTTAAATTGGAATAAGTCTTCTGAAATCAGCAGATCGCGAAAAAGAAGACTGACCCGCTACCTGGTACCTGCGCCTGTTATCCTTTTGGTTGCCGGATACCTGTTGCTGAAAGGTCCCGGCATGATTGAAAAATATAATCAGGGGAGTCTGCCCTTGTCCTTTACCCTGAGTGACAATACTGTGGTAACCCTGGCTTCTCATAGCAAGTTGAGCTATACCAGGGATTTCGGCAGCAAAGAAAGAAAAGTTAACCTGCTCGGAGAAGCTTCGTTTCAGGTGCGTAAAGACGGAATTCATCCATTTATTGTATGTGAAGATGATCTTGTTGCAACCGTTCTCGGAACTGAATTTACCATAAGAAGAGAACACAATGATTCCGTAATGCTGGTGGAATTGCTGAAAGGCCGGCTAAGGGTGGAAACTACGGGTTCATCAGGTTCCTTCATTATTCTGGATCCTCATGAAAGGGTTGTTTATAACCGCTACGATAAACACATTTTCAAAGAGGCCTGGTTAGCGGAAGGCAGCGTTTCTCTAAGTAACAGGCTGGTATTCCGCCAGAATAATTTTGAAGAGATCGCAGCCAGAATGAAATCCGTTTTTGGAATAACGCTGGTTAACCGGAGCAATAAAAAAAACTGGCGATTTACAGGTGAATTCACCAATTCGACGGCAAAAGAAATCATAGAAAATATTTGTCAGGTAGAGGGATTGAACAGTGAGTCAGGTGAGGATACCATTTTCATTAAATAATGCGCCGGCATTTAAAAAACTAACGCTGCCATGTGTATAGCTTTAAGGTTTTTGAAGCCTGTATCCAGGTTTGCCATGCTGTGTTTTATTGGATCCATGTGCATGAATACCAGCAGGGCAGGAGGCAATCATGGTCTTCCAAAGGGGATATATATAAACGTAAAAAACAGCAGCTTTACGCTACGGGAATTTTTTGAATTTATTGAAAAACAAACCACCTTCTCTTTTGCTTATGATGAAAATCAGGTTGATCTTTCCATGAAAATAAAACTGGCGACCGGTCAGCAACTTCTGGATGATTTGCTCAATGGCATTTCAAGGCAAACCAGTTTGATATTTACACAAAAAAAATCGAATATTCTCGTCAGCGTCAGCAGGAAAATCAGCCAGCTGAAAGAGGCATCCGGCCCAATTTCATCCCTAGTAAAAGGTGTGGTAAAGGATGCCGGCGGTATTCCTCTTGCCGGGGCTACAGTAGCCGTGAAAGGTACAATGACAAGTGTTCAGACAGATGCTGACGGAAATTTCGCAGTTCTTGCTGCGGAAGATGGTATTCTCATAGTTACCTATATCGGATACAAATCCCAGGAGGTACCTGTTAACGGTCGGGCAAACATAGAAGTGAATATTCAGGAACTGAACCACGGACTGAATGAAGTGGTCGTGGTCGGATACCAGTCCCAGAGACGATCCGATTTAACGGGAGCAGTTTCTGTAATTAATGTTTCCGGTGTTTCCAAGCAGCCCGTAGGCTTTGCCGATCAGGCTTTGCAGGGAAAAGCGGCAGGACTTCGTATTACAGAATCTACGGGACAACCCGGAGATGGCGTTGCGATCCGGATCCGCGGTGTAGGCACAATCAATAATAATGATCCGCTTTTTATCATTGACGGCGTTCCTACAAAAGACGGGATTAATTTTCTTTCCGCAAATGATATAGCAACCATTACGGTACTGAAAGATGCTGCGTCTGCTGCTATTTATGGTTCACGGTCGGCAAACGGAGTAATCGTAATTACAACCAAGGGTGGCAAAGCCGGAAAAGCCCAGCTGAATTATTCAGGATATGGCGGCGTTCAAACACATGGTAAACTTACGCCGATGTGTAACACGGCTGAGTATGTTCAGCTTTTTAATGAAGCAGCCGCAAATGATAATGTGGATATATCCAATCCGATATTAAAGCGTTTGCCCATTCCTGCAGGACTTCCAATGGCCAATACGGATTGGGTCGGGTCAGTTTTTCAGACGGCACCGATACAAAGTCATGAGCTATCCGTAAGTGGTGGAACTGCAAAGACCCTTTACTTTGTTTCGGGAAATATGTTCAAGCAGGATGGGATCATTCTGAATTCCTGGTATGAACGCTATTCCATGCGCTCCAAATTAAACGTTGAGATAACAGATCGTTTGAGTGTCGTCAATAATTTGAACGTTTCCTATTCAAATAAGAACAGTGTAGGAAGTTCCGGAGATGGCTATGGCGGAAACGGAGGCAGTGTTGTCCGTTATGCGCTGTTCCGTACACCGGCAATTCCTATTTATAATCCCGATGGATCGTATACTGATCTTCCCACCTACCCCGGGTTTTTTGGTGATGGCTATAATCCGGTAGCACTGGCAGAGAACACGGACAATAAAGAAAAACAATACCGGGTTTTCGGGGACCTCGGAGCAGAGTATAAGTTCGCTCCCAACCTGGTATTCAAGACCAGTGTAGGACTGGATGAATTCGTAACGGAAGACAAACGCTTCGATATGAATTACGGCAGTAATCTCCGGGTGAACAACCCCAGTGTACTCACCGAAAACACGACAACAAGTGAAAACCTGATCTGGAATAATACGCTCAGGTACAATAAAATTATTCAGGGAAAACATCATCTGAGCTTGCTGGCTGGAACAGAAGCCATCAGCAATACAGATATCCTGCTAACGGCTTCAGAGAAAAAGTTTCCCAATCAATTGCCCGGGTTCCGTTTTTTAGGAAACGGAGACCCATTGTCGGACAAAAACATGGAGAATGAACAGCAATGGGCACTGTTTTCTCTTTTTGGAAATATCAATTATAATTTCAATGACAAGTATTTACTTTCATTTAACGTAAGGCGGGACGGGTCTTCCCGTTTCGGTCCGGATAACCGCTATGCCAACTTTTTTTCAGGATCTGCTGGTTGGAACATCCACAATGAAAAATGGTTTGCGGAATTGCTGCCTGCAATTTCAAAGTTTAAAATAAGGGCCAGCTTTGGTCAGTTAGGAAATCAGGACATCGGAAATTATCCCTGGGCTTCTATTGTATCTCCAAATTATAATTATGTTTTTGGAAGTCCGCAATCCGGAACGGATGGTCTTGGTTATGCTGTTTCCAGCCGCGGCAATTCCAATATAAAATGGGAGTCATCTACGCAGGCTGATGCGGGCGTTGATCTGGGTATATGGGAAGACAAACTAAGCATGACCGTAGATTATTTTGTAAAGAAAACCACGAACATGCTGATTCCTGTGCCCCTGCCACAAATTGGTGGAAGTGCAGCAAGCCCTTATGAAAATGCAGGCAGTGTTCAAAACGAGGGACTGGAAGTTGAATTTAATTACAGGAATAACCACGGCCGGCTCAGGTATGATTTCAGTGCGAATTTTTCCACGCTGGCCAATAAAGTATTATCGCTGAGTAATGGAACACCAATACCCGGGGGTAGAATTGACAATGGAATATTTGCCACTTTAACAGAAGTGGGCCACCCGATCGGATCTTTTTATGCATTACAAACGGAAGGCATTTTTCAAAACAATGCAGATATCTTCAAACATGCTTACCAGGGCAATGCAATCAGACCGGGCGATGTAAAGTTTAAGGACCAGAATGCAGATGGTATAATTGACGGAAACGACAGAACATTTCTGGGAAGTGCCATTCCTAAAATTACCTATGGTTTTACAACCAATCTTTCCTACGCAAATTTTGACATTTCTATTTTCTTCCAGGGATCTTATGGCAATAAATTATACCTGCAGGTGAATAAAGACATTGAAGGGTTTTACCGTCCTTTCAACCTGACACAAAGGGTATTTGATGAACGCTGGCATGGCGAAGGAACAAGTAACTCTATGCCAAGAGTATCCTGGTCAGGGTCTACGAATAATACCATTCCGTCAGACCGGTTCATTGAGAGCGGATCCTATCTGAGATTGAAAAACCTTCAGCTTGGTTATAATATTCCGAAAAAACTAACTGATAAGGTCCACATTAAAGGGATAAGAATTTATGTAACGGGAGAGAACCTGCTCACATTTACAAAATATACCGGACTTGACCCGGAAATGCATATCAGTGATAACGTGAAGGTTGAGCAGAATCCGGGTGATGTTGCCGCGGGTATTGATTGGGGAACTTATCCGAGTGCACGCAGTTATATTCTGGGGTTGAACCTGAGTTTTTAGCCCCCAATAAAATTATACAGAGATGAAAACGCGTTTTATTCCAGGTTTTTTGATCACGGTATTTTTTCTGACCGGAGTAGGTTGTAAAAAGTATCTGGATAAAGAATTGCAGGGAGTTTACTCAAACACTACTTTTTATCAGACCCAACAACAGGCTTTGCAGGCTGTCAATGCAGCCTATCAGCCCCTGGCATTTACATCCGCAACCAGTAATCCCTTATGGGTATTTGGAGATGTGGCATCGGATGATGCAGAAAAGGGTGGTAATGTAGGCGATGAAACAGATATTGGTTTAATAGACCAGTTTAATATCACGCCCATTAATGGTAATCTCGGAAATGAGTGGGGCACTTTATATGAGGGAATCACGCGGTGTAATATGGTGCTGGCGAAGGTTCCCGCTATCAGTATGGATACCGCGTTGAAATTGCAGATCCTGGGCGAGGCAAGATTTCTCCGGTCCTGGTATTATTTCACTTTGGTAAATATTTTTGGCGATGTGCCTATTGTGCTTACTCCGTTGAATGCCGATCAGCTACAAATTGAGCAGTCCCCCGCCAAGACAATTTTTGAGTCTGTGATTGAATCTGACCTGAGGATCGCATCCACCCAGCTGCCTTCATCCTATACAACGGATGTGGGAAGGGCCACGAGCGGGGCTGCGATGGCCCTGCTCGCTAAAGCATATTTGTTTCAAAATAAATGGGACTCGGCTATGGCTTCAGCGGCCAGCGTGATCAATAGCGCACAGTATAGCCTGATGCCGGTCTATAGCCAGAATTTCAGCGGCCATTATAAAAATAATAGTGAATCAGTTTTTGAAGTCCAGATGTTGAATGGCCAGACTCCCCAGGCCGGTAATGCATTAAACCAGTGGTTTGCACCCGCTGTTTATGGAGGATATTATTTTGATGCTCCAACGCAGGGATTTGTTGATGAATTTGAGAAAACGCCTGCCGGGGTAGTGGATCCGCGGTTAGACTACACCGTTGGAAGAGATAGCATGGCCTGGTTTAATGGATTAATATTCAGCAGCACCTGGTCCCCTACCGGATATCTCACAAGGAAACACCAGCAACCCTTATCCGAAGCGCCAATTATTGGGGATGGTGGTTGTGATTATGTAGCGATCCGCTACGCCGATGTATTGCTTTGGTATGCAGAATCGCTCAATGAACTTGGGAGCAGTGCCGCCGCACTGGTGCCACTCAACCAGGTCAGAAAGCGTGCAAGAGAAAGTTATCTGTACGATACTACTTTAACGGCCCCCATGGATACTGCCGGCAACAGACAAGTGCCTCCAAATCTTTTACCTGATCTTACGGTTGTGGATCAAAGTGTGATCCGCGCAGCGATCCAGCATGAGCGGCGTGTTGAATTGGGATTTGAGTTTCACCGGTATTTTGACATTATCCGGTGGGGAGCAGCCTATGCTGCACAGGCCCTGAGCGGCAGCCCGAATTTTAATTACAATACAAATAAACATTTTCCGATTCCGCAAAGCGAGCGTGATACGGATAAAGCTTTGCATTAAGACGCTTCATTTTTCATCAATAAAAATTAGTATTTATGACACAGTTAGTTATCCGGCTTAAATTCATCAAAATGGCAAGTCTTTTTTTCTTGTCATTGGGGTTGATCCTGGCATCATGCAGTAAAAAAAGTTCGACTCCTGCTCCGCCACCCGCAGACAAGACCAGCCTTCAGGCCGCATTGGATTCGGCCCAGTTTTATTCTACGCAAACAACAGAAGGCACTAAACCAGGTGACTATACGGTTGGCGCGAAAGCCACTCTAAATGCAGCTATTGCATCCGCAAATGCAATATTAGCTGACCCTACTTCCACTACGACTGTTTTGAATAATGCGGCTGCCAACCTGCAGGCTGCAATCACCGCATATAAGGCTACTTTCATTCAACAAATTGCTGCTGCCAACCTGATTGCATACTGGAAATTCAATGGTAATGCAAACGATTCATCCGGCAATGGCCACAACGGAACAGTTACCCAGGGCCACGCTTATTTTGGCGCAGGAACGCCAACACTTACTGCAGACAGATTCGGAAATGCAGGTATGGCATATCATTTTGATAAGGGCGGGAATATAGAAGTTCCATACGATAAGGCCTTCAATCCTTCACAAATGTCATTGAGCCTTTGGGTCAGGGAAGATACAGCCGGAAGAACCGTAAATCCTGCAAATAATTACATGATCGCTATGAACCGTTGGAACGGTTGGAAATTTCAGACTCAACAAGCTTATTTGCCTTTTTACACAGTGCATGCTATTGAAACTGGCCCTCCGGTTGATACTACTTATTATGATCGTGATGATGCCGGTACAGCATTAATTCCCGGTGCCACATGGTATCATCTGGTAGTTACATTTAAACCCGGAGAAGAAGATTTCTATATTAATGGCTCCCCGGTCAAATCCTGGACCAATGTTCCTGGTAGTCCGATTCCCGTTGGCACACCGGTTAATATATCCATTGGCTCTGACTTGCCAACCAGCAAATATCTCACAGTGGATGCGTCCGGGAATTTCCTGGTAGACTATGGAGGATTCTGGACAGGGGATATGGATGATGTGATGTTCTATAACATCCCATTGACCGCACCCCAGGTACTTTCCATTTATAACAATCAGAAGACGCAGTAATACTTTTGTTTGTTCTTTTGGCCCCTGCAGTGAAAAACCATTGCAGGGGTTTTTATGAAATTTTCTTTGCCCGGGATATTTTCTTCCAGAAAAGATACCTGGCAACCGGCTTTAAATTGATATGGGTAATTTCTCCGGTACATGGTTTGTTCTCATTATTATTTTTCTGACTGGATCATGCCAAACCCGATCAGGGAAAAGTAAGGAATTATTATTCTGGTGCTCCAATAACCCCAGGGAGATCAGCTTGTGCGATTCGTTCACCCGCAACTGGAACGGCACACACGCGGCTAACCTGATCCATCAGCAGCCCATTCCCGAAGGTCAGTCGAGCGAAGAAGTCATCCTCGCGGCCGTAGTTGGCAAAACGACCCCGGATATCTATGCGAACATGTGGCAGGGCAATGTAGAGATGTTTGCCCGCGCAGGCGTTTTAATTCCTCTGGATACGCTGAAAGGATTCCTGCAGTTCATCCATGAGCGTTGCGACAGTGAAGCGATCAAAGAGATTACTTCCGCAGATGGTCATATTTACCAGGTACCCTGGAAGGTAAATCCCTTCATGACCATTTACAATAAAGATCTTTTTTTGAAAAACGGTATCCGTGAATTGCCGCTTACCTATAGTGCTTACCGCTCAGCTGCGGCCATTTTCAAAACGAACGCCCGGAACAATGGGCTTAGCGCGAGCTGGTTTGGTTATACGGAAGTAAAAGAGATCTGGTATCAGCGGCTCTTTAATTTTTATCCTCTTTATCTTGCCGCTTCAGGAGGAGCATCCCTGGTCGTTAACAATAAAGCCGTTTTCAATAATAAATATGCTATTGAGGTTTTTCGTTTCCTCCAGAGTTTATACCGGGACGGATATTTCTCTAAAGAAAATTTGTCAGCCTCAGATGATCCATTCGTGGCGCAGCATATTGCGACAAAGTGGACGGGCCCTTACGAAATCACTTACCTGCGCAGCATACCTGACCGGGGTTTTGACTTCGGGTATTTTGAACCTCAGGTGCCCGATGATCATCAGGGACCGGTTTATACTTATGCGGATCCGAAAAATATTGTCGTTTTCAATACCTGTACGCGACCTCAGGCTGCCTGGGATTTTATCCGGACCATGGTCGGCAAAGAAGGTGATTTAAAATTATTGGAAATAACGGGGCAGTTGCCAAGAAGGAAAGATTTGCAGTCGGATTCTTACTACAGCGGCTACTTTCATAACAACCCGATGATGATACCCTTTGCAAGAGAGCTTCCTTTTGTAAAAGGGGTTGACAATTGTGAAGTGATTGTAGAAGTGCTGGATATCATTTCGCAGGAATACGAATCATGCGTTGTTTATGGAAGAAAAACGCCAGAGAAAGCAATCCGGGATGCAGAAACTGCAGTCAATGTGTTGCTTCGGAACATTAATAATTGAATGCTCCTGATCAGGAAAACAATCTTAATATGGAACTTAATATAGGCATTGTGGGAGCAGGGGATTTTGCGCAATTTGCAGCATCTGCTTTTAGAAACGTTCCGGGAATAAATATCATTGCCATAACTGATATAAAGCCCGGGCAGGGCGAACAAATGGCGCGGGATCTTGGTGCAACGCCTTACACGGATTATGATCAGTTCCTGGAAAACCCCAAAATAGGTCTTGTTTATATCGCAACACCACCCTACCTCCATTATCAGCAGTCGAAAAAGGCGCTGCTGGCCGGTAAGCACGTAATATCAGAAAAACCTGCCGCTTTAAATGGCTTTGAGGCGGAGGAACTCGCCGGCCTGGCCAACTCGCTCCGGTTGCTCTATGTTGTCAATCTGATGCAGCGGTATAATCCGTTATTCGGCATTGTAAAAGATATTATTGAAAATAAAATTCTCGGCCTCTTCCTGCATGGATTTTTTGAGAATTATGCCAGCGACGAGAAGCTTTTTGCCGGTCATTGGTTCTGGGACCAGAAAAAAAGCGGTGGGATTTTTATTGAGCATGCAGTCCATTTTTTTGATCTTTTCTCCGGCTGGCTCGGTGAAGGGAAAATGATCAGCGCATGTCAATTGAAACGTCCGGCTTTTGATCCCTGCATTACTGACCGCGTCCAGGCAACTGTTCTTTATGCGGGCGGTCTGGTGAATTTCTATCATGGATTTGACCAACCGGGAATACTCGACAGGCAGGAGATGCGTATTCAGTTTGAAAGAGGAGAGATTACATTATTTGGATGGGTGCCGGTAAAAATGCGGCTGTATGGGATTTTGAAGAAAGGGCAACTGGCACAACTGCGGGAATGGACGGGAGATGGTTCAATTATCCGTCATGGTCAAGGGGCAGACAAAGAATGGCAGGCCAGGGGCCGATTTGAAGATTTGAAATTTACTGATCATATCAGTATGGAATTTGGGGAAGGGATTGATAAACAGGACCGCTACCGGCAGATGCTGGGTGATATGATACTTGATCAGTGGAAATGGATCGCAGACAGAAACCATGTTCGCATTATTGACGAAAGGAATGCCGTGGAATCCCTGAAGATGGCAGAGGCGGCGGTGAAGATCTCGGAAATTATTTAATAATAATAAGAGCGGATATTATGGCCAGGGGAAAATTCAGATTTCGGTTTACGGGCAAAAAAATGCTGCCTTATTTGCTGGTATCGCCATACCTGCTGTTTGTTATTGTATTTGTCCTGTTCCCGGTATTTTTTTGCTTTTTCCTTACTTTCAATAAGTGGAACATCATATCGCCCATGCATTTCATTGGCCTGCGAAATTATTCCCGTCTCTGGCATGATCGATTGTTCTGGAAGGCCATAGGGAACACGCTAAAATTCCTGCTGCTTCATATTCCGTTGCAGATTGTTGCTTCCTTATCGTTGGCCGCACTGCTAAACCGGAAAATCAGGGGGCTGTCTTTTTTCAGGGTTTCCTTTTTTATCCCTGTGATTGTTTCAGGTGTAGTGGTTACTATACTGTGGCAGCAAATGCTGGGATATGATGCGGGCCTGCTGAATCGTCTCCTTGGGAAACTGGGTATCCGGCAGATCGGCTGGCTGGTCAATCCTGACCTGGCCATCTATTCCATCGCCGTTATGGCAACCTGGAAGAATATGGGGCTATATGTTATTCTGTTCCTCATCGGTTTGCAAACTGTTCCCACGCAATATTATGAAGCCGCAAAACTTGAAGGCGCCACCCGCTGGCAGCAGTTTTATCATATTACCTTACCCATGATCAATCCGACAATTTTCATGGTGGTGATCCTCTCGACCATCGGTGGATTTTCCCTTTTTATAGAACCCTATATTATGACAGGCGGTGGTCCCCTGAATCAGACCCTGTCGGCCGTTTTATATATATACAAGCAGGCATTTCAATATTATAATATGGGATATTCTGCAACGCTGGGTTTTTTTTATGCATTGATGATTATGACCGTCGTACTTCTGCAAAAGAAATTGATTGAAAAAGAAAATTAGATGAAGAGCACTAAAATTCTAATCGGCAGGATTTTCCTTTACGGTGCATTGATTATTGCGGCCATCTCTTTCCTGTACCCTTTTGTCTGGATGATCGGCGCATCTTTTGCGCCAACACACGAAGTGGGGAAAATGACGCTCTGGCCAATGCATCCGGGCTGGCAGAATTTTGTGTCGCTGGTAAACAAAATACCGATCGGACGATCGCTCGTAAATAGCCTGGCGATTGCGATTGTAACAACATCACTCGTATTGGTCACGGGTTCAACAACCGGCTATGCCCTGGCAAAAATGAGATTTAAAGGCAGGCAGATCATATTTTATGTTATTGTTTTTACGATGTCACTTCCTTTTCAAATTACCCTGATACCGAATTATATTACGATGGTAAATCTCCGGCTGGTCGACAGCTTTTTTGCCCTCGTGATTCCGTTTGCAGTAAGTGCATTCGCTATTCTGATGTTCAGGCAGGCTTTTCAGGGATTGCCCCAGGCCCTGATCGATGCCGCGCGCATGGACGGATGCAATGAATGGACAATTATTTTCAGAATATTATGGCCCAATATAAAACCTACGCTCGTCACCGTTGCCATTCTCACATTTATCGGATCCTGGAACGAAGTATTATGGCCGTTGATAGTAATCCGGAATGAGAAATTAATGACGATGCCCCAATTGGTTACGCTTTTTGCAGTAGGAGGAAGGGCGGACAGTCAGCTCGGCGTTAAAATAGCGGCAGCTGTACTACTCGCATTGCCGGTTATGATCGCATTTCTTTTTTTCCAGCGTCATTTTATTCAGAGTATGGCTTCAACGGGACTAAAAGACTGATTTGATGAATATAATCAAAAACCCGGTAAGGTTATCTGCCACTGCAAAAGCGGTGATACTTCAGTATCTCCGTCTGCCAGGAAATGATCGCATACGCAATGTAGTAAGGAGGGTAGTTGCCCTTCCGGAAGAACAAGTTGATTTGCTATTGGAAGAATTGATGAAGGATTTTAATGCCAGGCACCGCAATCTGAAGGCCATTTTCCTGGATCATTTCAGCGAAGCAGAAATTGCGTATGGAGAAAGCCTTTCTCATTTTCAAATGTCGCGAAAATACTTGCTTGGCGCTTTTTTCACCAAGGAGTATTCCATCGAGGCTGCCGCGTTGTTTAATCCATCTATAATTTCACATCCTGATCAACAGGGAGTGAAACCCGGAGAGCAGCGTTTTCTTATGAGCCTGAGGGCAACCGGCGAAGGCCATATTTCTTCCATTGTATTTCAAACCGGTGTTGTTGACAGGCAAAACAATATTTTGCTCGATGAGGCGGGTCCTTACCATACCTGCTTACGGAGAAAGGGAGATACAAAGTATACAAAACAATATATTCTGGACCGTGCGGCAGCATTTCCCCGGACTAATAAAACGATGATTGATAAATTGCCTGCTGAGTTTACTGTTGCGCAGGCAATGCGGATCTTAAGATCAAAGGACTTGCAGGAATCCGGACCGGAGAATTCCATTTCAATGCTGGAATCCATATTTGATGGGAATTATGATCTTGAATCCCCTGCAGAAATACCCATAAATGAAAAAGTGATTTTTCCCGGAAGCAAGGCTGAAAGCATGGGCATGGAGGATGTGCGATTGGTAAGGTTCGGGCACTCTGGCCGGATTATTTATTACGGCACCTATACGGCCTATAATGGGAAGGAAATCCAGACGCGCCTGCTCGAAACTGAAGACTTCAATTCATTTTCTATAAGGACTTTAACCGGTTCTGCGGTACAGGATAAAGGCATGGCCCTGTTTCCGGAAAAAATCAATGGCCAATACGTGATGGTTTCAAGGCAGGGTGGTGAAAAGATAAACATCATGTTCTCAGATGATCTGTATACCTGGGATAAATTCAAAACTTTGATGGAACCCCGCTTTGACTGGGAATTACTGCAATTGGGCAATTGCGGATCACCCATTAAAACACGGCAGGGATGGTTACTACTTACACATGGCGTAGGTGCAATGCGGGTATATGTTATCAGCGCCATTCTTCTCGATCTGGAGGATCCGTCCAGGATCATCGGCAGGTTGAATAAGCCTCTGGTGAGGGCAGACGAATCGGAACGCGAAGGATATGTTCCCAATGTTGTGTACACCTGTGGTTTAATGCTTCATGGAGAAACCCTGATCATCCCTTATGCATTGTCTGATTCATACACGGGATTCCTAAGCGTCAGGCTTGATGAATTATTAAATGAAATGGAATCTGCTTCCGGTCAATAGACCTGGTATGGATTTCATTGCGGATTTGAAAGATTGAATTAAAATAATTGTTGGAAGAAATATTAAAGCATTTTTATGAAAAAGGGTATTCAGATTCTGATATATTTATTTTCAATTGGCTTTATTGCAATCGCCTGTTCGAAGCAAGCCAGGCCATCCGGCCCTGCTCCACCAAAGAATGACACCGGCCTTGTGAATACCACGCACCTGGATGCCTTGTACACGCCGGTTGTTTTTCCTGATGGCGTGCATGCATCTGGCATATATATTTATTCTCAATATCCTGACTACCACCCGGTTGAAGCCAGCGGTGAAGGATTTACCTGTGTTGATGATGTATCCAGGGCTGCCTTGTTTTACCTTCGCAATAATAATTTTTCTACAGATACTGCAGCGCAGTCGAAGGTCTCTAACCTGATTCGATTTATTTTGGAAATGCAGTCGCCCAATGGCTATTTCTATAATTTCCTGCAGACAGACGGATCCATTAACACAGGGGGATCTACAAGCGCGGCAACGCCCAACTGGTGGTCGTGGCGGGCTTTGCAGGCGCTCACTGAAGCTGCACCTGCGGTAGGGCGCATTAATCCTCAGCTTGGAGGACAAATGAATGACGCGATCAATAAGCTGATCGCAAATATTAAAACAGATTTTGTTAACCTGCCCCTGACAACGCAGGTTATTAGTGGTATTACGGTTCCGCAATGGTTGCCACAGGGCAGCGGAACGGACCAGGCTGCAACACTAGTGCTTGGTTTGATTTCCTACTGCACCACAACAAATGATACGACGATGTCTGCTTATATACGTAAGCTGGCAACTGGTATTGCCATGATGCAACAAGGCGATGCGTCACACTTTCCTTATTCTTTTTTCCTGAGCTGGGAAAATCAATGGCATGCCTATGGCAGTGATCAGTCATTTGCACTATTGCAGACAGGAATATTCCTGCAGGATACCAGCTTCACCAACAAAGCGCTGGCCGAAGTAAGTAATTATTATCCCTGGTTATTGGCCAATGGATTTGAGGCCAGCATCACGGTGACAGACAGCAACAATCAGATTCAACCGCTTAGTCAGTCCAGTTATGACCAGATCGCTTACGGATTCAGGCCAATGATTTTTGCTGCCATCGAGGCCTATAGTATTACCGGAGAAGATAAATATGCTGATATCGCCGGGCACCTGGCCGCCTGGTTCCTGGGAGCGAACCTGGCAAATACCAATATGTATGACGTATCAACAGGACGTTGCTTCGACGCCATTTCAGCAGGGAATCAGGTAAATCTGAACTCGGGGGGAGAGTCTACGATAGAGGCCCTGCTTGCTCTGCAGCGGTTGGAAAATTTTCCGGCAGTTCTGACCGCGTTAAATAAATACAGGAAACCATGAGCAATTCTGCAGCGCTGACCATAACCCCTGACTATATAATTGGAGATCATTTGATTTTTACGCCGGATCATGTTGATCTTTCTTTTTCACCATTAAGAAAAAGCTTGAAGGAGAAAACTTTTGTTTTGGGTGCATTTAATCCGGGGGTTTGCCGCCTGGGGAACGGCAATCTACTATTGATGGTAAGGGTGGCAGAGGCGCTGCTAAGGCCTGTTATTGATGGCAATGCGTATTCAATCAGGTGGGACCGGGAGCGGGGATACCAGGCAGATGCTTGGCCCCTGGCCGACGTAAGCATGACGGATCCGCGGAAGTTCAGAATAAATGCGTATTCATTTCCGGTTTATGCATTGACATCCTTATCCTGGCTTCTGCCGGTAGAACTGAATGCCGACGGCTCTTCAATCACCCGGATTCATTATGACAAGATCATTTCGCCACAATACAGCAGCCAGGAATATGGTATAGAAGATGCGCGGATTTCGTTTATTGATAACCGTTATTATATGACAACTTGTTGTGTCAGCTCCGAACGGCATTCCACCATGTTGTATGTGTCGGAGGACGGCCTGCGCTACCGCTGCCTTGGCATCGTGCTCGATCACCAGAATAAGGATATGTTGTTGTTCGGGGAAAAAATCAATGGTCGTTATTATGCACTCACGAGGCCGATGGGTGAATGTTATTTTGCATCTTCTCCTTCCGCTTCCTGGCATCCCGGTGCTTCAATCCAGCTGGCATCCTCCCCGGACCTTCTGCACTGGAAGCCCTGGGATGCGGCACTACTGAGGGCCTGCAGATCATCATCAGCCAATGTAAAGATAGGAGGAGGTGCGCCTCCGTTTCGCACTAAAGATGGCTGGCTGATCCTGTATCATGGCGTGGAGAAAAAGGAAGAGGTAGGTATTTACCGCACATTCTGGGCCATACTCGACAGGAACGATCCGTCCCGCATATTGCACCTGGAAGATGAAAAGGCGTTTTTGGAAGCGAATTCCAGTCTCACCGGTTCCATTGGTCACCAGATTTATTTAAACGATGTAGTATTTACAACCGGGATAGCGGAACATGAAGAAGATTTTCTTATTGTGTCAGGCGAATTGGATCTGGCTTGTCGCATCACGAGGATTCCGAAGAAATACTTTTCCATTTGAAAGTAAAATAAATAAAACCTGTATGGCAGAACTTGAATTGTCACATATTTCAAAATGGTATACGGATGGCAGGAAACCTGCAAGGTTAAAGGCCATCGATGACATCTCCTTCACTGTAAAGGATAAGGAGTTTATGGTGATCGTAGGGCCTTCAGGTTGTGGTAAATCCACATTACTGAGGATGATCGCCGGCCTTGAGGAGATCGGTGAAGGGACCCTGGCTATGGATGGTAAAAGAATCAACGGACTGGATCCGCGGGACAGGGATATTGCCATGGTATTTCAGAACTATGCATTGTACCCGCATATGACCGTATATGATAATATGGCTTTTGGCTTAAGACTGAAACATATCAGGAGAAAGGAGATTCATGAGCGGGTAATGGAAACGGCAAAAATGCTGGAAATGGAAGAAGTGCTGGAAAGGAAACCCAAAACCTTATCAGGAGGTCAAAGACAACGCGTAGCTATCGGCAGGGCCATCATCCGGCGACCGGAAGTTTTTCTATTTGATGAGCCGCTAAGTAACCTGGATGCCAAACTGAGGAGCCAGATGCGGATCGAATTGCAAAAATTACATAGAACGATCAACGCCACCATGGTCTATGTTACGCACGATCAAACCGAAGCAATGACCCTGGGAACCCGAATTGCCGTCCTGAACAAGGGGAGGCTGATGCAATTGGATACGCCACTGCATTTATACAATTATCCTGACAATCAATTTGTGGCTTCTTTTATCGGTTCCCCAACCATGAACTTTTTAAGAGGTTCCATACAAAAAATAAACGGCTATAGTTTTGTTCATGAATCCTCGGATTGTAGAATTTTTCTTGGTCCAATGCTCCCACCATCTTTGGTAAAGTACCTGGATAAGCCAATCAGACTTGGCATCAGGCCCGAACATATTTGTATCTGTGAGGAAGATACGGAAAGCCCCGATTGCAACCTGAAAGTGGTGGCCTATGAAAATATGGGCAACGAGCAATTTGTCTACCTCGCCCTTGCGCAACATGTTCTGATCGTTCGCAGACAGCCCAGGGAAACAATAACTTTTGGCCAGCCAAAGGGCATTCGATTCCTGACAGAAAAGATTATTTATATGGATGAATCTGACGGACAGGTCATTAAAATCAACGGATAATACAAGGGATCGCTCACCCTGGTCTTTTCAAAATCATATCTTCATCCGATTGTCCTGCCTTTTTTTTATCCATTGTTTTGTGCAGGTTATCCTAAAAACATCAATATGAAAGTCCTTGCTTTGTTATTATTCATCCCGGCCCTCATTCCGAATGCCATTAAAGCCCAGCGATGCCTGGATTATAGCGTTCTGGCACTTATGGGCAACCTTGAAGTGCCGGGAGCATCAGACAATAGTTTTGCCGCATGCCGCACGCGCATGAATGATCGTGGTCAAACTGAAATCGTTGACTATGGAGTATATCTGGCAAAACTGGATACGCTGATTAATCAAAAAATGCGGGAATATACACTTACTGTTCAAAGCAGCATGGGTGGAATGGGTCTAATGCCGTCTCCCCAAACTGCGGCGGATGGACAGGCATTGGCAGAAAAATTGAAAAACATGACACCCGAACAACAAAAAGCCTGGGCTATGGATCAGGCCAACCAAAGGATGCAAAGCAACCATGGTCCCAGTATCCAGGATGATCCGGCAACAGCAAACCTGGTCATGAAAACAAATGATATCGGAGTTAACCAGCTTGCAGCAGTTGACAGAGAGTTTGCGGCTCAGATTCAGGAGGTGATCAATGCTAAATATGGGGCCCTGCATAAAGTGCCCGGACCCGATGAATCGGGATGTCCCCAGTCTGGTAAGACCGGCATGCATTCCTGCGCATGCGTGAACGGAGTGGATGGAAAATACTGGCAGGAGATGGTCGCCATAGAGGATCAATATGATGCGCAGAAAATTGCCATCCTGCGAACATACCTGGCAAAGATAAAAGCGCTGGTCGGTCAGGTGGATTACAATATCGGGAAATTAAATTATGGGGCAGGGATAAAAACCAAGGATCTGCAGAAAGCCCTGTTCGCTGCGCAGCAGTCTGCATTCGGAACCGCATTTGATATTACGTCAACGGTCATTCATGCAATTCATCAAGAAGGAGCCAATCTCTTTTTAAACGAGCAGAACAGTAATAAGATGGTCTATAATTTAAGCTGCGTGAAATAAGAAAGCGACAAAAAGAAGATTAAAGCCAAAAATAATTGTAATTTAACATTTACCTGACCGGATAAGTTCCCGTGAGAACGGGATAATCCGGACTAACTTTAAAAAATCATAATCAGTAAAGGTAAATGGATACCATTCAGGCACCGCTGGAAAGGCCGGTGCAGAAATCAGCATCAAAGAAAATCGCGCCAGCATTACCAGAACGCCTGTATTCCCTTGATGCGCTCCGCGGGTTTGATATGTTCTGGATCATGGGTGCCGACGGACTCGTGCACGATCTGGCTACGACCACCGGCTCGCCATTCTGGAACGCAATTTCCACGCAGCTTGAACATCCGGCATGGAACGGCTTTCATTTTTACGATCTGATATTTCCACTTTTTTTGTTTATGGCCGGGGTTTCCACACCTTATTCTATAGGAAGGCAACTGGAAAAGGGCAAAAGCAGGCAACAATTGCTTTTAAGGGTGATCCGCAGAGGTATTATCCTTGTTCTTCTGGGTCTCATTGTCAATAATGGCCTGGAAATACGACCCCTTGCTGAAATCCGTTTCGGCAGTGTATTAGGCAGGATCGGTCTCGCTTATATGTTCGCCAATATTATTTTTCTGTATACGAAGGAAAGAGCCCAGATGGTCTGGTTCTGGGGAATCATCATTGGCTACTGGCTGCTGCTGAAATTCACTTCAGCGCCCGGTTTTCTTCCCGGTGACCTGACCATGCAGGGAAATTTCGCATCTTATATAGATCGCCTGGTCCTTCCGGGGAGGCTCTATTTAGGCATTCATGATCCCGAAGGATTGCTTTCTACGATCCCTGCAATTAGTACCGCCCTGCTCGGAATTCTTGCCGGGAACCTAATCAAAAATGGTAAAATGTCCGGCAGGAAAAAAGCCGGATGGATGGCGGTTGCCGGAATTATTTTCCTGATCCTTGCCCAGATCTGGAATCTTGATTTCCCGATTAATAAGAACCTGTGGACAAGCTCGTTTGTTTTGCAGGTCGGGGGGATAAGTTTATTGCTCTTGTCATTTTTCTATTATGTGATCGATATACTCGGTTATAAGAGCTGGGCATTTTTCTTTAAGGTGATCGGAATGAATTCCATATTGATCTATATCTCGGGGAGATTTATTAATTGGGGATTCACGACAAACGGATTTTTTAAATGGCTGGGCCAATTAACCGGGAACCCATATAATGTTGTCGTGATGGGCATCTGCCTGCTTCTCGTCAAATGGCTCTTCCTGTATTTTATGTACAGGAAGCGTGTTTTTTTGAGGGTATAAGAATAAAAAGTAAAAATTAAAAAGTAAAAATTAAAAAGTAAAAAGTAAAAAATGGACGCTCCATTTTTTACTTTTTACTTTTTACTTTTTAATTCTGACAAGTAATTGCTGAGCTTAGTAATCGAGGCGGCAACCACTTTAATCTGCTCTTCCGCCCGTTTAAAATTTCTTTGTTCGATTGCTTCACGGATAGATGGCATTGTTTTAACTCCATAACCCGTATACATCCCGGGAGCGTACAGCGAATGCTTGTACCAGGGCCTCCCCGGGAGTCCGTTCTCCAGCAATAACTGTTGTTCAGCCTGAAAAAGCAGCCGGTTGAGGGTCTCGTGATTTCCCCCGCTGACCTGGGCATTCACCCATACATCATTTGCATGCTGCACGCTTTTTTCCAACAGGGAAATGGCATTCAGCAGCGGAGAGAAATCGATATAGGGAACTTCTTCTTTTGGTTTGGGAGGAAAGAAAGGCCTGGCTGTATCTGCAGCGAGTTCCAGATAATTTCCTCTGAGTATCACATTATTGATCCTCGTCGTTTCGCGCAGATTGTTGAGCAGGGTTTGAAGCTCCGTACTGTAGTTTATTATTTTAGCATAGAGGGTCCTGAAATCGAATGGAAGGAGATCTGCATCGGCCATTCGAAGGGTAATATGCCCGGCAGTTTTCGAAAGAGCTGCTCCGTAATAGAATCCCGGGTCTTTGAAACGGATAAAATCGTCGTAGGAATCGTAGATTGAATGGTATTCACCTCCATTATCTTCTCCGCCGTAGGCAATATTCAAAGCCGGGACGCCCAGGTGTTGCAGAAAGGGGGAGTAGTCAGACCCGCTGCCCAGCGCGTCCAGGCTCAGGCTGTCTTTTTCCATTGCTTCTTTTGCACGCACTGGATCAGAAGCAATAGCCACCAGATGAGCTTTCAACCTTTCATAAACGCTCACTTTTGTTTGCGGATCCATGATTCCTTTTGCAACTTCGTCCACAAAACCCTCAAGCGCACTTGAGCCGCCGGCGGAAAGAAAGCCCCGTCCGTTCCCATCAGAATTAATATAAACAACAACATGTTGCCTTAGTAAGGAATCATGATCTTCGGCCCATTCGGTGGAACCGAGCAGGGCAGGCTCTTCCCCATCCCAGGCGCAATAAACGAGGGTTCGTTTTGGCTTCCATCCGGTCTTTACCAGCCCCCCTACCGCCCTGGCTTCCTCTAACATAGATGCCTGACCGCTGATGGGATCATCAGCCCCATTCACCCAGGCGTCATGGTGATTACCGCGGATCACCCATTGATCCGGAAAATCAGAACCCTTGATTTTTGCAATCACATCATAGCAGGGAACAAGTTTCCAGTCGAATTCCAGCTGGAGGTGTACGGATGTTTTGCCGGGGCCTACATGATAAGTTATGGGCAGAGCACCACGCCAGTTTTCAGGAACCACGGGTCCGGTTAACGATTCCAGAAGCGGCTTTGCATCATGATAGCTAATCGGCAATACCGGAATTTTCAGCAGGTTCGGGGCATCATTGTGCGAGGCGAATCTTTTGGCATCTTTCGTAGCGCCGATTCCAGGCGTCAGGGGATCTCCGGGATAGATGGGAATATCCATGACGCTTCCGCGCTGCACACCATATTCATTTTTAAATGCGCCTTTGGGGTACACATCGCCCTGAAAATATCCATCATCCTTCGGATCGGAATAAATTATGCAACCAATGGCACCATGCTCCTGAGCAACTTTCGGTTTGACTCCGCGCCAGCTCATTCCATATTTTACAATAACGATCTTTCCTTTCACATCAATACCCATTTTCGCCAGTTCTTCGTAATCCGACGGTACCCCGTAATTGACAAACACCAGCGGAGCAGATACATCGCCGTCGTTGCTCCAGGCATTATAGGTAGGTAACTGGCCTTCCTGGCCGCTGCTGGCATCTTCCTTTAATGCAGGCTCCTTCAGTATCGCCCGGTAGTAAGCCGGTGCAGTCATTTCAAGAATTCTTTTTTTGGGCGTTGGGAATAACACATCGTATACATCCATATGAACTTCAAATCCATATTGCTTAAATTTTTGCATGATCTTTTCGGCTACTTCTTTGCTGCCGGGAGAACCCAGATGATGCGGCTTTGCAGAAAGCTCACGGATTGTACGCCCGATATTTTCCTTGCTGATCGAAAGGTCAAACGCTGACTCTGCACTTAATTCCGCGATAACGGTAGAATCATTAAACCCGGTAACGTGTTTTGTCTGAGCATGCAGATTTGTATTCAACAGAATTGCGACTACGCAGATTGAACGTATTATTTTCATAAACTTCTTCAATTATTTTTAAAAGGTACATAAAAATAACTCTTAGTAACTTGTTGTGAAAATGACGGATGAATACGTTTAATCCGGAAAAGGTCAGGCAGTTCTTCTTTCTTGTTGTTCTTGTGCTTCTGGGCATGTTGTTATTTATCCGGCTTCAGGGGTTTCTTCCTTCATTTTTAGGGGCAGTCACTTTATACGTGATGATGAGAAAATATATGAAGCGACTCCTGAATCGCAAGTGGAGACCCTGGGCCGCAGCCCTGATACTGATCTTGCTTTCATTTCTCGTCATTATGGTTCCCGTTTACTTCCTGGTTAATACCCTCAGTTCTAAAATCGGATATGCCATCAGTCATGCTACTGAACTCACCAGTTCCCTGCTGGTCTTTCTCAGGGATTTAGAATCCCGGATCGGATATCATTTCTTAAATGAAGAAACAGTCCGTAGCCTGAGTGGCATGGCCATTGCGGAACTTCCTCTTATCGTGGGCGCGACTTTCAATTCTCTGCTTGCCCTGGCGATGATGTATTTTCTTTTGTTTTTTATGCTTTCAAGCTGCAACAAAATGGAAGAATGGCTGGATGATGTGTTACCACTGAGAAGAGACAATCTCCTGAAAGTTCAGCGTGAGGTAAATAATATGGTGATCTCGAATGCCGTGGGAATTCCGCTGATTGCTTTCTTCCAGGGTACCGTCGCCCTGATTGCCTACCTGATACTGGGTATTGACCAGCCATTTCTCTGGTATGCCCTCACTTGTTTCACATGCATGATTCCCGTTCTCGGCTCGGCACTTTCTTATGTGCCCTTGTCAATTATTCTTTTTGCCAATGGAGAGACGGCCAAAGGATTTATTCTTATCGCCTATGGATTGGTCATTATGGGTTCAGTAGATAATATATTCCGCTTCTGGCTGCAAAAAAAAATAGGAGATGTGCATCCGCTGATCACTGTTTTTGGTGTAATCATCGGTGTTCCATTGTTTGGGTTTATCGGTCTTATTTTTGGCCCTCTGCTCATTTCCCTTTTCATTTTGCTCATGCGTATTTACCATGTGGAATTTATAGCTAAGGATGAAGAAATAGCGGGCTAGTAAATGAATTAATTTTGTGTCGTGAATGTTCCTCTTACAAGATATATCTGGACAATTGGCCATTCCACCCGCACGCTGCAGGAATTTATTGCCATGCTGCATTCTTTTGAGATCGCCATGGTTGCTGATGTGAGAAGTTTTCCCGGATCGCGCAGATTTCCTCAGTTCAATAAAGAGGCGCTCGAATTGTCTCTGCCTCAAACCCAAATACAATATGTTCATTTAAGAGAACTGGGTGGAAGAAGAAAAGTAAAAGCCGGGTCTGTCAATGATGCATGGAGGAATGACGCTTTCAGAGGGTATGCGGATTATATGGAGACGGATGCTTTTCAGGAGGGAATTGAAGTTTTGGAACGCATTGCTATAAAAGAAAGAACCGCATACATGTGTTCCGAAGCCGTCTGGTGGCGCTGCCACCGTTCTATGATCTCTGACTATCTCAAGCTGCGCGGATGGACGGTAATGCATATTATGGCTAGCGGGAAAGCGGTTGAGCATCCTTATACAGCTCCGGCTGAAATAGTAAACGGGGAACTGAGGTACAGCAAACACTAAAACCCTAAGCGTTTCGCATTCAATGTTCAAATTTCACGGTAAAAGAGTGCATGTGGTCGTCGAATGTGTAGGAGAGCTGAAATCCATACATGTCGCATATCCTTTTGACGATCGCAAGCCCCAGGCCGGTGCTTGCAGTATCACTGCTTTCCTTATAAAAACGGTTGAAGACCTTTTGAGCGTCCAGTGCCTTATCGGCGCAAGTATTGCTGATCGTTAAAAAGTCCGGCCCCGTTTCCACCAGTAGTATGCCTTCCTGAATATTATGTCTGATCCCATTGGAAACCAGGTTGGAGATAAGGATTTCCATTAAGGAAATATTGGTCTGCACGACCGGCCGCGCTTCCAGTTTTTCAATCCTTTTGATTTTCCTTTTTTCCAGGTGATCCTGAAATGAATCCAGTTGTGCCTCCACAATGACGGCGATATCCGCGGGGCCAGCGGGCGCATATTCGTTATTTTCTATTCTTGTCAGCAGCAACAACGATTTATTCAAACGGATCAGCCTTTGATTGCTCGCTTCCAGCTCGCTGATAAGGATTGCCTGGTCCTCAGTTAGAGGGACTGTTTGCATCAGCAATTCCAACTGTCCCTGAATGATGGCCAGCGGGGTTTGCATTTCATGCGATGCATTTTCGGTAAATTCTTTTTGCTGTAAATAAATTTCGTAATTCCTGTTTAATAAATTCTTGATCACCTGATTTAATTCATTGAATTCACTTATCCTGCTTGCTTTCAATGAGAGCTCATTATTCTTGTGCAGATCATAATGCTGCACATCATTCAGCAGGCTGTAAAAAGGCATCCAGATCTTCCTGGATGTGCGATGGTTGATCAACAGAATACCTGTCATAAGCAAAATCAACAGGATGGCCTGAACTATCATAATGCTCCCAAGCAGATCCTGATTTTCAACCAGGGAACTGCTGATCACCAGTTTATAGAACTGTCCATTCACGGAAATGGTACCTGCAATCTCACGGTAAGGATCTTCATCATGGTGGTGCCGGGGATTAGCCACATACAATGTATAAATTGAATCAGCAGCAGGTCCGGGCTCGGTGTAGAGGGAGATGTCCTTATCCAGGCCTGACCAGATTTCCAATTCCTGTCGTGAATGAATGGAAGAAAGGTTATTCCGGATTTCCCTCATTTGGGCCTTCAGGGAATGGTCCACAGCGCGCAGAAGCACATGGCGGACCACCACATAGAATAGGGGAATGGTGATCAGTAAAATGATGGAGGAATAAACCAGGTAGCTTCGTATTGTCTTATTGAGCAGTTTCATGGTCACACCTCAAACTTATAGCCGATGGCGTATAAAGATCTGATATTATCCTGGTAACCAGCCAGGCCCAGCTTCTTTTTGAGGTTTTTCATGTGCGTGTAAATGAAATCAAAATTGTCAAAAATCTCTGCACTGTCACCAGAGAGGTGTTCTGCGATGGCCATTTTGGAAACGACCTTATTTTTATTGGAAGCGAGATACAGGAGCAGTTCATATTCCTTGCGGGTCAGGTCGACAGGCTTTCCATTTACGGAAACGGTTTTTGCAAGCAGGTCAATAACCAAATCCTGGAATTTCAGCTGGTTCTGGCCTCCAAAATACCTTCTCCTGATCACTGCAGAAATCCTGGCGTTCAATTCTGATAAATGGAAAGGCTTAACAAGATAATCATCCGCGCCAAGGTTTAATCCCAGGATGCGGTCACTGATGGAGTCTTTTGCGGAAATAATAATTACGCCGTCGGCTTTTTTGTCTTTTTTCAGTTCGGCCAGCAGGGCCAGTCCATTACCTCCGGGAAGGGTTACATCCAATAAGATGCAGTCATAGTCAAACCCTTCTATTTTTTGCCTCGCACTCTGAAAATCTGCCGCTGTTTCACAGAGGTAGTTTTCGGATTCCAGGTATCCCACCATGCTTTTGAGCAATTCTTTCTGGTCCTCTATTATCAAAATCTTCATGCTGTATATTAAATGTAAAATAAAATTATTAAACTGAAGGGAATCTGAAGCCGGGCGGGACCGGGGTTATCTTAAGTGGAACAGCCTGCCTGCCATGCCGAAAGGATCAGTTTATACAAGCGGCTTTGCTGGCCTGTTGATAATTGGTGTGAAGGTTGAGGCTTTAGCCCTGAATTTTCCCGCGTCTACCGAATTTGATTTGCAAATCCAGTTGAAATTATTATGGTTGACAGGGATCAATTATTTTTGGAAAGAAGCAATGAATAGCTTCCATTCGCTGTCTTGTATAATCGGAGTCAGGCCGCCGGATTCACAGAGAGTTTAAATTAAACGTGATTTTTATGAAAAAGTTATTTTTATTGTTATTGACAGGTTCTTCAATCGTAGCAACCCATGCACAAATCAAATTAGGTATCAAAGGAGGCGTTAATTTTTCTACCATCAATATAGTGTCTACCATCAATAGTGAGGACTTTGGGAAAGTCAGTATTATCGCCGGTTTACATCTGGGAGCCTTAGCTTCCCTGCCTTTAATTAGTCATTTCAGCCTCCAGCCGGAGTTATTCTATTCTGCACAGGGAGCCAAATCCACCGAAGTGGGTGTTACTGCAAATTTGAATATGAACTATTTGAATTTCCCTGTACTTGTGAAATATAACAATCCTACCGGTTTTTTTGCAGAAACCGGACCGCAGGTTGGATCACTTTTAGCCGCCAAACTAAAATTCCCGGAATTTAATGAGGATGAAAAATCCGGATTTAAGTCAACAGACTGGTCCTGGGCATTTGGCGTTGGCTATTTTTTCAAAGACCTTGGGCTGGGAATTGATGCCCGGTACAACCTGGGGTTATCGAATTTTATAGATCTGAGCTATAATGGGCAGGCAAGGAATAGGGTTTTCCAGGTTGGCGTGTTTTGTCTTTTCGGATTAAAGGCCACAAGTGATCATTAGAAATAATGGAAAACTAATGTGTGAATAAGTGCGCAAACCGCAGGGTGAAAAATAATTATGATGAAGAAAAGGGCATTGGGGAATTCAGGTATTGAAATAGCGCCGCTTGCATTCGGAGGTAATGTGTTTGGCTGGACGATTGACGAAAAACAGTCCTTCAGGTTGCTGGATGCATTCCTGGATGCTGGTTTTAATTTGATTGATACTGCTGACGTTTATTCGCGTTGGGCTGCCGGAAATAAGGGTGGGGAATCGGAGAGGATCATTGGAAATTGGATGAAGCTCAGGGGAAACCGGCCCAAGGTAATCATTGCAACGAAAGTGGGCCATGATATAGGACAGGGGAAAAAGGATCTTTCAAAAAAACATATCCTGTACGCGGTGGAAAAGTCCCTGCAGCGCCTGCAAACGGATTATATTGATCTTTACCAATCGCACTATGATGACCCGCCGACGCCCGTTGCAGAAACACTGGAAGCATATGCGAAACTGGTGAAGGAAGGAAAAGTGCGACTCATCGGTGCTTCTAACTTTACGCCTGAAAGATTGCTCCAGTCCCTGGATGCAAGCAAACAAAACGGTTATCCTTCGTATCAAATCCTGCAGCCCTTATACAATTTATATGACCGGGAAGTATTTGAAAAGGAACTCGAACCCATTTGCATAGAACACGGTATCGGAGTGATTAGCTATTATTCCCTGGCAAGCGGATTCCTGACCGGAAAATATCGAAGCGAAAAAGATCTCGCCAAAAGCCCCAGGGGCGAGGGGAATAAAAAATATTTAAATGAGAAAGGATTTCGCATACTGACTGCCTTAGATCAGGTGGCTGAGAGGTATAAAATGACTCCGGCAAGCATTTCCATTGCCTGGTTATTGGCAAGACCTACCCTAACAGCGCCAATTGCCAGCGCAACCAGCATGGGTCAGTTCGACTCTCTCGTAAAAGCTATCCAAATAAACCTGGATGCTGCTTCAATGGGCTTGCTTAATGAGGCCAGCGATTGGCAGGACTCCGCAGGCATTTAATGCTTTGGATCAAATACCAGATTGTTCGCCTTATCAATTTCATCCTGATTTATCGTATGGCCCATATACGGATATATCTTTTCTGTTACTGAGGCATGCATGGTCCTCAGGATCTGAGTCGTTGCCTTTACCCTTTCAACAGGTACATGGGGATCGGGATCGCTGGTGCCAATGAAGATGGGTGCACCATCAAAATCACCCGAATAGTTTTCTGAATAGATTTTATCTCCGATCAGCCCCCCGGTAAAAGCCGTCACCCCTCCAAACCGTTTCGCATTCCGCGAGACAAATTCAAGCGTCAGACAGGCTCCCTGGGAAAACCCTAAAAAGTAAATGTGCTGCGATTCAATTCCCTGATCATTCAGGTCTTTCAAAATTTCACTTAATAAGTCTAATGCGGAAGATAACCAGGGCTCGTTTTGTGCTGGCGGCGCTAAAAAGGAATTTGGATACCAGGAGTTGTTGGCAGCCTGGGGAGCAAGGAGCGCAAAGTCATTTACGTTGAAATGGCTTGCAAACGAAATGATACTTTCTGAATTTGCACCCCGTCCGTGCAGCATGATCAAAACCTTGCCGGCTTCTGCCAGGCTCTTCCCGGCACTAAAGATATTTTTATTATGAAATCGCGTAGTGATCATCGCCATAGCTCATTAATTAAAGGACAGGCTTAAGCCATACATCTTTATAATCCTGGGGATGGCGTCTGAACTGCGCAAGAACAAAAGGGCAAAGTGCAATGACTTTCAATCCGTTTTTCCGCGCATAAGATATCATCGAAGTAAATAATATTCTTGCCAGTCCCTTTCCTTCTGCTTTTGCCATCACTTCCGTATGATACGCGGTGAGCTTGCCGTCCGAAATACCAATATCCATTTCAGCGATCTGTTCATTGCCATCAGGGATATAAAATACACCGCGCCCATTTTCATTCATTCTCAATTTGACATCTTCCATAATGCAGATTTTAATTTACTGGAATAATCCGATGAGGCCGGGTTAAATTACCGGCAAAACCCGCTCGATTTGCGCCCTTGACTCTTCAAATTGCTTCGGTAATTTAAGATGAGTGCCCAATTCATTCAGGGGTTCATCCACAGTGAATCCGGGATTTTCCGTAGCCAGTTCAAACAAAACTCCACCTGGTTCGCGGAAATAAACGGAATAGAAATAATCACGGTTGATCTTCCCTGTCGGGTTTAACCCTTTTGCGAGAATTTTTTCCCTTATGGCCATTTGTACCTCCTCGTCTTTAACGCGGAAGGCCACATGATGGTTGGTACCCGCCGCAACGTAGCCAGGCGGCCTATCGGGCAACGCCAGCAGATCTACAATCCCTGCGTTTTCTACAGCCTCCGTCCGGAGTCGATACCGGTTATTCTCCTGGCTTAACAGTTTATACCCAAACACATCTGTCAGAATGGCTTCAGTTGGTTTTATGTTTCTCAGGCTGAGTGTGGTGCTGTGAAAGCCCTTGATTGCAACTGACGAATTCACTTCGCCGGTCTCCCAGGGTTTTCTTTCATCTTTCTTTGAAGGAACAATGAATTCAATCCGGAGACCATCAGGATCCTGAAAGGAAATATATTTTTCTCCGAATCTTTCAGCAATTTCCTCCTGTGCAATATTTAATTTTTTAAACCTGGCAGCCCAGAATGGAAGGCTGCCTTCAGGAACGGAATAACCAACAGCCGTTGCCATTCCTGTTCCATTGCGGCCCTTAGCAGCACCGGGCCAGGGGAAAAAGGTAATGATTGTTCCCGGTGTGCCTGATTCGTCACCGAAATAAAAATGATAAGTTCCCGGATCATCAAAATTTACGGTCTTTTTTACCATTCTCAACCCGAGAACCCTGGTATAAAAATCAACATTTTGCTTTGCATTGCTTGCAATTGCAGTGATATGATGAAGGCCGGAAATACTCATTCAGTTATGTATAGGAACAATTAGAACTGCCTTTTGGTTGAAGCTGTTACGGGACCCTGAACCCGGGATGCAAAAATTACCGGTAAATCCGAATTTTAATTATTGGGGTGGTTGCACAACCTCATAAGCGTCCTGGCCATTTTCTGTGATGGGCTGATAATAAGTATTATTGAAAACAAGGTAGTCCTGGCCGTTTATTTGCTGCTCAACTGCTCCGTCAGGAATTTGTGTTACCACGGCCCCCACAGGCGCTGCAACAACCTGGTAATTCGTTCCTGTATCAATATAAAAAGCACCTCCGTAATAATAGTAATAGTCGTTACCTACCATGGTGGTTTCGTAGCCAGTGGGCAGCGAGCTGACGGTCGCCCCAATCGGAGCGGGAACTACCGAATAGCCGCCTGAGGAAGGTTCGTAATAAACACCATCATCATAATAATACTGTTGGTTGGCCAATGAAAACAAATAGGCATCGGCCGCCAGGGAAGCCGCAATAAAGCCGATCGGATGCCAGTTATTCCCCCAGTAATAAGGATGATAAGGATGATAGGCATAGGCATGATAAGGCTGATTGTTTGCGTGATAAACGTTTACATTCTCATGGTTTGGAGTATTATGGACAGTATTTTCACGGCCCCTCACATTTGCCTGCGGAGTCACGGTGACATTCCGGGTTAAATCATGGTTCCCAGTATTCCGGCTTCCTCCGTTTATACTGCGGTTATTTACCGGCGCCTCTGCAGGACGGCTGAATGCGGGAGCTGGTCTGCTTACTGCAGGCGCCGGGCGGCTTACTGCAGGTGCAGGACGGCTGACATTTTGGGGAGGACGGCTGGCAGCCTCCCTATTGCCTCCCCCAAAGTTTGAATGATTGAACCGTTGTGCAAGGGCCCGCTGGGGCAGACCGGTCAATGCCAGGGCTATTGCAGAAAGACAGGGTAAAAAAGATATTTTGAGCTGGGTTTTCATATTTGAAAATTGTAGTTGATCATTTATTTTTTACGGGAAAGGCTGGCCATCTTTATTTTCCTCGCTTTCGGAGGCGGGTTAAATGTAAAAAGCGAAGGCGGTAAATTGGGATTGATCTGCCAATCCGTAAGGATGGCTTCGTATTGAGGATTCATATCTTTTTTGGTATACACGATGACGACTTTCACCGGCAGGGTATAAGCATCGTTGGAAATCCAGAACTGGTAGGTCTTGTCTGTTGCAGTGCCCGCAATATGAAAACACTCTTTGCCATTAACAGTGGTGGTACCGAGAAAGATCAGGTTTTTCGAATCAGCCAGTAGATCGTCAACAAAAGTCGGATAAAAAAAATCTGCCGATGGGAATTCTATTCCATAGGCTTTATTCATTGTATCGATCATCTCCAGTAAAGTGGGAGGTGTGGGAATCACGGAATACTGATTTCTGTCGAGTGAGTAATAGCTTAGTGTTTTACCATCGTAATAAAAAGACCTGCTGCCCTTATCTCCGGTCGACTGTATATACATCTTATCCGGGCCCTGCATGTAAAGATGCTGCACGTTGGAGTGCTTGACTAATCCAAGACGTTCGCTCCGGATATCATAATTTGAATTTACCGTCACACTGCAGGATGACAAATCGCCGATCATGGCACTCATCTTGTCCAGTATGGAAACCGCAACGGTATCTATGATAGAAGACTGTGCCTGTATTTGAGTAGTTGCGGCACAAATAAGCACAATGACAAAAAATCTTTTATACATGATATGATTATTTAGAATCGGACCGGGTTGAATGTAGATTTAATTGTAGGGCAAAATTAGAAAATTAAGTGTTTAACACATCAATAACCGGTAAAAAAAGCCAAGCGTCCGGCCAATATGAAAACTGAAGGGATATTCTATGGCGCGGATGAAACCAAACAACCTGCATTTTTAAATAGCAGGCTGTTTGCGAATTGTAGATCCGTCCAGTTAAGTGTTGTGCGGGACACGGCGAATGACCGGAAATTTCAGCATAAATATTACCCTATTTGATAACACGCGGTAAAATGTTTAATAGCGATGATAGTAATGATGATAGTAATAGGGACGATGATAGCCTCTTCCAACATAGCAACCACTTAATGTGGTTCCCAGGATGGCAACGAAGGCAGCGACAATTAAGAATTTCTTTTTCATACATGACATTTTTAAGAATTAAAAGGAATAAACGACTTATACTTAATTAGAGCATTTTTCCGTATGAAGGTTTACCGGAGTACCTGGTATTTTTGGTAAGGTGCTGTTAAAACCAGAACTGAAGATTCGTCCATACCTCCTGATATACAGTCGAAAATCCAAACACGGCGTCAGCTGGCTATAATGAATGGAATCCTGGACTGCGGCCCTTCCAGTGCGCCCGGCTCCTATCATCAACATCAACCGCTCAAAATAGAAACCTGAACATTTGTATCCTTAATCCGGAGCGCGGCGGCAGAATTACAGAACTTTTCAAAAGATTTGCAAATATGCGATCTTTGAATACACATGCGCATCCTGACACTTTCTGCATTTGCACTCTTCATTTTTGCCACAGGCCATGAGCTCGGCACGCGAAAATATAAACAGGATACTGTTAATAAGGATTTCACAACCGTGTACAAACCTGCGCCGCCGGCAGATTCCATAAAGGAAATCGGTAAGAAAGTTTTTCTTACCAACTGTAATATCTGCCATAAGGATACAGTAAATTCCATGATACCGGGGTATTTCGTCTTGTCCAGCATGTCGCCACGCGCGATACTTGCCGCTTTAGAAAGCGGAAAAATGAAGCAACAGGCCATCAATCTTTCTGAACTTCAACGCAGGGCCGTTGCGGAATTCGTAACCAACCGCGAAATTAAACCCGTCAGCTTTCCAAAAGAATCTTATACTCCATTTTCTTTACCGGCAAATGAGATTACCGGATTTGATTATTCCGGATGGGGAGGTAACCTGGAAGGTACCGGTTTTCGATCTGCAGCCCATGCAGGAATTTCCTTAAGCAATCTGAACTCACTTAAGTTGAAGTGGGCTTTTGCTTTTCCGGAAGGAACAATAACCAGGAGCAAGCCGGCCCTGGTGGGCAACTGGCTGCTGGTTGGCAGTCAGTTTGGTGATCTTTTCGCGCTGAATAAAAACACTGGTAAAATTGGCTGGCATTTTTCTGCCAGCGCTGCGATCCGCGGCGCCATTGCTGTAATAAAAAAAGGAAATTCAATCACTGCTTTTTTTGCGGATTACAGTACCAATGTTTACGCTGTTGATGTAAGAACAGGAAAACAAATATGGAATACGCGGGCCAGCATAGATCAGCAATCTGCAATAACAGGTTCTGTTGTTGTTTATGGAGGCAGGGTTTTTATCCCAATTTCGTCCATAGAAGTTGCGACCGCAGTTTTTGGCAAATATGATTGCTGCTTTTCTTCCGGCGCCGTAGTAGCGCTGGACGCTTCCAATGGAAAAATGATTTGGATCCACCGTGTGATTGCGCAAAAGGCTATTGTGTCTGGCAGGAAGAAAAATGGCAAGCCTTTTTACGGCCCATCCGGCGCTCCGGTCTGGTGCAGTCCCACAATAGACTCAAAAAGAGGTTGGTTGTATATCGGGACGGGTGAAAACTATACAAACCCAACTACGAATTCAAGTGACGCCATTCAGGCTATTGAAATGAAAACGGGGAAACTGATCTGGAACTTTCAGGGCACTCAGCATGACGCTTATAATTCTGCCTGTCCCTTCCTGGTTAATTGCCCCGAAAAGCAGGGTCAGGATCTTGACTTTGGTATGGCGCCGATACTGGTTAAAGGAAAGAATGGAAGAGATATCCTCGTTGCCGGCCAGAAATCCGGAAATGTATTTGCCATATCACCTGATCGGGGAAAACTGATCTGGAAGACCCGGATAGGAAAAGGAGGAGCATTGGGCGGTATTCATTGGGGAATGGCCACGGACGGTAAATTGGTTTATGCGGCGAACGCAGACAATATTTTGGCTGTTGATAAAACGGATTCATTGGTAGATCCTTCCCCAGGTCTCTATGCGCTCGACCTGCTGACAGGAAAAATAGTCTGGAAAACACCTGCTCCCGATTGCCAGGGAATGAAGGATTGCTATTCTGCTAATTCTGCAGCTCCTGCAATAATCCCGGGCATTGTATTCGCCGGAGCTTTGGATGGACATATCCGTGGTTATGCATCAAAAACCGGAAAAATAATATGGGATTTCAATACCGTAAAAGAACTTGAAACCGTTGACGGTATCCCGGGTCATGGTGGTGCGATTGATGGTCCGGCACCCGTAATATCAGACGGTATGTTGTTTGTCAATTCCGGGTATGGGATGTTTGGAGAAAAGCCGGGCAATGTGCTGCTCGCTTTTGAAGTCAAAAAATAACCGTTACTTTTTTACGTGAATCCATATTAATACTGTGTACCCGTTAAATAATCCAGACTCTTTTCTTCCATCGTCAGGGAAATTATGGCATGGATCTGGGATTGTTTTGCATTTAATAATGCGCGCTGGGTTGTAAGTACATCAATGAAACTGGCCGCCCCCTGTGTATAACGGCCTTGCATGGCGTCAAAGGCTTTTTGGGCAGCAGTTATGCCCTTTTCATTTGTCTCAATCAGCTGCAGGTCATTCTTATAATTTCCATACGCTTGCCGTATGTCCGAAATAATCTGGATCTGCTGGTCCCTGTAATCGATTTTTGCGTTGCTGTATTGCGTTTTTGCAATGATCACATTGGACCTGGTAAAATAGTTATCGAAAATATTCCATGTTGCGTTAATGCCTGCAAGCGCATAGATCTGATGTGTCAACTGGTACCCGATATTGTTTTGTGCGTCGGGTGTCTGAGCCTTGTGATCGTAGTATAGATAATCATAGTATAATCCGCTGTTGTAGGCTCCTATGCCCAGGGAAATTTTTGGCAAATAACCGCTTTGGTATTTTCTGATATTCCAATCGGCTGCATCTACATTGAGTTTGTATGCCTGAAGGTCGGAACGCCCTTTGAGGGCTTCGTCTACCATAACCAGTTCGTCACCATACTTTTCCGGCTGAGCCTCGCTATTCAGCGGAATTGTACCGAATTCATATTTATCCAGAGAGTCCCTTTCATTCAGGCGGAGCTTGGATAATAAAAGGATTTTATCGGATCGCAGCTGATTTTGAGCGTTGGAAAGATCAGCTTGGTCCTGGCTGGTTTCAGCCTGCTGCTGGTATAGGTCTACTGGCGTAAGTCGTCCTGCCTGAACAAGGGCTTGAATCTGATCTTCTCTCCTCAGAGATATATTGAGATTATCCGTTTGGATCTCCACTAATTTTTTGTCAAGCATGATCTGAAGGAAGGACTGAATGATATCTATGGCTACCTCCTGCCTGGCCCATTGCAAACTCAGTTGGGTGCTTTGCCTGCTTAGAACAGAAGCCTTTAAATTGGCCCTGTTGTATTGTCCGGAATAAATATTGATATTGCTGGTAAGCTGGTAATTGTAGATACTTCGATTGGAGGTCGCAATAACAGGTTCAGTGGTCAGCAGGCTATTTCCTACGGCATAACTGTAGTTCCCTTCAAAAATCAGGTTCGGAAGAAATTGACCATAAGCATATAACAATTGCGCTCCGGCCTGTTCCACGATATTGCGGTCTTTTAAAACTTCTGTAGCATTCGTCAATCCGACCCTGATGGTTTGCTCCAGGCCCAGTGTATCTGCAGGTGATTGCGCATTTAGATCATGCCAGGAAAAAAAGGAAGCCAATGGGAAAATCAAATCGGTCAGGAGTCGCTTTAATTTTAAATACTGCATAAATGCGGTTATGTCCTTTTTTAGTTTCCCAATTTTTATTTAGACACACGAACCTTCTGTCCTTCCACCAGATGATCACCAATATTCAGGCCCACATTATCATTTTTTTCCAATCCACTTAGCACAACAACATTGATTCCGGAATTATCTCCGATCTGGATTTCCTTAAAATGAAGTGTGCCGGATGAGTCGACGACTGCAGCAAAGTATTTATTACCTCGGATCACCAATGCATCGGATGGAATCTGGATATGAGAAACAGCCGGTCCTTGTATGTGCACCTGCACAAAAGATCCCGGAACAATAGAATTGTCCTTATTTTCTTTATCTATCTCCACGAGCTCCATGCGAGTTTTTGGATCCAGTTCACCGGAGAGCCGGCTAATCCTGGCGCTGACCAAAAGGCCGGGTCTTTCCGACATGGATATCGTAACGGGGTAGCCGCGCTTAACATAAGCGGCATCTTTTTGTTCAACGTAAACGTATATGCGAATTTTATCCAGCTGCGAAACCGCGACGAGCGGCAAAGCCGAAGTTTGGGAATTGACGGCATTTTGCGCCAGCGCACCGGGATCGGCATAGCGTGCTGTTACCGTTCCGGTGAAGGGAGCCGTAATGTTCTTATACTGTTGTTGATCCAGCAATGATTTTACGTTGGCTTCTGCCATTTGAAGGGCAGTCTCGGATGCTTCCTCCTCTTCTACCGAGATATACTGCTTTTTTACAAGTGCACTGTCCCGTGAATGGATTTTTTGTTTGTTCTCCAAATCTGACTGGGCCGAGCGCAGTGCCTGATCCGTTTCCGGCGAAATGATTGTTGCAAGAAGCTGTCCTTTTTGAACTTTATCGCCCTTATCAACAAGCATTTTACTTACATATCCGCTTGTTTTGGCATAAAGAACAGCTGTCAGAAAAGGCCGGGCTTCTCCGATCAATATCATGTTCCTGGTCGGCGCAGCCATACCCACTGCAGAGGTTCTTACAGAAACCCCCTGCCTGATCCCGTCCTCTTTTATTTTTACTTCGCGGGCAAGCGTAGAATTCTGCCTGCTCAGAAGGACTAAAAATCCGACGATCATGATGGCTATCAGCAGGAGGCCACCGGCGATCAAACGGATTGGGGATAATTTATTCTTTCGGGACATATCAGATATTTTAACGGTTATGACCGGGATCTTCAGGATTGTTTTCCGGGGACTGGTTATTGTTTCGTTCTGCCTGAGGATGTGTGGCCTGATATGCCTGGGATTCCCTTTCAAATTCTTCATCAAGTGTATGTGCTGACGGCGCTTTTTTACGCAAGCCTGAATAAACAACCGGCACAATGAACAGCGTACTGATGGTCGCCATGATAAGGCCTCCGATGACAGCACGGGCCAGCGGTGCATTTTGTTCACCACCTGCTCCCAGTCCCAGGGCCATCGGGATCATGCCCAGGATCATGGCCAGGGCTGTCATTAATACGGGGCGAAGGCGGGTCTTTCCCGCTTCCAGAGCCGCCTGCATCGAGCCCAGTTTAGGATTATCCACCCTCACTTCATAGGCAAAACTTACAAGCAGTACGGAATTCGATACTGCGATACCCACTGCCACAATAGATCCCATCAGCGAAACTACATTGATTGTTGTTCCCGTAAGTGCGAGCATCCACAATATTCCGCTAAAAGCGCCCGGTACAGCGATCATAATAATAAACGGGTCGAGCCAGGACTGAAACAAGACAACCATCAGCAGGTATACAAGGGCTATCGCCAGAACTAAGCCGAGAGAGAGAATGCTGAAAGAATTATGCATGATCTGATATTGCCCAAGGAGATCGATGCGGATCCCGGGTGGTAATTTGCCTAAGGCTGATATCCTTTCCAAAACTTCCTTGCTTACGGATCCGAGGTCACGTCCTTCCACATTGGCGTTAATATCCATGACCCTTTGCACCGTGTGATGGCTGATCAGATTATAACGGTTTTCCGCGTGAACGGTAGATAGATTTCCCAGCGTTTGCGCCTGGGATATAGGCAGGTCGGTTGGCTGATGTGTTGACTCGCTCGAAAGGCTGGGTACATTTGAGGCCGGAGTAATTGGAGTGGAAAGCAGACTTGGTATTGAATTCAGTGAAGCAATCGGCACTTTTACAGCCACGGTATAATTTACATTATTCTGGGGGTTAATGTAAAAAGAAGGAGAAACCGTAGAACTCGACGACAAGGCAATGAGCATATCATTGGCCACATCCTTCTGGCTGAGATTCAACTGCGCCGCCCGCACACGGTCCACATCAATATCAATGGTCGGATAATCCAGCACCTGTTTTACGTTCACATCCTGAAGCCCTGCGATCTGCTGGAATTCATCCCGCAACTGCCTGGCATATTTGTATGCAGTATCATAATTCGGATATTGGATTTGCACATCGATTGGTGCACTCAAACCGAAATTCAATACCTGGCTTACGATGTCAGCAGATTGAAAATAGGCCTGGCATCCAGGGAAACTGTCATTCAAAACAGAACGGATCTTTTTCATATAGTCCGTGCTGGGATGGTGACCCGGCTTTAAAGAAATTAGTATGTCGGCATCCATGCTGCTACTGTTATCTGTATTCACAAAAGCCAGGTTATACGATATCGGAACACCGATCATATCATTCACCGTGCTGAGTTCCTCGGGCGGAATGATTCGCTGAATGCTGGCTTCAGCTTTATCTACCAGTTTTTCTGTTGACTCGATCCTGGTACCGGTCGGAGCCCTGAAATGTAATTTCATTAAACCTGAATCGGTGGTAGGGAAAAAATCTGTTCCTACAACTTTCACCAGTGAAAATGAAATCAGGAGAACCAGCAGCGCGATGACAAGCGAAATGGTTTTGTGATCCAGCATCGATTGCAATGCTTTTCCATAATATGCTCTGAACCGGTCAAAACCCTTGTCCCTTGCAGTATTAAACCGATGCCCCGCCCGTTTTAGCCAGCCCCCTTTTTTTACTGAAGCTGCGTGCAATTCGGCATTATGGCTGGTATCGCCCCCCATAAAAAGCTTGTACGTAACAGGTACAAGAGTTCGTGAGAGCAGGTAGCTGGCAAGCATGGCAAAGACAACTGACAAAGCCATAGGCGTGAACAGGTATTGCGCGGGGCCCGTTAGCAGAACGACGGGAAAAAACACAATGCATATAGCCAATGTTGCCACAAGGGCAGGCGTGGCAATCTGTTCGGCACCGTCCAGGATTGCCACCGTCAGTGGTTTGCCAAGGCTTGAATTGCGGTGAATATTTTCAACCCCAACGGTTGCGTCATCCACCAGCATGCCGATGGCCAGGGACAAACCGCCCAGCGTCATTATGTTGATGGAATTTCCTGTCATTTTCAGGAAGATCAAACTAACCAGTATTGAAAGTGGAATTGATGTGCATACTATGATCACGCTGCGCCAGTTGCCAAGGAAAAGCAGGATCATCAGCGAAACTAAAATCGCCGCGGTTATACCTTCCCGGAGTACGCTGTCAATTGAATCACGAACAAATACTGACTGATCGAAGTCAACATTTATTTCCAGACCCTTTGGTGCAGTTTCCTGTATGATGGGGATCATTTCTTTTGCGGCTTCCACTACAGCCAGCGTGGACGCATCCGCTTTTTTCAGGATGGAAAGATAGGCGGCACGGCCCCTGTCGACCCTTACAACATTATACTGGTCAGCGTAGCTGTCGGAGGCCTTGCCTACATCGCCAATGGTAACGGTTTGTCCATTCACAACCTTAATCGGGATATCATTGAACTGGGCAACATCCATGGGGCTGGAGTTTAGGGCAATATTGTATTCCCTGTCGCCGATGCGGGTTGTACCAGCAGGCAGTATGATATTGGATGCCTGTAAGGCATTCAGCACGTCATTTGGAGAAAGACCCTTTGCTGCAAGCGCGTTCGGATCTACGTCCACCATGATCATCCGGGTCTTTCCTCCGAAAGGTGCAGGAGATGACAAACCCGGAATAGTGAATAAGCGGACCCGGATAAAGTTCAGCGCATAATCATATATTTTATCTTCTCCCAGGTTTTTACTTTTCAGCGTGAGCTGTGCAACCTGAACATTGGAAGCGTTAAACTGGAGAATGGTCGGAGGCGTCATCCCGGGCGGCATATTCCTCAGCGAGGTACTTGCAGTAGCAGACATTTGTGCAATGGCTGCTCCGATATCCGTGCCCTTTTGAAAATAGACCTTAAGAATGCCTATTCCCGGTTGGGATTGTGATTCGATATGATCCACACCGCCTACGGATGTAGACGTGCCCCGTTCACTCAGCAACACGACCCTTCTTTCCATTTCTTCGGCGGAAAGTCCGGGATAGGCCCATATCATGGAAACAACAGGGATATCAATTACCGGGAAAATATCCACGATCATGGATTTGATGGACAGGATCCCCATGATCAGAATGAACAATGCCATTACACCAATGGAGTAAGGACGGCGAAGTGCCAAACGGACAATCCACATCATAGTAATACTAGATTATGCATCTGAATGAATTTACAAGCTTTCGGGCAGCGGAGGTTAATCCTGTAATAAAAAATTTGAAGTTATCTGGTAGCCGACCGGGTTTGTTCCTGTATAGTACAAAATACCGCAAAATTTTGTTGGACGGTAAATAGTAGATTTATCTTGGTCAATGTGGCTATCCTCCGGGGATGAGCCTGATACGGGGGTGGGGAGGGGTGTGCCCAGCCACGTATCCGGGCGGATAAAAATGCCCGCAGGCAGGGGCGGTCTTTCAGTAAAAATGCCGTAGAGGCCTTAAAATCTGCATTTCATAGGGTTTTATGGAAAATTATATCTGGAAAATTTCAACAAGTCCTTTATATTAGCATTACTAACAAACCCATTTAATATTACTAACTATTAAATTCAAGAAAAATGGCACAAAAAGCAAAGAAATCAGCAAAAAAACCGGCTAAGAAATCAGCAAAAAAACCGGCTAAAAAAGCTGCAAAAAAAACAGCACGTAAAGTCGCTAAAAAAGCTCCAAAAAAGAAATCAGCTCGTAAACCGAATGCCGCATTTATGGTGCCGCTTGCACCAAGTTCTGCCCTGGCAGAAGTGATTGGTAACAAACCTTTGCCAAGAACCGAGATCATCAAGAAAATCTGGGACTACATCAAGAAAAATAAGTTGCAGGATAATAAGAACAGAAGAATGATCAATGCGGATTCCAAACTGCAACCTCTGTTCGGAAGCAAGTCCCAAATATCCATGTTCGAATTGGCATCCGTGGTGAGCAAAAATGTGAAGTAAATTCTGAAAGACTGGCATAGCATGGGCTGTGACAGGCGACTTTATTTAAGCTGTCGATTGAATTTCATTCGACAGCTTTTTTATAATACAGGTTTTGGAGCCCCAGGATGTCAATTCTACTTTGAAATTGGCTTGAGGGTAAAACTGTTTTCAAGAATTAACTGGAAATTATCCGGATCGTTTATGATAACATTGTGTTCCCTGGTACTGTGAACAAAAAGTATGCGATTGTTTTTCAGAATATCAGGATTAATTTGCTTCTCCTCGGTCAGTTTGTAATCCATATGAAGGTTTGTTAGTTCTAACATCATTGAATCACTCATTTCATCCGTGCCTCCACCATGGTTAGTAAACCAATGAATAAAATGATGCTGTTGATTCTCTGAAATCCAAAACATGAATTTGTCGATCTGACTGTAAAGTGCGTCAAATAAATACACTTCCTGCACCTGCATTTCTCCGTTTTTAAGTATGTAGGCAATTACGCGGAACGCTCCGCTGTGCCCGGCAAGTAAAATATTTCCGGGTTCAGCATTGTCCGGCACGATACTATTTTTCTTTAAAGCATACATAACATCCTGCACAAGGCTGCGGAATACACCGGGTAGTTCGAGCTTACCTCCGTAGCTGTCGGGTGCATTTTTGGCCGTCTCTGCCAAAACGAGTATTGCATTGCGGCGGGAAGAAATCATTTGCCTGGTAAGTGCATAGAAATCCGCCGCAGTATCAATGTTATTGTGCCATCCATGAAACCAAAATATGAGATCAATTCGCCCGGTCGTCTCCAGATGCCGTGGAATGACGAGCAGCACATTGCTGTCATTATAGTGCGCGGCAGTTGTATAAAGAATTTGGTCATACAGATAACCATTGGCCCTGCCGGTATCCGGGAATGAAGTATGGGAAGAAGTAAAGCGCAATAATTGAAATTCCTTTTTCTGCTGGGCGGAACTCCCGCAAAGCATTGAACAGAAAATGATTGTTATGAAAGCCCGGTTAAAATGCATCTGGAGAAATATGTGGAGAAACGCCATCTTCGAGTAAGATTATGATTGATCTTCCTAAAAATATGGATTAAAAATTAATTCCGCAGCCTCATTAAAGACCATAAAATTAATCTATTCACCGGGTTACTAAATCCATTTACCGATATTGAAAGCTTACAGCCGGAAAGATGTTGCCATTTGAAATCACTCAAGTTCATAAAGTTATGCACCAGCACGCTTGGGGCATCGGATTTGCACCATAGATTCAAAGAATGCCCCTTTTGGGAAACCTCCTTTATATCGTTGTCATCATTCTGATTGTTAGTTGGGCGGTGGGTTTTTTTGCCTACAGTGCAGGCAGTGGTATCCATGCCCTTTTGATCCTGGCAATCGTTTTGTATTTAATTTCTGGTATAAAGAGGTAGATCACCGACTTTTCTTCGCCAGGAACCTCTGTTGCCCGCCAAACTCTCTTTTACAAATTGCCCAATCGGGTCCCGGATTCATTTTACGGCCTTATCAGGGGTTGATCTTTATAAGCCTTCAACATAGAAAATCTGAGCACTAAAACGGATTAAAAGGATGAGCATGTGATGATTACTATGGATAATTTCGGATAAGACAGCGCACCAGGCTGTTTTGTTTGAATGATTAAACCTGGGTTGGGCATGATTTTTATATTTTATCCATCAATTGAGCTTTTTAGAAAGAAACCGAGTTGATACAATATAAAATTCCTGGTTATGAAAAAGATTTTGCTTGCCGCGTTCGGCGGTCTCTTTGTATTGTCGTCATTAATGGCCACTATTTTTAATAATCATGTTCTCGACGCAAAGGAAACTTCAATTCAGCAAAGCCTGAAAGATACTTTGCCGCACCGGCCAACAGATACCGGCAGGGTACCTGTACCCATGCCGGATACTTCCCGGAAACCCTGACCGCCGAGCTTCCAGATTTAAGATTTTTCCCTGACTCTTTTGGCATTTATATTTACTGACCCTAAAATAACCGCCTTTGAGAAACAGGATTTTCCTTTTCCTTTATTTTATTTTCATTTTTCTCGTTGGAATATATGCTTTCAGGAGACCTCTTTATAATTGGGATATGCTGGCCTATATGGCGGTAGTATTTTCGTATGATCATACCAAGCCAGAGTTAATTCAGGATACCGTATATCACATCGCCAGGCAAAAATTAGCAGGACCGGTTTATGCCCAACTGACCGACGGCGGCCTTGATTTCAGAAGAAGAATGGCTGGGAATCCTCTCGAATTCCAAAGTCAGATGGCTTTTTATGTAGTAAAGCCCTTGTACACCCGCATGGTTTATTATTTGTATAAGGTGGGTGTTCCGATAATTCCTGCTACACTTTTGCCCTCCCTGATTTTCTATATACTTATAGGAGTTTTGCTTGTTTTTTGGCTTATCAGGTGGCTTCATTTTTTTTTAGCGCTGGGAGTCAGCTGCCTCCTCATGATTTCAGCCCCCATGTGGGAACTGGTCAGAACTTCTTCCCCTGATTGTTTATCCGCTTTCTTACTGCTGGGCGCGTTGTTTTTTATGACCGAAAGAAAATTATCCCTGGTGACTTTTTTATTCCTGGTCCTGTCTGTCTTCGCCCGCCTCGACAATATTATCCCCGCATTTTTTTTCATAACACTGATGTGCTTTTCCAAGGCAATGGAATTGCGGATCTCTTATTGGAAATACGGCTGGATGTTGCTGCTTATTTTGGCATGCTACTTCTTCATCAGCCATAATGCCGATCCCTACAGCTATGTTGTTAGTCCCCATGGCTGGGGAGTATTATATTATCCCGGCTTTTTCAGGGCGTTAAATTTATCCTACGTTTTCCATCCCGGATTTCAGTTCAAAGATTATTTTGCACTGGCCATATCCCATATTATGACGGGTTTATTCTATTCGAACCTGCTTTTGTTCCTTGCACTTGCCCTGATACTGTTTAGCGGAGGAGATGCGTTAAGGCCATGGGCGCTGAATGCTGACCAGGTACTGGTGATTGTCATCATCCTGATCATGATCCTTCGGTTTATTTTGCAGCCTGTTATTACCGACCGTTTCTACATCGCTTATTATTTATGTATTGCGATTTTATTAATAAAAAAATTGAATGCCTCAGGAAAACATTTGTCACTGGCTGGCAGTCACCCGCCCGAAAATAAAATTCACAGATAAGAAAATTTATTTCCTGCTATTTAACGAATTATTCAACTGAAAATCCAATCCAATACTTTAATTTTAATCTGCCAGAAGAAAAAAGTCCGGGGGGTATCGGTTGATTTATCGACTTGTATCCCCTGGCGCTATTTAGAGGATTTCCCTCTTCTATTATATACTAAGGTTTCAACATTCACGGTAGGGTTTCTTTGCAAATTGATGAGCGTTCTCAGTTAAATAAAAGGGTTCCGAATTTTTCATAATCGTGAAAATTGGTTCGCGTCGGCCGCCAGGACCAAGCCGATACCCCGCTATCATAATCAATGCGGTAAAAATTTGCGCGCCAACGGCTTCCTTTGCCTGGTGGAACATTTGTCAAAGGCTTAAGCAGGATAAAAGGAATAAAAAATTCTGCCGTCCAGGATACAACCTCACCATCCTTCTTTGTTATATGCGTTTCGTGTTTCGTCCTCCGGTTGCCTTCGTAATGCCAGGGCCGCCATCCAAGGAAGGTTCCTTTCATGTTCGGTACGAGAATTGGCAATTCATAATTGAGGGGTGATACCTCATATTCAAAATAGATGGGAATTGACTCATCTGTCCAGAAAAAAGCTTCAACAACATCTTCATTAAACAAATCTGCAAAATCTTCCTTTAGCGCGGCGGTTATTTTCTTATCCTCACAAAAATAAAGGCAGTAAATGCCTGAATCGGAATAAAGTAATTTCAGTTTTGTCAGGTATCCGGTTCCCGAAACTTTACGCGTAGCCAGCGGCAGCCATTCTTCATGCTGCCAGTTTGGTGAACTCCCATCACCTGTGATCTTGAAATCACTCGTTTTGTTTACAATAAGCACAGTTGAATCAGGGGTCTGACCGCGTAGAAGCCCGGCATAAAAAAGCAATGAACCCAGTAAGACTTTAGTCCGAATGCTCATACTAAACCATTTATTCAGGAGAACACGGTTTTATTTTCCCAGCATAGGGAAAAGCCTTCTGATTTCATCATCATTTGGCTGTGCCCCATATTCGCATATCTCAAATGGCTCGGCATGCTGTACTTTGGCGGCCCGGTCTTTCCCGTACCATTTTTCAAGAGAGGCCATCGTTTCCGGCTTAATCGCCTCAGTATATCGCTTCGTAAGCCACTTGATCCTTTCGTTTTTGTCCTGGGGAACCTGGTCCAGGTAATGGCCGATCCAGGGCAGCCATTCGTACACCTGGGATACATGCGCATCAAATGCGGCCACTTTTTTATCAAAAGTACTACTGATATCCACCGCGATATCTGGCCTGAAGGGATTGGGCCTTTGAAAACGATCTGTGTAGTATAGAAAAACGGGATTTTTTTTTAGGGCAGGTGTTTCCGGTTCAACGTTGGGAACTGCCACCATGTAAGCCGCATCCTGAACCAGAACGCCGGTATAGCGGTGATCCGGATGATAGTCATTGGGACGAGGCGCAATAACAATATCCGCATTCCAATCGCGGATTTCTTTAATGATTTGCATCCGCACTTCCAGGCTTGGCATCAGCATGCCGTCGTGATTGTCCAACACGTCGTATGCGGCAATGCCCAGACGCCGGCCAGCTTCCTGCGCTTCAGCGTATCTTCTTTTGGCAAGCGCCGCCCCTTTCATCACCTGGTGGCCGGCATCCCCATTTGTAACCGAAACAAATTTTACTGCATAGCCCATTTCTGCAAAAAGAGCTGCCGTTCCGCCAGCTTTTTCACAGTCATCCGGGTGGGCGCCAAACATAATCACGCGGAGCTTACCGCTCTCCTGCTGAGAATAACCTGCGGCCATAATACTGAAAATAAAGAGGGTTAATGATAAAACCTTTTTATAGATCATTTTCATAAAAAAGCTTTGGTTGATTTTTAGATTAGGGAAGAATGATCATGAAGATAGTACTTATTTCTATTTGCACTCTATTGCCTGCGCTTCAAAATTATCAGCCAGTCATGGCTGTTTCCCTGCTTTTTAGGATTAGTTTTGTAAGCCACCTGACCGGTTCCGGTTCCTACTTAACTGTCAATTTGCACCTCATGTATAAAGCGCTGCACCTGAGCCCAATGATCCCTTCTTATAATATAGAAAAAACTGCCGGGTTTTTTACCAGCCTGCTTGGCTTTAGAATTGCAAGAGATGAATCCAACTATAAGATTCTTTCCAGGGACGATCTGACAATTCATATAATGAATGCTGGCACGGATATTGGCCAAATGGAATTTTATTTGGAAGTGGATCAGGTAGATCCTTTGTGGGCAGACATAAAGGATAAACTTGCCGGTATCAAATTCAGGGAGCCCTTTGACCGGGAATACCATATGAGAGAGTTTCATATTGTGGTCCCGTATACTGAAACGTTATTGTTTGTGGGGCAAGGCATTGAAGCAGGATGATGATTGACTCAGACGTCTGATCTTAGGTAACTTTGCATTCAACCCTGACCCATTTATATGCGTATATAGTAAAACCATAGTCATATGAACAATAGAAATTATAGCCTGCTCTATCTTATTTTGGGGATCTATTCCATAATGGTAAGCTGGTATTACAATCATTCGATAATATTGTTGATTTTGCACTGGATTTTTTGGCCTATTTACCTGTTGTATGAAGTATTAACCGGACATCTTTCCCACGACATGTGGAGGCATATTCCGCTCTCTTATTTCAAATAAAATAATCACCAAAACCGAATAATCATGAACAAGACGGTTATTGTCCTTTCAGTAGTTTTTATTTCCGCCTGCACTGCTACAAAACTGGTTGAACCTTCCCAGTCAGACGCAGACAGAGGAGCACAAAAATTTCCAGGATACACAATGAGCGAATTGAATGCGGGTAAATCGATCTACCTGGAAAATTGTAATAAATGTCACCGTTATAAGGCCCCTCAGTCCAGGGACGAAGCCAAATGGGATAAGGTCATTCCAACGATGGCGAAAAAAGCCAAGCTGGATGATGCACAGCAGAAACTGGTTTTAGAATATGTGGTGACCATGAGCACAAGCACGGCCAAGGCAAAGTAACTTAGTTTGGGTATTTATTTCCGCAGTGGCTGGGTTTCTTCTCTTTTCGTTATCTTATATATATAAACAATGTTGTCCGGCATGTAAACGGATAACTCAGCTTTCTTTTTATTTAATTTGTCGCTCCGTAAACAGATTTTACATCCTGTGCCATTTTCATTCGTCGCGTTGTATGTTTTGGTATTTCCCTTCAAGGATTTAGCCTTATCCGACCTGGAGACCACGTTATAATGCTCACTTTTCCCGGCATCATAAATATAAATATTGCTATTCTGCAAATCAATGGAGATAGTCGCGTGTGATTCTGTCCATTTATTTATGGAGGCTTTTCCATTGATATCCTGGTTGCCCGTGCCTTTTTGATCTACAGCATACCAGTTTAGCTGAGCATGGGCAATTTCAAAGAAAATCAAACACAATACTAAAAGAGCTGCATTTTTCATTTTACCAATTATTATCTGGTTCAATTTTGTTATTGACCCTCGACGGTCAACCGGAATGCTGATGCGAATTTAGTGCCCGGCTCCCGGCAAGGGCATTGGATTTGCATTATATACTCAACTTAAATAACCAACAAAATGGGAAATTTACTTTACATCATTGCTGTTATCCTCATTATTGGATGGGCTATCGGTTTTTTCGGATATGCCGCAGGCGGAATTATTCATATTCTGCTCGTTATTGCGATTGTTCTGATCTTGTTGAGGGTAATCCGAAGGGAAGCCTGATGAAATTGAGCGGCCTCTTTTTATTTATGGATTGTAAAGGAAATCTAGAACCTTGGGCATTGCACTGAATGTACCGATTGGCCATCACCTGCAGGCTTAAGCGTATATATAAGGGAAATTTCAACGCCTCCCCGTTCCTGGGAAGCCACTTTGAAGGCAGAGACATTTACGTCATAGGTCATGCCCAGGTTGAAACTTCCGTAATCCAACCCGATATAGGGAATAATAGCGTCAGTTACATTGTTCACCCTGATCCAGGAGCCCAGATAAAAATTGACCGGATAATTTTGATCATCGCTGACACTGAGCTCCATGGCCCCGCCCAGCACAAATTCGCCGGCTGATGCCTGCCGGTTGTATAGTGTACTCACATACCAGGTAGTGCTTTTGTCAGCAGACGGAAAATAACCGCCTGCATGAATAGTTAACCGGGTAGGAATCGTAATATTATCAACACCCAGGAATGACTCCTTCGGTTGGTTCAGATGATACAATGAAGCTCCGAGAAAAACCGCATTGCTCCCATTCAGGGACCCGTTATAAAGAATGCCGGCATTCATATCAAAATAATGAGCATTGACCTGTTCCAGGTTTTCAGGTTCGGTCGGAGATGGGAGCCAGGTTCCGTCTACCTGCAGTCCGTCAAGAAAACGAAGACGCGGTCCATCCAGTAACTTATTCGCATAGGTTCCCTGAAATCCAATACCGATCTGATGCTGACCATCTTCATCAATTGCTTTTTGATATGCCGTTGAAAAAGAGAAATAATTACTCGTCAGGATTCCGTCTGCGGTTTTATCCGTCATGGCCATGAATCCGATTCCGAAACGGTCATTCTGCGAAAGCTTATTCTGCAGAATACCGAGATCGATGGAAACGGTGGATGTGATGAAGGCCTTATTCACAGTTGGCCATTGATCACGGTAATTTCCTGCCACGCGAACCGATCCGTCAAATTTTCCTGTCAATGCGGGATTAAGTGTAAGCGGAGATGCAAAAAACTGGGAAAAGGAAGGGTCCTGTGCAAGGACAGGATCATTCATTGCAATAAATGAAATAATAAACAGCAGCAAATTTCTCACAACCGTCCTGGCGACCTGCCTGCTGGAATACGCCAGCCGTAATGCTTGATTTTTCATCTTAACAATTCGACTGTCCCCTTAAGCGTAAAATTTTCTCCGGAAAAACATTCCATGTTCACAACATATACATATGTTCCTGCAGGCTGAGGCGTTCCGTTCAGTGTTCCGTTCCATCCAAACGTTTTATCATTTGGAGGAAAGTCCGTTTTTGAAAACAGCAACTGACCCCAGCGCGAATAAACCTGGAAGAATTTCACGACCCTGATTCCATTGCCGGCAGGATAGAAATAGTCATTGTTCCCATCGAAATTCGGGCTGAATGCATTCGGCATGTATACTCCGTTCTGACTGCAAAGGATCCTGATCGAAATCGTGGTGCTGGCCATGCATCCTTTGGCGGTAGTTACGGTCAACTTATAGGTGACCGGATCCTGTGGTATGCTGGTAGGCGATGGACAGTCTGTGCAACTGAGATATTCAGGAGGTGTCCACTTCCAGGATACGACATCCGCGCTCACTTTTGAATCAACCAGCACTGAGGTTCCCGGCAGGACCGCCATATCCGAAGGCAATGTGACAGTTGGAAGAGAATCAACAAACACTGTGAATTGTCCGGTATCCAGAAAGCAATGATATTTATCCGCTCCAACTACGGTATAGAGCGTGGTCATGTCGGGATGTGCAACTACGCTGTCTCCGCTATTTTGATTCAGGCTGGACGACGGGTACCAGGTATAACTGTATGCGCCCCCGGCCTTCAGGATTGCATTGTCACCGATACAGATGGTTGTGTCTGCCGGCGGTTGTATCAATAAACGGGGAACAATAAATACAGAATCCAAAGCTGTGGACACACAACCGACGGGAGATTGAACCTGCAGTTGTGCAATATAATTTCCGGGAGCTCTGTAGTCAAATACCGGATTGAACACGTTAGATGTATCAGCCGTATTTCCCGTACCGAAATCCCAATGGTAAACCAGTGGATAATTCAGGCTATCGGCAACAAAGCTCAGGATTTGAGCAGGGAAACTGACGGAGCCTGTATCGCAAAGTGTGACCGGTGGTCCCAAGGAAACATGAAGTGTATCCATGACCAGTTGACGATCATATCTGAATGTAATCTGGCATCCGGTGGAATCTGTAAGTATAAGCGCCGGTGTAAAAAGTCCGGGCAGAATATAGGTATGTACGGCAAGTGTATCTGAAGTGGTCACGACCGTACCATCCCCGAAGTCCCAGGTAAAAGATCCCGCATAACTGGCGGTGGCATGGAGTGTGTCGACAGCCGGAATACAGGCCTGGAGCAGGCTTGAGTAAAGTGTGCCAAACGGACCTTTCACGGTGAGCGAATCCTGGTAGGTTGTCGTGATTCCGTTTGCGCCATAACCCGTTAAGGTGATGATATAGGTTCCGGGGAGGTTGTAGGTATGGCTCGGATCGGGATTATTATCCGCCGTTGCGCCATCTCCGAAATCCCAATGAAGGCCTATCGTGTTATAGGTATTGCTTATAAAATTCGCCAGCATGGGCGGGCAATTGGCGTGGTCAATATATTGTGTGGTATAAGTAAATGTGGCGATGATGGCTTTCACAACCACATATTGTATGGAAGTATCCGCACAGGTTCCTGCTGTAGTTGCTGAGGCAATAAGGGAAACCGTATCCAGGCCGATATTGCTGAATACATGAACGACAGAATCAGGATCAGTTGAATTGGATCCATCACTGTAAAAATGCCATTGAAAGGTTGCGCCTGAATTGGTAATGGAACTGTTATAGAATGTAACCGGAAATCCGGGAGCGATATTTACAGGTTTCCAGTTGAAGTCTGCTTTTGACCCATAGATAAAAACCTGGGTTACCGATAGATTGACGGTGGTTGAGCATCCGTTGGAATCTGTTACGGTCAATGATGGATTGTAGGTTCCGGGAAAAGCGTAGGTATGCATCACGGTATCTCCCGTGGTTCGCGTTTCAGAATTTCCATCTCCGAAATTCCATTGCCATTGCAGCAGGGGAATGCCATCTGTCGCTTTTGAAGAATCGGTAAAAATTACCGGGGAATGATAACAGATTTTGTCTTTAGCTCCAAAAGCGGCTACGGGTCCCGTTATATGTATCGGAATATAATTGCTGGTATCAAAACAATTAAAATAATCTGATTGAAGGATTGCGCGGATGCTGTCCTTGCCCTGCGAAAGATTGGATAATGAACCGGAATATCCATTTTGTAAGCCCGTATTTCCATTGGTGGGACTCAGGGTTCCGTCATTGTATTGCCAGTTTACAATATGATAATAAATATTCGAACCGGTCGAGAATCGCTGGTAGTTGGTATCCAGTCCGCTCAACACAACCGGCAGGCTTGCACTCTCACAAATCGTATCTTCCGGAGAACTCAGCAGCGGCTTCTGTTTGGGTAAAACAAAAATGGGTATCGGTCCGCTGTTTTGTGTACATGCACCGAAAACCGCAGTAATAGTTGCAGTATATGCACCGTTCTGAGGGAAATGGTGATTTCTGACCGGAACATACACGTCATTTGTATCGTTGGGTGAGCCGTCGCCGTAGTTCCAGATATATTCGGAAGCTCCCGGGGGTGTATCAGCAATGGCAACTGTTAAGCGGTCACTATCGCAATTGTTGGTTACGGTGGCGACAGGGATCGGAGTCGTTTGCACAAAGCGTGTCATCGTTGAGGTATCACTCTTGCAGCCCGGGCTGGATGCGATGAGGGTCATATTATAATTCCCGGCATTTCCATATTGGTGGGTATGGACAATATTGTTATTGATATCTGAATTTCCGTCTCCGTAGATCCACGTGAACTGAGCTGCGCTGTCGTCCAGGTTCGTAAATATTTCCAATTGATTATTTGCGCAAGGCATGGAATCCAGCGCAGTAAAAATTGCGCGTGGCTTCGGATAAACGATGATTGTGTCTGGCGGAAATGCTACTCCGGTACAGCCATGGATGGTAGTAAAGCTGAGATTAATGATATAGGTTCCGGGTAAAGTATAGGTGTGAGTGGGATTGGGACTCGTGGATACGGTACCGTCACCGAACGACCAGTTGAACATGGAAATAGTATCCTGGGATATTGCACTGAAAGTTGCATTAACATCGGCACAATAGGTTGCGGAAGTTGTTAGTGTAGTATCAACATGGATTGTCGCCGTCGGTTGGGCCGAATTCAAAGTTTCCATGAAAGTTGAGCTGCAACCATTAGCGTTTGTTACTTTCAGCGAAGGAGTATAAATGCCATTGGTTGAATAAAGGAAAGAAGGATCCTGCAAAGAAGAAGTATCATTGGGATTACCCGTGAAATTCCATAACCAGGATACGGCGGAAGAAGTGGTATCCGTAAAATTCACCAGCATGGGAGACTGACAGGCTGCTCCCTTATTGACTATAAACGGTCCGACGGTCGGCGCTGCAGCAACGGAAATTGTTTTTGTGAACGAAACCGGACAGCGTCCGAAATTTTGGACAACCGTGACGGCATAGTTTCCGGCAGCAGCGTAAGCATGACTATAATTCAGACCTATGCCACTCGCTCCATCTCCAAAATTCCAAAAAGCCTCGCCCGTAGGAGGCGGGGCACTGCTGTCAATAAATAGAATTGAATTTCCTGCGCAGAGTGCCGAATTGATTGAAAAATCAGGATTAAAATTTGCCGCATTGATATATGCGAGTTTGGTAAGTGAAGCCGAACATCCGACCGTATTCATTATGGTTAGCTGAACAGTGTAAATTCCTTTTCCGGCATACTGGTAAGATGGGTTCTGACTGGTGCTGTTGCCTCCGTCGCCAAAATTCCATGAATACGTCAGCGGGCCTGTGCCTGTAGAAGTATTGTTAAACAACAGCGGATGGTTCAAACTGCATACTGTCGTTGAGTCAACGGAAAAAGAGGGGACCAGGGCCGGGTAAACAGTAATTACATTTATCTTTTTCAGGGTATTGCTGCAACCGAAGCTATTGGTTACCGTTAGACTGACCGAATAGGTTCCGGGGAAAAGATAGGTGTTTGATACAGTTGCGGAACTCGTATTCAGGGTATTACCATCGCCAAAATCCCAAAAATAGCCTGTGATAGTTCCATCTCCGGGGGCTGCAATGGCAGTAAAACTGGTTTGCAGGGGTGTGCAGCCAACTGTATTGCTGATTGAAAAGTCGATGACCGGGCTCTTATAGACAGTTATGATGCTGGTCTTTGTCGAGGTTTGGGCCCCGTCTTTAACGGTGAGGCTAACTGTATAGGTTTGTGAAGTAAAATAAGTGGCGCCTACCGGGGTAACCGGATCGGTCGTGCTGATCCCGTTCCCATTTCCAAAATTCCAGATATAGGTTGCTCCCGGGCCCGCACCTTTGCTCGTATTCGTAAAACTAACAGCCAACGGGGAGCACCCGGACGTTTTACTTGGGGTAAAATCCGCTATGAGCTGCGCATCGGCAACAGTGCACAGGGTAAGCAAAGGAATTAAAGCCGATAACCACATAGGTGGTTTGCCCGGAATAAGGTTCAAAGGCATTAAGCCTGGTTTTTACGGATATTGAATATTGATTAGGCTATGCTACCAGAGCCAATTATGAACGAAAAACCTCACTAAATATTTCAATTACAAGGAGTTTGGGACTTGTTTTAGCCTCATTGGAGAATTTGCTCTGGTATTGGGCGAAATTGAATGGAAATGACGCCCTGGATAAACAGGATTCTGTATTGCCGGGAGATAACATGGGCAATCAAAGCATTGATCATGGCCAGTAGGGGGTTTTGTAAGAGTACCACCCTTTAACCTGCAGTCAACACAATCAGCGGTAGAGTAGAGAAATCCTGCACAAAATGGGGGTTCACAGCCGACGGGGATATAGCTTCCACCATCAAAAACTGCTGCAAGTTTTGTAGGATCATCAGAAACCGTATCTATAATGCAATCCTCGTATCCGCTTAAAATGACCTGAGACTGTGGAAGCTGGGTGCTTCGGTCGATGAATATTCTTTTTTCCGTTTCTGTGGTACAGGCGATAAAACCGATCACCAGTTCCTCCGGGTTTGAAATACAATGAATATTACCTGAAACCTGAGAAGGCTGCGCGTCAAAGATAGATCCAAGTTGTTCGGTATTTTTCTTAATTACCATATCCCAATTATACCAATCCTGCGATATCTCATATTGCTTTACCAGGATGCTATATTTTAGTACGAGTTTCTGAGTAGAAAAAAGGACGGGCGTAATCGGGAATTCATAAATAATATCCGAACCCAGGGTGGCAGAAGTACCAATCAAAATATCCGAAGAAGTAAAAGAACTCCAGCACTTAAAAATCATGTCACTATCTGGCCTGCTGATCACCATCCCTCCCCCTGCATATTCATAGCTTGATGGATAACCGGAAGTGTATTCCCATGTTTCCTCGTATTGCCACCGGTAATAGCCGGTATCGTTGCTGATATCATGGGTGCTGACGTAAATATTAACGCCATCCGAGGCCAGCTTCCAGCTTACACTGTCGATCGTAGGCGTGACAATAGGTGAAGAAAAATCCGAAGCGTATGCTTTGCCATCCGGAGTTCCAATTCGCAGCCTGTATTGTTCTGCGAGATTAACCGGAATCTGGCTGATCGTGTATTGGCCGTCTCCCTGATCCGAAAGCGGTATGATGGTGCCGTCCTCCATTTCCACACTCACCAGGGCGCCGGCCAGGGTAATTACAGCAGGAGAATCCAGTGAAGTTGCCCGGCTTAAGGTAATAGTTGTTGGTCCGGTCCCGACATTTATGTAACCCTCAACCACAAGGGGTCCATTGGAAAGCGGCAAATGATACGGAGCGTTATATTTCTGCGTGCAGGCGCCCCAAACAATCAGTAGAAAGAACCATCGGATTGTTTTCATTTGTCGATTTTAAGGAATAAAAATGGCTGAATAAAAGTTACGCTTTTAATCGCAATATCAATTAATACGTAATAATTCCTTATCTCGTCATCTTTTTCCTTAATGAAAAAGAGATTTACAGCGTCAGGGTTCAAATTGCAGTCAAATTGAACTGCAATAATGAGCATTAAAAAAATATACGCTGGTTTCGTCTCCGTACTTGGATTCCTTACCGCCGCAGCCCAACAAAAGGATTCTGTCAGAATATTAAAACCAGTTACCGTAACTGGTTACAGAACGGTCAATGGCGTTGGTCATTTGTTAGAAACCAAAGACGGCATTATTTACGCCGGAAAGAAAACTGAAGTTATCCTTGTAGATAGTCTTGACGCCAATAAGGCCATTAACAATACCCGCCAAATTCTGGGCAGGATGCCTGGTTTGAATATTGTTGAAACAGAAAGCAGTGGTTTTACAGCAAACGGTATTGCAACAAGGGGTTTGAATCCTTTCCAAAGCATTGAAATGAACTCAAGGCAAAACGGCTATAATATCAGCGCCGACGTGTATGGGTATAATGAGGCTTATTATATTCCGCCGATGGAAGCGGTTCGAAGCATTGAGCTCGTCAGGGGAGCGTCTTCCCTGCAGTTCGGCGCACAATTTGGCGGAATGGTGAATTATGTTTTGAATGACGCTCCAAAAGACAAGCCATTTGAATTCACCACATCACAGACTGCCGGAAGTTTCAATATGTTTAACTCATTCAATTCCATCGGGGGCACTTACAGGAAATGGAGCTACTATGTATTTCTCCAATACAGGAATATGCAGGGCTGGAGGCCCAACAGCCAGCAGTGGCAGTATTCCGGTTTTGGCAAACTGCAGTATCAGGCTTCTGGGAAACTGACTGTCGGTGTGGAGTATTCGCTGATGCAGAACCGGATCCAAATGCCCGGAGGGTTGACGGACAGTGAATTCGTTGCGGGCCCCAAATCTTCTTTCCGCGCGAGAAACTGGCTGAAGAGTCCCTGGAATATAATCACCTTTTATGCAAATGATGCGATTTCAAAACAAACCTTTGTGACTCTTAAATCCACTGTAATCCTCAGCAGCCGTTCACTGGTATGGCGCAAGGAAGATGGAGGCCCCGGTATTTTTGACAGGATAGATCCTGCTACCAATATGTTTTCTCCGCGCGAAGTGGAGCATGAATACATGCATAGCTCAGCGACGGAATTGCGCGTGCTGCACAACTATTCGATTGGTAAAATGCAAAATACGATTGCGGGTGGAATGCGGTATGCTTATGCATGGTTCAAAAGACAGGAAGGTGGTGAAGGCTCCACCGGATCTGATTTTGACCTGCAAATAACCGGCGAGTTTGAAAACGATCTGGATTTTACTACAACCAATATTGCACCCTTTGTCGAAAATATTTTCCGGTTCGGAAATCGGTTTAGCCTTACACCAGGTGCAAGGTTTGAATACTTCAGGAGCACTGCGACAGGGTATGTTACCGATAGTCTCAAGATTCCGGCAAACGAGAGCCGCCAAAGATCATACCCATTGTTCGGCATAGGATTGGAATATAAAACAGGCTCCAATACCAGTTTATATGGCAACATAAGCCAGGCCTACCGCCCTATGGATTATGCTGAGATATCACCATTCGGAACGACCTCTGTCGTAGATCCTCATCTGAAAGATCAATTTGGATTTAATTCTGATCTGGGATGGCGCGGAACGATAAGGAACTATCTGAATTTCGATTTCAGCCTTTTCTGTCTTGCATATAACCGCCGGATCGGTACGGTACTGTTGACCGATGCTAACGGTAATCAATATACGTACAGGACCAATGTGGCCAACAGCGTCAATAAGGGAATCGAAAGCTATATAGAATTCAATTTGCTTAAATGCCTGATGCCAAACGCAAAAACCGGCTTAAGTTTTTTCAACTCCCTCGGTTACACAGATGCGAGGTATACCTCGGGAGAATTTAAGAATAACCGCGTGGAAGAAGCCGTTGCATTTATTAACCGCTCGGGTGTTATCTATAGTATGGCGGGATTCTCCGCAACTTTCCAGCTCAACTACACGGGAGATTCTTTTGGGGATGCCAGTAACGCCAGAAAAAGCAGTGATCCGATTGCGGGCTATAATCCTGAATATTTCGTTATGGATTTCGGCGCGACCTGCAAAATAAATAACTATGCCCTAAAGGCCGGCGTAAATAACCTGGCAGACATAGCCTATTTTACGAGGAGAACCGATGAATATCCCGGACCTGGAATCATACCGGCAGTGGGTCGCAGTATTTACCTCGGAGTGACAGCTGTATTTTAAAAACGTGGGAATATATTTCAATTCCCACGTTTATAATACAAAATTCAAATTAGTCATGATCCGGAACTCATGTTAGCTCCTGATCAACTGCCCGCGATGATCAAACTTCAGGCTCTTTCTATTAAGATCACTTTTTGCTGCCGTAAGATGATAATAAGGTTTTTCATTAGGCAAATACTCCTCGTAGGAAGATACTATATTCCACCGGCCGTATTTGGTTTTGCTAAGGCTGTTTTTTACTGTAACGGGTAGCTTGTCTTTGTTCAGCATTTTTTCAGATTCCATCCAATTTCCTTTTCTGTCGAATTTTGCCTTTAACTGGTATTCACCTAAATTGAAGGTCGCCTTATAATCGCCGAGCATATGTTTCCATTCCACATTGGTTGCGTTTGCATACCTGGCATGGAATGCATCCGTGATTTTCGCAGGTATTTTCGCAAAAGCGGATGCCGTAATGAATGCGGCAGGAAGTATTAAAAAAAGTAGCTTTTTCATAATACACTGTTTTTGTTAATGAATTAATTACCAGTTATATTATTGAAAAGATTGGGCCATGGAACGGGGAAATTCAAAATATAGAGTTAAAACCCTAAAGGCATATTTCCAGTAAAACATTCATTAGCTGCGATTTATAAGGAGATGCTGATTTAATTCCCAATTCAGAGGAATGCAATTTTACCTGTCTCACCAGATAGCCGGGATTGGAAAGGGCGAAAAATGAGAATCCGAATTTTTATTAAGAGAATATTTGCGGAGTTCAATTTCCAAACTTCTTCAAATTCAATTATTTGGCCCCAAAATTGGAAAGTTTTGTTAAATTAGATACAATAAAAACGGTTGCTATGAACACATCATCCTCCTCCATCTACAGGGTCGGCGTCGTTCTGTATGCCCTAGTGATTGGCTTCTTCGGAATCAATCATTTTTTAAACGGTACAGGTTTTCAAAATACAGTCCCTTCATTTATTCCCGGAGGGATATTCTGGGTCTATCTCACCGGTGCAGCGCTGATTGCAGCGGCAATTTCTTTTTTAATCGGGAAGCTGACGAGATTAGCAGGGTTATTTTTAGCGGTATTTCTGATCATTGTTGTGCTAACCGTTCATGTGCCTGCTTTAATGCACACGCCCGGAAACCCAACCGTGAGCATCGCCCTCACCAATTTAGTCAAGGACACGGGACTCGCCGCTGCGGCCCTGATGATTGCCGGCAAAGGAAATTAATGGGGCTGTCATGCATTTCACGCTGATCGCCAGTATTATCCTTCCCATTGAATACCTTGAAAATTCAGCATGGTTCTTATTCTGCAAAATGCCCAAAGACAATTTCAGGAATTGCCGGAGCAGCTTGTTAATATATTCATGAATGGTAATCCTTCAAGGCCGTTATCGAAATAACCATATAGAAAAATTTGCCTTTCCTTTGCTCAATATCAGG
>JANWIY010000074.1 GCA_025449645.1 Chitinophagaceae bacterium | reverse complement strand
ATGGAGGTTTTTTCCCGGTCTTTGGTACCACGATTCACTGTAACAAATTCGCGGATCGTGGTATTATCGCCAATAAATACATTTGAATATTCACCCTGGAATTTCAGATCCTGTGGAATGGCAGCAATGACAGCGCCGGGAAAGATCCGGCAATTTTTCCCGATCCTTGCCCCTTCCATGATTGTAACGTTAGAACCGATCCAGGTTCCTTCCCCTACTTCCACATCCTGGTGAATGACCGAGAAAGGATCAATTTTCACGTTCGTGGCTACCCGGGCATTAGGATGAATATACGTATGGGGATGAATCATTCTTTCCTCGATTGATGGGGTTACGGCCGGCAGCCTGGGTGAAACTTCATTTTTGATCATTGCAGGTTCCTTCATAAAAAATGCTGAGCGTAACCCAGCCCAACAAAAATAAACTTATTTGGCGCATTTCCGATAAATTAACTTCGCTTTACAAGCTGGGCCATCAGGTCTGCTTCAGTTACCACTTTATTACCGACAAAAACTGTCCCGCGCATTTCCACAATTCCTCTCCGGATCGGATTCAACAGCTCCATTTTCATCACCATCGTGTCTCCCGGCACTACTTTCTGCTTGAACTTGCAATTGTCAATCTTCAGGAAATAGGTATCATACTGACCCCCGCCCGCCATGGCGTTGATGGCCAGTATCCCGCCCGTCTGTGCCAGGGCTTCCACCTGCAGAACACCAGGCATGATGGGATTACCGGGAAAATGCCCCACAAAAAATGGTTCGTTAAATGTGATATTTTTTATTCCGACGATATGCTTATCCGTTAGTTCAATGATCTTGTCTACCAATAAAAAGGGATAGCGGTGTGGAAGGGTCTTTTCGATTTGCTGACTGGAAAAGATCGGTTGCTGATTGGGATCATATACCGGCGTGTTTCTCACATGCTTATTTTTCCGGATGTACTGTTTGATCTTTTTGGCAAATTCCACATTGGTGGAATGCCCCGGCCGGCTGGCTATTACGTGCCCCTTTATCGGGTATCCTACAAGCGCCAGGTCTCCGATCACGTCGAGCAGCTTGTGCCGTGCCGGTTCATTTGGAAACCGGAGCTCGAGGTTATTGAGGTAACCGCCGCTTTTTATTTCCATATTCTCGCGGCCAAATGCTTTTGCGAGCCTGCTCATTTCTTCTTTAGTCACTTTCTTGTCCACGATCACAATAGCATTATTGATGTCCCCGCCCTTGATCAGGTTATTGTCCAGCAGCATTTCCAGTTCATGCAAAAAGCAAAACGTGCGGCAGGGAGCAATCTCCGTTTTGAAATCGTGAATGGTTTTTAATCCGGCATGTTGGGTGCCCAGCACGGGACTGTTGAAATCTATCAACGTGGTCACCTTGTATTCGAGGGCCGGCATGGCCGTCATTTCCACCCTTTTCTTTTCATCGTAATAGGTAATATTATTATCGATGCTGTACCAGGCTTTTGCCGCATCCTGCTCCATCAAGCCGGTTTCGTCTATGATTTCGACAAAAGGCTCGGAACTACCGTCTATAATGGGAATTTCAGGTCCATTCAGCTCAATCAGGCAATTGTCCACGCCCATCCCAACCAATGCGGCCAGAATATGCTCTACCGTACTGATTTTGGCGCCATTATCCTCCAGGGTCGTTCCCCGCGAAGTATCCGTTACCAGATCGCAATCAGCCTTAATCATGGGTCTGCCAGGCAGGTCAATACGCTGAAATTGAAAACCGAATCCGGCATTTGCTGGGCCCAGGGTCATATCAACATTAATCCCGGTATGGAGGCCGGTTCCCGAAATGCTGATTGCCTGGTTTAAAGTATGCTGTTTATCCGGATTGAAATTTGCTTCCATCAGATTGATTATAACGAACAAAGATACAGTTTGGATGGCATTCCGGACTGCCCTCCGAGCGGTGAGTATTAACAAAAAATTACAGCCCCATCAGCCTTAACCGGAAATGAATTAATTTTATTTGTAGACAAACTGAAATATGGAAGGAAAAAAGCCTAGAATCCTGTTATGCGAAGATGATCCCAATCTCGGGATGGTATTAAAGAATTATCTGGAGCTGAATGATTTTGACGTGACCCTGGAACGGGACGGCCGGTTGGGGCTCGCCGCTTTTCAAAGGGAGCACATTGACCTCTGTCTGCTGGATGTGATGATGCCCCATATGGATGGATTTACCCTTGCCGAAGAGATCCGCGATGTAAACCCGGATGTTCCGCTGTTTTTTCTGAGCGCAAAAACAATGAAGGAAGATATCATCCAGGGATATAAACTTGGAGCTGATGATTATATCACCAAGCCCTTCGACAGCGAAGTGCTCCTGCTGAAAATCAAGGCCATTTTAAAAAGAAATGACGATTTCAATAAAGAAGCTGACAATAAAGAGTTTGATCTCGGCTTCTACCATTTCAATCCGAAACTGCGCGAGCTCAACCATAACGGTCAGACACAAACGCTTTCTCCCAAGGAAAACGAGCTTCTGAAAATGCTCGCCGAACACCTGAATGATTTATTGCCCCGGGAAGCCGCCCTGAAAAAAATCTGGGGAAGCGATACGTATTTTAATGGCAGAAGCATGGATGTGTATATCGCCAAGCTGAGAAAGTACCTGCGCGACGATACCAATATCGAAATTGTAAATATTCATGGTAATGGATTCCGGCTGGTAGTCCCAGTGAAAGTGACCTGATATTATCTTTCGCGCAAATACCATTTTTGATTCTCCTGTATATTCCTCAGACCGGTAATTTTTTCAGCGATACGGGTATATATATGCCGGAATCGGGACCTGTTCAAAAACTTCATGATCAAATTGCGGCCAGAAACGAAGGGAAACCGCATATAATAAAAAATAATTTTCAGAAATACAGTATCACACACCAGGCCGTAGCCTGCGAATGTGAAATCAAGGATCTTTGCCGTGATCCCGGTGCAGAATTTAACAATGCCCTTCATACCCAAACGGATAGGAAATTCGTGCCAAAAAGCCTTCCAGCGAAAAAAAACTTCTTATACGCTGATTTATAGCATCTTCGAATGAGGTTTCATCATGGTGGAACCTTATTCAATTTTGCTGAAGCCATTTTTTTCTAAACCGGGAAGGATTCTCTCCGGTATGTTTTCTGAAAAGTTTATTGAAGTGCGATGCGCTTTCATATCCAACGGCATAACAGGTTTCGGAAACTGTTTTGTTCTTTAGCAACAAGGTTTTGGCCTGGCTGATCCTGTATTGATTCACAAAATCGGTAAACGTCATATTGGTTTGCTTTCTAAAATAGCGGCAAAAAGCCGCTGTACTCATGTGGACCCTGGAAGCCACCTCATTTACATCCGCATGGCGGTCAACATGCGCCTGAATATATTCGTATACGGAGGACATTCTGATTTTATCGTTGAGGAATATTTTTACACTGGTGTCAATTTCGTTCAGCGTCATTGCATCTTTGGAACCGGCGAGTTCCTGAAATATCTGCAGCAGGAGCACCAACTGGTTAAAATGAGGCAGATCCTGCATCCTCTTTAATTGCCCGGCAACCAGTTCCTTTGTTTTACCTGAAAAAGAAATTCCATACGCGGCCTTCTCAAATAGGTTACTGATGGCCGTTAGTTCCGGCGTGTGCTCAAAGGCATTTCCTAAAAAGTTCTGTTTCAGCTGGACGACGATCTGCCTGTATTCCGTTTTAAGACCGTAATCAAAATTCAAATGGGGAATATTCGGACCGATCAGCACGAGATCGCTTTCCGTGTAACCGGACACATGCTGACCCACATGTCGTATTCCTGCAGGCGCTTCCACATACACCAATTCATATTCCGGATGATAGTGCCAGTAAAAATAATTTTTCAGACTGGGCGTGAACAAGCGGAAAGACTGGCCTTCCCCGGGTAAAACGACTTCGCGCTGTATCTTCATACGAACTAAATTACTCTTAAAACTCTGTTTTTAAGCAAGTTTTTAATAAAACTTGTCAATACAGAGCATATTCTGGTCAACCAGGCAGTTGGCAGAAGCATCCGGGTTTACGAATTTTGGGTCCTGAATCCATCAAAACTTATAAAATGCAACAACAAACAATGGCCCCGACGATGATACCCGATAATGCGCACAGGGACATTCCAGGGAATCCTTCCACGGCGGCCAGCAGTAAGATCAAATTAAATGACCGGACCGATGGCAAACCACTCCGCGTGCTGAATGAGGAGGACTGGAAGTTCTGGATCCACAATGGATACGTAATAGTTAAACATGCCATTTCAAAAGACCAGGCTGAAAAAACGGCGGCATTTCTCTGGGAATTTGAAGAAAAGAACCCATCTGATCAGGAAACCTGGTACACGCCTGCCCGCGCGGAAATGCAGATGAAGGAATTGACGAATACCGGCATGGTGGAAGTATACAACCATCAAAGGCTCTGGGAGAACCGGCAGTCACCGCGCATACATGCGGCTTTCGCCGACATCTGGGGCACTGAAAAACTGTGGTGTACGATCGACCGGGCAAACCTGAATTTTCCTGCACGTCCCGGTCATGAATACAAAGGATTTATTCACTGGGATTATGATCCGGAAACAAAACCCCAGAACGTTCAGGCTGTATTGGCTTTGGGCGACCAGACTGACGAAAACATGGGCGGCTTTCAATGTATCCCTGAATTATACAGGACTTATGAAACCTGGAAACTAACCCAACCTGCTGATCGCAATCATTTCCAGCCCGACACAACTGGTTTTGAGCTGGTCAGGGTGAAGCTGGAAGCCGGGGATCTGTTGATCTTTAACAGCCTTGAGCCCCATGGTATCCGACCCAATTTAAGTAGGGATAAGGTGCGCATTGCACAATACATTTCCATGATGCCCGCAGAGGAAAATAATCAGCCGTTAAGGCAGTGGAGAATCAATTCCTGGAAACACAGGATCGCCCCCGAAGGATATGCATTTCCCGGCGATCCCCGGAAATGGGAACAAACAAGGTATGGCACGGCAACTTTGTCTTCCCTGGGCAGGAAAATACTTGGATTGGATAATTGGGAGTCAGATATCCATTAACATGGCTGGATGGGCCTAATGCTGGGAGCTGCCGACATTTATGTGAATTGCTTTATATAAAAGGTCTCCGCTTGTTGTAACCCCGGTCACAATTATTGTGTACCCGCCAACGGCATCGGCTGTATAAAAGCTAAGCCTGGCGTTGCCTTTAGGGTCCGTTAAAACATTCCCGGACCAAAATATGGTTGATCGAAGATCCGGAACGGCAGCCTTTTTTATTTCCTTTTTATCATAATCAGGCTGGGGAAATTCAGGTGCCTTGAAATATCCCTTATGAACATAATTCAGGAATCCATTGTTTCCGGTTGAACCTCTATTCCTCCCATTGTCTGAGTAAACGAGAATAGCTCCATGATCCCCTTGCATGCCATACATCGCGGCCTGTGGTCCGGTAAGTACCTCTATAAAATCAATACTTGATTCCAGCCCATTAAGATAGTTGATATCCGGGCTGCGGTTTGTTTCTATGGTAATATCAGCATCAATATGCACCGGAACACCATCTACCACAATTAAGGGTTCACTATTGGCCCCCATGTCACGTCCCCCGCCCTGCATAACAAGGAATCCGTTTCTCAGGGTAAGCCCCGGGGTTCTTAATAATATGTTGCCGATATTGTTTGGCCCCTTCCGGTCTCTTTCGATTTCTTCCGATGTGATAATTGTAGTAAACTGACTCATTCGTTTACCCTGCTCATAGGTGGAGGGTTGTGCTCCTCTTACAATGACAGGTTTCAATTCCTTTCCTCTTCCTGCAACCGCGACTAATTCCGGTTCCCTGTCCCTGAGTGCCATGATGGAATCCACTTCCTCCGGCGAAAAATATTTTTTCAAATGGGCAGGTGTGCGGAAAAGGGGAAACCGCATGCTATCCATCACAATTTTTTTATCCTGGCCCGTTCCGCTTACCGCCCGAAGACTGAATGGAACGCCATCTACATCTGAAAACGGGAAATAAAAGTGGCCGGCAGCATCGGTGGTGTCTGATTCAAATAGGGCGCCGCTTTGCTTGGACACGAGGTTTACGATCTGGTTTGGCACCGGGTCATCTTTTCTGTCAAGCACTTTCCCGCTAATGCCCATGATATCGTAGTCATCCCGGGTTGATTCTGAAGCGAACCCGGTACCGTTCTGGTTGTATTTCCAATCACTGAACAAATTATTTTGCGTCAGCATCAGGAGGTCCCACTCTTCTGCATCAGGATTTGTAAGGGATGCAGGCAATTCCGGATTTCCTCTTTGCCATTTTATCCAGTTTCCTTCCTGGTCATGGAAATTCACAAGATGATCATCCGTAACTGCTACAGACAGGAGGGCCATCTCATTTTTATTGTCTGTACTATCCAGGGAAATCGAAAGGTCAACTTTTTCCCTCGGTCCATAATTTTCCTTATTTGTTCTCAGGTCTACATCTATATCCTTTCGGGGAATATAAACCGACCGCTGGCTTTGGATCCTGCCCTGGTCATCAAACAATAACAGTGTGGCCTTGCCTTCCGGGAATTTGGATTTGGGTATATTGACCACATACATGTCGCTTCCGACGCTGGCAAAACAAAGACTATCCCTGCTTACGCCTATAAGATAACTGGTTTTATCTTTTTTATAGAGTGAATCACCGAGCGAAACCTGAACCGTTAAACCGTCCGGCCCATCTCCCGTTACAGATAATTGATAGCCATATTGATTGATCAAAGGAAGTGAATAGTTGAATTCCTTCTTACCATTCCATTTTATATGCGCAGTATACTTTCTGGATTTCCATGCAGTGAATTTGAATTTGCCGAACCCGGGCATGCTGGTCTTGAATTTACTAACAGATACTGCAGTATCATAGCTATCTGTAATATATCCAGATACATCAATCGGATTCCCATGCTGATCCCAGGAACGGAAAGCCACAACATTGTCTGTACCCGAAATGATAGAACCTCCTTCCGGAAAAAATGTAATAACAGGCTTGCTCTGATCCGAGGTATCGCGTACAATTACAGAAGGTTTTGATGCCTTCGGCCTGCCATGTGCACTTTCGTTATTTATCAGATAGACCGGTTGCACCCAGATAAGATTAGCCTCCTTCTGCAAAATATTTTTTGTATAGGCACGAAGCCAGTAGTACCCTTCGGGTAATGAAGCAGGCAGGATAATAATTCCATTTGTTTTTTGCATCTGGAGATTAAGAATTAATTGGCGAACAACACTGTCTTTGTCATTGACCAGGTCGACAAATAAACTCTTGCTCTTTCGAAAAAATTTATGAGATGCCCCATTTAAACAATATGCCTGAAACCAGATGGCTTCCCCGGCATTGTAAACCCCCTTATCCGTATGGACGAGAACAAATTCTTTATTATCTGCTTTAACACTGGTCATGAACTGATTCGCCAGGGCGTCGAGGTTTGGGACCGCATCCTTCTGGGCGAAGGTTGGACGATTAAGAAACAGCAGTGTAAAAAAAAGAACGCATTTGAAAAATATCTTTTCCAAAGAAGAGGTTTTGGTTGATTGAATTTACGACCTTTTTCGTTATGTGGTGATGTGGAGGGCCGCCAGCGCTAAAGCTCAACCGGGAGAAGATGTCCGCCGACAAGTAATGTCGGACAAAAATATTTTATATTGCTGCCCGTTTCTTCCCACCAGCCGATTTGCCAGGAAATAAAAACCGTATCGGGAATAACTGCTGCAGGATGAGTGAAAACCAGGCGGTTCGAATCGTATGGTTTGATTGTCATGCTATTATAATGAGGAAAATAGTGGAGCATAAATCGCTCAGGACCGAAATCTTCTCAAACCCAATAATGCCAGGGACTTTCAGGAACATATTTCAAAAACAACCGAACGGCGGTGCATGGTTTATTAATTTTAAGTACCTTTCAAAACATGGCTTTTACCTATACCCATTAATGCTTATTTCATAACATCAAAAACCTTTTTTATGAATGATTCAAAAGAGCATTTGTTTGCTGCAGCCAGAATGACATTTGTTGAGCCGGAGATTGACCAGAGGCATCAGCCGGACAATGAAGCCATGAACACCTATATTGAACTCACCGAAAAATTGCAAAAGCCGGTAGAAGAAATTGAAAAAGTTTTAAATGAGTACTACGAGCAAAATAAATATTTCCCCAGAGGGAAAGCTTCTCTTATGAAATGGAATGTGCTCAGGCAAAGAGAATCCGCTCTTGTTGAAGTTTATTTTGGAGGTCAAAATCAGCCGCCACTACCACATCCACCACCACCACCGGCTCCACAGGTGCTGACGTACGCAATGATAGGAGCGCCGCCAACCGGGCCAAGTGGCGGACCGGGTCACCCGGGGGGAAGCTGATGTATTTTATTTTGACCGGTTGTTCCAGGGCAATACGATTAAAAACGCTGCTTGTGAAAACGAAGCGAGTTTTTATTACTTGCTGGAGTTTCTTAATCAGTATCTATCTGTTGGGACAATGTCCTGACCAGAATGCACTATTTAAAAGACTACTTGTCATTACCGGTAGAGAGCCAATTGATTCATCAGAAAGCCAATTGGAAGAATTAACAGGTTATCAGCGCAATTGCATTTACAAGCATGATTCAGTTCATGCTTTTTTATTGCAGAAAATCGGCGAGTTATATTATGAGAAAAATGATTACCTGAAGGCAATACAATACGCACGGGCAGCTATACAGATGATTTCCGATAACGCCGGTAAATCATCTATGAATACCGGCTATCTGATAAGGAATTATTTTGATTTAGGTGATTATTATGGCTCACTGAATAAAATTGGCGACAGGATGAATGCCATAGATAGCTGCATATTAATGTCAGTAAAATACAAAAGGTTTGATGAGTATTATCTGTATGCATTATGGCATAGAGCGAATTTTTTATTTGATATAGGTGATTATCACCGGTGCATCGGATATGTGAAAATGAGCATAAACGCATCCAGCCAACTGCTTCATGATAAAAATGATTATTACAACAGATTTTTTAATATGCAGGTGAATTCATTGCTTGGCCTTCATGAATATGAATCTGCAGAAAAACTCCTTAGTGATCAGTTGGCTAAATATAAGCTTCTATCCAAAAATTACCACGGTCCGGTATATGCACAAATGGCAGAAGTTGAAATTAGTAAAAAGAATTACTCAAAAGCCTTGTCGTCATATCATAAAGCCCTGCAGGCGAACCGTGAAATCCATTATGACAGAGGTTGTCTGGAAATATTAGAAAATATTGGGTACTACGTTTATTATAAACCGAAGAGGGATATCAACAAGGCATTGGCAAATTATATTATGGCATTGGGTTATATTGATCCCAAAAATCAAACCGAATTGCAAAAATTTGAGAACCTTAATTTGTTTACCAATATTGCTAATGTATATGCTGAAAAGAACAACTTTGATTCGGCTTTCTATTATTTTCAACTTGCATTCAATCAGATTAAGCCCGGGGTGGATGAAGACGGACTGGTAAATAGTCCCCTGGATTCATTCATTGCCTACAAAAGTATGTCATTTTTGACCGCCATGTTGATCGACAAAGCTGATGTATGTTTAAAAGCATTCTTCCAAACCCATCATCAGCAATACCTTAAAGATGCGTTGCGCATTTATAAGGTGACGGACAGGTTGCTGGATAGAATAAAAATGGAGCAATCCGAAATTACTTCCAAACTTTTTTGGCGGCAGGATTCTCATCGCTTATATGAACATGCTATCGAAGCTTCGTATCTTGATCATAATGTCGCGAATGCCTTTTATTTCTATGAAAAAAGCCGTGCAGTATTACTGAATGACCAGCTGAATCAGCAAAACAAAACCAGTAGTGATGATATTCTGGCCCAGGCACAGGTAAAGAAGAAAATGCTTCAATTGAAATGGGAGCAGGATACGATTCAGCCATCCTCCGGACGCTATGCGCAAATTCAGAATGAGCTTTTCACTAATAATAGTAAATTAGATGAGCTGGGGAAAATCATCAAGGAACAAGATCCACTATATTACCAAAGTTTCCTGGACACTTCTGGCATTACACTGCTGGATGTAAGAAATCGTCTACTTAAAGATCACGTGGCCCTATTGGAATTATTTACAGGTGATAGTTCAATTTATGCGCTGCTCATCACTGCAGGTGATGTTTCCTTGAGCAAAATTGATAAAAGCGATTTTGACAGCACCGCCAACAAGTATGCTTCCTATATTTCAAATTTATCCCTGCTTAACCGGGACTTTGGCAACTATATCAACACCGCCAATCATTTATACTTATTGATTTTCCGGCATTCCAGGATATCACCCGGACGCATCATTATCTCTCCCGATACCCGCTATTTTCCATTTGAGGCCCTGGTAACAGATTCCACGCCAACATCACCAGTATATTTTCTCGCCGATCATGCTGTAAGCTATACCTATTCAGCACGTTACCTGCTGAATAATTTTGCTGAAAACAGATCCGATATTTCAGAAACCTTTTTAGGTGTTGCACCGGTCCGCTATACTTCTTCACTGTCCCTCTCTGCCTTGCAGGGAAGTGATCTTTCATTGAATGAGATAGGTTCTTATTTTAATAATTCAAGCAAACTGATCAGAGAGCAGGCCAGCAAGGATAATTTTTTAAAGCAATATTCAAAATATGAGATCAT
>JANWIY010000073.1 GCA_025449645.1 Chitinophagaceae bacterium | reverse complement strand
TTTTTAATTTTTAATTTTTAATTTTTAATTTGAAAAAAACCCACTTCACAAACTGAAATGGGTTTCCTATTAAAGCCAAAGCACGGATCAATAAGGCAGAATCACGGTATATGTCCTTCCATTGGCACCTGTCCAAACTAATTTGAAATAGTAGGTACCAGTTCCAGGGCAACCCGTAGGATCGCCGTTTGCATCCAATCCATAAGTAATAACTGAGGTTCCGTTGTCTGTCTTCACCGTGTTTTGTCCGCTCGTTAACCTGAAATCACAATCCTGGCGAAATACTTTCGGTTCGGTGATCAAGCTCTTAAATGTATTTCCAAACCGGTTGGTTCCCCATTCTGCAATACCACTGTCTGTACCGTCAGAATAAGTTCCGGTTGTTGTAATTACAATACCATTGTTGTAGGTAAATACTCTTTGTTTGGCAATATGCCATGTGCGCTGCTGGCCATTATTGAATGTGATGCTGATACCGTCGCTGGTCACAGTATGCGTAATGGTTCCAAGCGTTGCCAGGTCCTTCAGCAGGCCACCACTGACATTTGTGAACGTTTTGGAGCCGTTGATGATAATGCTTTTACCATCCCAAACTCGGGTTATTTTTAACTGCTGGATGTCAATGGTTGCCGTAGCGCCTGCATCCTTCCAATGTTGTCCGTAAGGCAGGGTGACCACAACGGTTCCTGTACGAATCCGGTTACCGCGACAATTGGCACCATCATAAACTATTGTAATGATACGCTGGTTGTTGGCTGTGTCGTAAGTGACAGTAGCATCGCAGATCAAACCATTCAGTATGAATTGTCCTGAACCCAGTTGATTGGGCGCTACACTGTTCACTTCTACATTTCCGGTTGAGGATACTGAGCTGCTTGCATCGCCGGAAAAACTGGCCTGACTATTCAGCGCCGTGTTTGCGTCGTCAGTAACGGCTTCTGTTTCCGTTGAAACCTGGGACTCGTCATCACCGGCAGTAGAAAGATCTGCATTACTTGTCGTGCCGGAACTTGCCGGAGCGCTATCCTTCTTACAGGAATAGAGCAATAGTCCGGATACAACACATAAAATAATGAATATCCGGTTAATAAGATTTGCTTTCATAATTACGTTGATTTTTAAGTCAGATCTGATTTAATAAAAAAGGTTTAACGGGGATCTGTATTTTTTTGTTAACAAGGGGTTAGCGGGCCAGTTCACTGCAGGGAACGGTAGAATTCCTTGTTTAAGCGGGGCTGTTTGCAGCCAGCAAAATGGAGATTTTATTGTGGAGGTCCTCAGGACGAAATGGCTTGGGAACAAATTCCATAAACCCTTTGCGAAGGAGGTCTGCCCGCATATCATCGTAAACAGCAGCCGTAAAGGCTATGGCAGGCACAGCCGGATTGATTTTCTTAATCTCACCAAGCGCGGTTATTCCATCCATTTCGGGCATCTCAAGGTCAATTAAAACCAGGTCGAATTTATTTTGACCAAATAATTCAACAGCCTGTTTTCCATTATAGGCTTCTTTTACTTCAATGCCCCACTTGGTGAGGAACCGCCTGGCAATGGACATATTAATCGCATTATCTTCTGCAACCATCACTTTCACGCCGGGGAACATGCATAAGTGCTTAACCTTATCTTCATTGATATAGCGCTTGCGGTTTTCACTGATGGAAAGTTTTAGTGTGAAATGAAATGTACTTCCCCTTCCTTCTTCACTTTCCAATTGCAGTTCTCCATGAAAAAGGCTTACGAGTTTTTTGGTAATCGCCAGGCCAAGTCCCGTGCCTCCATATTTTCGTGTGGTATTTACGTCGGCCTGAGTAAAGCTCTCAAAAATCTCCTGCTGTTTATTGGCGGGTATACCGATACCTGTATCCTTGACCATGAACTGAATCGTGGCTTTCTGACTGGTTGAAAATATTTTTCTGGCAACAACAACGATCTCACCGTAATGCGTGAACTTGATCGCATTGGACAACAGGTTGCTGAATACCTGGTTCAACCTCGTTTCATCGGTCAGCACTTCAATATCCAGGTTATCATCAATATCGGTCTTAAAACCTATGTTCTTGGCATGCGCCTGGGCTCCGAATTGCAGCGAGATTTTCTCCAGGAATTTCTTCAGATCAACAGGTTCCTGCCCCAGCTGGAGTTTACCTACTTCTATCTTATTAAAGTCAAGAATTTCATTGATGAGCATCATCATATGTTCCGAAGAATATTTCAGAATATCGAGATGTGATTTCTGGTCAGCTAGATATTCTTCCTGCAATAATAAATTGGATGTGCCAATGATACCATTCAATGGCGTACGAAGTTCGTGGCTCATGTTAGAAAGAAACCTGGATTTTGCCTGGCTTGCCTCTTCTGCCTTCTGCTTGGCCTTCATCAGCTCGAACTGGGCTGTTTTGATTTCTGAAAGATCCAGGATGCTGATCTTGAGAAAACGCCGGTTGTTATCCAGAAAGGGCACCATATTTACAAAGGCAAAAAATGTTTTTTCATTGGACGTGAGTGCCAGCTCCCCCTGCCAGTCCCTGGCCTGATGGCTGGCGAGTTTCATTTCAATACTTTTGAATAGATTGATATGTTCACTGGTAAACCAATGCTCTATCGGCGTTCCTTCAATTTCTGTTTTATTCCGGATCTGCAGTAATTCACATGCACGGTTATTACATCCGATAATGGTACGGTATTCAGCATCCATGATCAGTACCCCATCGAGTGATGTATTGTAGATGGTATCCACAAAATGTTTTTCCTTGAGGATAGCCTCCTCATTGTCCCTGTTTACGCGGAATATAAAATAGGAGAAGAATGTAGTGAGGGTTAGTGATATGGCCAGGTTACTGTTATAAAGCCTTGCGAACATGCCCGCAATACGAACCTGATAATAATTTTCAAAAGGGCTTACATTCAAACAAATAAGAACCGAAATAATCGTGATCAGGTAAACGAATTTCAGCTCGGTAAAATTCTTTTTTACATCAATAACAAGGGTCATCACCAGGAAGTACGGAAAGTACAGAAGGTATTCTCCTGCCCTTAGCCCTTCCATATAATTCATCACAATCAGGTAAAGGTTCAGGTTCACCACGGCAATAATACGCGCCATTTCGAACCTTTTCTTGGCGTTCAGATGAAATGCCAGTATAAAGATATACCCGGAAGAAAGGTTGATCAGGGCGCTTATATAGAGACTGAGGGTGAAATAACTTACAACGGACAAAAGATTACCACAAAGCGTAAGGAAAATGAACTGGTTGAAGCGTATAATCTTCTTTCGTTTGGAAGAAGTGTTGGTCGCATCCAACCCGGAATATACAATATCCTGATAGACAGACCATAATGCGGGCGAGATTCTGGATTTGAGGGTTAGGGACAGATTAATAATTTGGATATTAAAACGCCCACGGCATAATAATTATTATTTATCGCGTTAATATATATGAATCCATCGTCCATGAATAACCCTGATGCTATTAACTCCTTCATTTTCAACTCGGAAATTGATTCCAACTACCTTCACAGCCTGTATGGGGACGACTATATTTACCTGCACGAGGTTTTCGCTACTGTTATAAAGGATTATGAGTCGCTCACTGACAATATAGAATACAATTATTCCTCCGGAAATCTGAATGCTCTTAAGGCCGCAGTTCACAAAATAAAGCCCGTCTTTGGCTTTGTGGGCATGACTGCAGTACAACAGGAATGCCAGCAATTTGAGGACCTCTGTGGCACTGTTGCATCTCCCGAGATTTTGAACCGTGATTTTGAAGCATTGAAAAACAGAATTTCCCAGAGTAAACAGGTGATAGAAGAAGAAATGAAAAAATTGGAAATCTTTAATAGCCAAAGTGCATGATTCTCAGCTGTATTATTGTTGAAGACTTACAGGTTGCAGCAAATTATCTCGCCAACTGCTGCGAAAAAAGTGGTTTAGTGGAGGTGAAAGGACATTTCAGCAATGTTCCGGATGCCTTGTCGTTTCTCAATAGCCACACGGTGGATCTTATTTTCCTCGATGTTGAAATGCCGGGTGCGAATGGTTTTGAGTTGTTGGATCAGATTGCCTTCTCCCCCAAGGTGATCCTTACCACGTCAAAATCAGAATATGCATACAACGCGTTTCAGTATAATGTTTCTGATTATCTCATGAAGCCGTTTACATATCAGCGTTTCCTCGAAGCACTTCAAAAAATTCAACCTTCCAAAGAAACCATTTCCACCAACAGCGCATCCGACCACATTTATATCAAGACGGATGGTAAACTGATCCGTCTGAATAACGATTCCATTCTATATATCGAAAGTATGGGTGACTATGTGAAATTTGTCACCATTGACAACAAGAAATACATAACCCACAATACCATTAAGAATCTCGAAGAGAAAGTGAGCAAGGACTACTTCCTGAAAGTGCATCGCTCCTATATTGTGAACCTCCATAAAATCGACGATATGCGGGAAAACCTGCTCTTCATCAAAGGGAATGAGATCCCTGTAAGCAAGGCCAATAAAGCTGACGTTTTCCGCAGGCTGAATATCGTTTAATCTCCTTTCGCAACGCATTTAACCACTTTCCCATTCTCCTGCTAAGGGTATACCCCTATTCATAGGACCCAGCCCTGGCAAGGGTTTTCAAGGATATGAAGTGTGACGAAATCCATTTATCGGAGTTTTTATCTCGAATATCGAAGGTTTTGACGCCCCGGTCGAATAAGTTATCAAAGCCCTGAAATCCTGTGCATCTTTGTATTGTTGAAGCGACAGAAATCCTGAAAAACCATTTAAGAGACCATGTTGTTAAACCTATGAAACCGAGATCCAATGCCTTGAAAAAATGTTGACGAACCCCTAAACCCTTATCCTGTAGAAAAAACCAAAATCCGGTAACCAGAAAACCAACCTGAAATCTGTACCTTTTCTTGACGGAAAACTAAATTTTGATGACCCTTAGCAGATTTGGCAGCCACCCGAAAAGTGGCTGTTTTTTTTATTTATTCACTTCCACCACGCAGGCGATCATCCGTTCATTTTTCCCGTCTGCCGTAAATTGAATATTCCCATTGGGAGAAACACTTGCCTGGATAAGCTTTGTGGCAGCCTGTCCCAGGGCGCTCCGAAGTCTTCCGGCATAATCGGATTCGGGATGTTCACTGATCTTTTTATTAACCTCATACCAGTTCAAACTGTCTTTGCTCAGCACGATGGCCATAAGGTCCCTGGTTCCGATACTGTCCGGCTGCATGCTCTTATCCTTCGGAAACAGCCTGTAACCCGAAATGCCACAAAAAGGAGAATATTTGGTTTTTGAGGGATCGTCTGACCGGGGATAGGGAAACAAGGTATAGCTGCTGCCATCCGTTTCCCTGCCAAAAACATATATATAGCATTCCGAGATATTCCTGACCTCCATTTTAAACCGCTCGCCTGGTTTTACAACGGGTACGGTCTCAAATACATTTTCAGAAGACCGTTTCAGGGGAATATAATCACCGGCAACCGTCTTTTTCCCGTCAAATTTTACCCTGACCAGCCCCACTTCACATGAAAAGGGCTTGTTAGCGGCCTCACCAATGGGCTGCATGGGCTCCAGTCCATAGGCCTCCCTTACAAAATACTTGAAGTGCTTATACCGGATCCAGGCAAACCCATTATTACCCCATTGCGGGCCCCAGCTGTTCATGATCAGGAAGGCTCCACCGTATTTTGCATCGTCATAGCCAACCACGCATTGGGCATGGCCCCCGAACCCCATCATACTTGCATCGTCCTGAGTGGGATTCCATACATCCTGGCCCATCATGGGCTGCATATAGCTGCCTCCTGCCATCATACCAATCACTACAGGGGCGCCCTGGGAAAGATTTTCCTTTATGGCGCGCAAGTCAATCTGATCTGTTCCTTCGCCTATTGTCAGCCTGTTTGCACCCCGCATCCGGAATTGTTCTGCTTCGGCCAGCAGTTGCTGATCGGGCTGCCGTTTGCAATCGGCATCATTGTAAGGGAAGTCCTGATATGGAACGGATCCCCGCCTGGTCATGAATTCCATCGCCCGGTTGATATAAGACCCGTCGCAGGCATCCATACTGATCTGGTTGTAAAGAAAAGCCGGACTGAATTTTAATGCGTCGGGTGACTTACCTGTGCGGGCTGCTTCAAGGATTGTACGGGCACCGTATGCGCTGCTCCAGGCCACGCAACTTCCCTGGTTCCCCTGGTCACCTACCGGAGGCGCATATTTCTGCAGGTTGGCCGATTCAGGCAGAGGATTTTTTGAATTATCATCCGACAGGGACTCATAAACTTTCGCCTTATCAAATACACGCGGATCCAGAATTCCACCCATCGTTAATTGCCTGGCAGATTGCTGCACAAAAGCGGAATTGCAACCGCTGCGCCCAAGAATAAAATAGCCCCCTATACCGATAATCAATAACCAAAGCAGCCATCTGGGGCCGCGGAGCAGGGAAAACAGTAATGGGAGAAGACCGAAAAGACCGCCACCACCACCGCCACTTCCACCAGGCCCACCTTCAAATCCAGCACCTCCTTCGTCTTGTTGTTCCGGATCGTCTGTCATGCGAATTGGCATACCGAGGATTTTTATAAGAAAAATGATTTCTTCTTTTAAAGAATGAGTGGAAGAGGCATTTGATTACGGAGCAGGTCATCAAATACATCGCGTTTGCGAATAAGGTGCGTCTTCCCCTCCATTACCATAACTTCTGCGGGTTTGAACCTGGAATTAAAATTCGATGACATTTCAAAACCGTAAGCGCCTGCATTTCGGAAAACGATATAATCCCCTTCACGTACTTCGTTCAGCGAGCGATCCCAGGCAAATGTATCGGTCTCACAGATATTTCCGACCACCGCATAGTTTTTAAGAGGCCCTCCGGGGTTACTGATATTTTCAATTTGATGATATGCATCATAAAACATGGGTCGGATAAGATGATTAAATCCGCTGTCCACACTAACGAAAGTAACGGCTCTGGTCTTTTTTAAAACATTTACACGGGTCAGGAAAAACCCGGCCTCACTGACCAGAAATTTTCCCGGCTCAAACCAGATCTTCAGAGGTTTCCCATTTTTGTATGGATGCCTGGCAAAAGCGGAACTTACTTTTTCAGCAAGCAGGGAAATATCCGTTTCCTTTTCCCCTGGTTTGCTGGCAACTTTAAAGCCACCCCCAAGGTCAATGAATTCCAGGTCGGGAAAATGATGGGTGATTTCAAATAGTATTTCGATGCCCTTTACAAACACATCAGCATCCTCAATTTCGCTGCCCGTATGAATATGCAGGGCCCGGATGAGCATGTTGTGTTTTTTAACCACAGCGAGAACCATCGATATCTGATCAACCGGAATTCCAAACTTGCTTTTGTCGTGGCCTGTAGAAATCTTCAAATTGCCTCCGGCCAGAATATTCGGCCGCAGACGGATACCGACCGGATAGTCATGGCCAAATTTCTCACCAAATTTTTCAAGATTGGAAAGGCTGTCGATATTAATAATCACGGCCAGCTGCCTGGCTTCTTCTATTTCACTGAAAGCAATACCGTTGGAAGTATACAATATTCCTGAAGCCGGGAAACCTGCGTGGAGAGCCAGCTTTACCTCATTAATTGAACTGCAATCCACATTAGCTCCGATATTCTTAATATAGCGCAGGATATTGATGTTGGTAAGTGCTTTACTGGCATAAAAAAAAACCGCATCCGTTTTTTCGAATGCCGTCTTCAGTCGCTGGTACTGCTCTTTTATTTTTTCAGTATGATATATGTAAAGGGGAGTTCCATATTGATCTGCCAACTGAATAAGCGTTTCGGGCGCAAGGGGATTTATCATGAATGCGAATATAATGGATTGCCTTTATTCGCCTGTTGGTTCGGATTCCCCGGATGAAAGATGACTGTTTTCATCCGGTCCGCTTTTTTCCAGAAGTTCTCCTTCTTCACTAACCACCAGGGCCGGATTGATTTCTGGTGAGGCGGGAGTGTAATTAACAATGGAGGGCTCCTGGAAACTTTCTCCCAGCACTTCCTTCAGCCTGGGAAGATCAGCCGGCTGATTGATCCCAAAATAATCCATGAAGCTGCGGGATGTAGTATACAGCAGGGGTTTCCCAGGCATGTCTTCATTCCGCCCTGTAATGATGATCAGTTCTTTTTCCAATAATTTCTGAATAGAATAATCACTGTTTACTCCACGGATGGACTCTATTTCTCCTTTGGTAATTGGTTGTTTATACGCAATAATGGCGAGGGTTTCGAGGGAGGCAGTTGACAAACGCTTTAAAAACTTTTCGCCGTTGAGTTGGGCAATGGTCTTATGAAATTCTTTCTTGGAGAGGAATTGCCAGCCGCCGCCGCTTTCACGGACTTCAAATGGATAGAAATCAGCATTGTACTTGGTGACGATCCCTTCAATGCCGGTCTGAACCTGCTCCAGCGTGAGTTTATCATCCATAAACCCGAATGCATTGTTGAGCAGCTCCGTCATTTCCATGGCCGTTAAAGGCTTGTCGCTCGCAAAGATCAGGGATTCTATGTGGGGGATGAGGGTGGAAATATCCATTGGGTTAGTGATACAAATGTGAAAATGCGGAAATGTGAAGATGTGAAAATGAAAGGCAATTGTAGTTCAACATAGGAATGCTATATGATTATCAAATTAATACAATTTTTGAATTTTCCGCTGTATTCATCTCCACATTTCCACATTTACACATTAGATAGTGCTGCCGCGCCGCTCACTATTTCCGTAAGTTCCGTTGTAATGGCAGCCTGACGCGCCCGGTTGTAGGATATGCGGAGCGTGCGCAGGATCTCATTGGCATTCTCCGTAGCCTTGTCCATGGCTGTCATGCGTGCGCCGTGTTCGGAAGCGTTTGCATCCAGCACAGCTTTAAATAATTGCGTATTGAGAATCTTCGGCATGAGTTGGGATACCAGCTCTCCCTTGGATGGTTCAAAAATAAAATCATTGGTTTTGGTTCCGGGCACATTTTCCATTTTTGGTATCGGAAGAAAATGTTCCACAATAAACCTCTGGGTGCTGGCATTCTTAAATTCACTATATACAATATCCACGGCGTCAAATTCCCGGTTCTCAAATGCTTTTACGGCTGCACGTGCGCAGGCTTGCACACTCTCGAAGTTAAGGTGCTGAAATATATCTCTGAATTCGCCGCTTACCGGAATATTGTTCTTAAGAAAATGCTCGTATCCTTTTTTCCCAATGCTCCAGACCATGGTATTTCCTTTGGATGACTGGGCCGGGTATTTTTCCCGCATTGTGGCTTTGGCAAGCTTAATCAGATTTGAATTATAGGCACCGCAGGAGGACCTGTCGCTTGTGATAAGGATCAGCAGCGCTTTTTCAACAGGCCTGGCCGTGGAAAGACTGAAGCCGGACGATGCATCAGAATCGCTTACAATATTGCTCAGTACCTCCTGGAGTTTTTTGGAATAGGGCCGCATTTGCTGTATGGCTTCCTGAGCCTTTCGCAGTTTGGTGGCGCTGATCATTTTCATTGCCTTAGTGATCTGCTGGGTGCTTTGGATGGATTTTATCCGGTTACGAACTTCCTTGAGTTGTCCTGCCATTATAGGTATTTTACGCCGGCGGCAAAGGTAGCTCAAGCACCTCAAAATGCAAGCAGGCTGTGGAAAAAGAAGCCCTGCCAATTTCTTTTGAGTGATGCGGGAAAGAAAAAATAGTACTTTCGCTCCCCTAAATTCATTATGCCAAAAACAACAAAGAAAGACCGGCCCGTCATCCTGATTACGAACGATGACGGAGTGATGGCTCCCGGAATCCTGAGCCTGGTTGAAGCCGTTAAAGATCTGGGAAAAGTAGTGGTGGTGGCCCCCGACAAGCCTCAGTCCGGCATGGGCCATGCCATCACCATCGGCCTGCCACTGCGCCTGCATCAGGTGGAATTATTTGAAGGCGTGGAAGCCTGGCAATGTTCGGGCACCCCCGTGGATTGCGTTAAGCTTGCTGTGGATAAGGTTCTCCGGCGGAAACCGGACATCTGCCTCAGCGGCATAAATCATGGAGCCAACCATTCCATCAACGTGATCTATTCCGGAACGATGTCAGCTGCGGTAGAAGCAGCAATTGAAAGCATTCCTTCCGCTGGTTTTTCATTGCTCGACCATAGCGTGGAAGCCGACTTTACAGGAGCAAAGAAATATGCGCGGATTTTGGTGCAGCAAATGCTTAAGACAAGGCTCGACAAACACACTGTATTAAATGTGAATATACCTGCGGTTCCGGTTGAACTCATTAAGGGAATTAAGATCTGCAAGCAGGCATACGCTAAGTATGAAGAGGATTTTGTGGAAAGAAATGATCCAAACGGGAAAAAATACTTTTGGCTTACAGGCGAATTCGTGAATTTTGATAAAGGAAAGGATGCGGATGTCTGGGCGCTTGAACATAATTTCGTAAGTGTGGTACCGGTTCAATTTGACCTGACCAACTATGCTTTGAAAGCCAAACTTGAAAAATCCTGGAAATTTTGATACTTAAGAAAGACAATCTGAAGCTGGGCATCTTACTGGGAATCCTTGCCCCTCTGGTGGCCATGGTGATTTATTATTTCTGGAATTTTTCCAGATCACTCAGCGTATCAGAATATTTATATGTGTTGCGGACAAATAAGCCACTGCTGACGGCCATCAGCAGTCTTTCATTGCTTGCAAATGCTGTCATCTTTACCTTTTATATTAACACCCATCGGGATCAGACAGCCAAGGGGATATTTGTCGCTACCCTTTTGTATGGAATTTTCGTACTTGTTTATAAACTCGTCAGTTAGATTCAGGAACTATACATGAAAAATTTGCCGGGGCCCCCAAGTACATTTTATTCTGCTAAAATCCATCCGGCCAAACCAGCAAGTTGATTCACTGATACAATTATCGGACAGGAGTACCAAAGTAACCGTCAAATGAAATCATTGGGACCATTAAATGGCAATAGGGTCCAAAGCAACAACAGACAAAATCAAGGATGAAATATTACCTCATTGCGGGAGAAGCTTCCGGGGATCTGCATGGCAGTAACCTGGTCCGCGAGATAAGAAAAAAAGATCTGCAGGCGCAGATACGAGGCTGGGGTGGTGATTTGATGCAGCATGCGGGAGCTGTTATTGTAAAGCATTACCGTGATCTCGCTTTTATGGGATTCACAGAAGTAATCCGTAACCTGCCCGCTATTTTTCGAAATATTCGTTTTTGCAAAACGGATATTAAAACATTTAATCCGGACGTGGTGATATTTATCGACTATCCCGGGTTTAATCTCCGGATTGCAGGCTGGGCAAAGCAATTGGGCTACAGAACCGTTTATTATATTTCTCCGCAGGTATGGGCATGGAAAGAAAGCAGGGTCAGGACCATCCGGGAAAGCATTGATAAAATGCTGGTTATACTTCCCTTTGAAAAAGATTTCTACGGCCAATGGGATTATGCAGTAGAATATGTGGGTCATCCCCTGGTGGAAGTGATCAGCCAATTCAAAAATTCAAGCGCTTCCTGTTCCCTTCCGGATATTATTTTTCCAACGCAAAATCAAAACGCTGGAAACATATTGCCTTTTATCGCGCTGCTGCCTGGCAGCCGAAAGCAGGAAATACGCAAGAAACTTCCGGTGATGTTGAAAGCGAGCAGCTCATTTCCTGACTATCAGTTTGTGGTGGCAGAAGCTCCGGGGCAGGAAGAGTCTTTTTACAATGAGATATTGAAAAATTATCCACAGGTGGGTCGCGTCAGAAACCAGACCTATTCTTTATTGCTTCATTCCCGTGCGGCCTGCGTAACATCCGGAACGGCAACGCTTGAAACAGCACTTTTCGGGGTGCCGGAAGTAATCTGTTATAAGGGCAGTAAGGTTTCTTATCAAATTGCGAAACGCCTGATTAATGTGAAATATATTTCTCTTGTAAACCTGATTATGAACAAGCCGGTGGTTAAAGAATTGATCCAGGATGAAATGACCACTGAGAACATATCCTCTGAATTGAAAAAACTCCTCTTTGATCCGGCCACCATTCAACGCATCCACAAGGACTATGCAGATCTGAAGGACCTATTGGGCCAGGGCGGGAATGCGGCGGAAAAGGCGGCGGGGAGTATTGTGGAGTTTGTGAGGAGAATGTGAGAATGTGGAAATGTGATAATGAATGACTACGTTATTTTGTTACAAAAATGATGCATTCATTTTTATCGTTTGCCTTTCCCTTTCTCACATTTCCACATTACCACATTTCCTCAGTGTCTTTTAAAAAAAAGCCGGTAAAGAATGATGATTATCCCCACAATAAACATGAAGATAGAGATCCGGTTAATGCTATGCATGGCGCGTATATAACTATTGGTCGGCGCATTCGGATCCTTTTTTTTGAGGTATAGATATTCTGCTATCTGGCGAAGTATTCCCATAATATTATTTCCATTCCAGGATATTTAACAATGGCCTTTAAAGGATTGTTCGGATTGTATATATTTGCAGCTCTTTTTGGGGGATTAGCTCATCTGGTAGAGCGCAAGCATGGCATGTTTGAGGTGATCGGTTCGAGCCCGATATCCTCCACTTTTTAAGACTTACCGCTTTCCCCAGCTGGTTTTATCAGTAATTTAATGAAACAGCGGGAATTTGTCAGACTAATTTATCCAGTCAGCCTTTCAAACTTTATTATTCATTCGTTGCGCAAGAATCGGGTTTTGGCAACCGGGATCCCTCTTTACTTTTGTGGTATAAAAAAGAGGATATGGAAACACAGCAGGAAATAAACTACAACAGGATTGCCGAAGCAATCGATTTTTACAAACTTCATTTCAGGCAACAGCCCAGCCTGGAGGAAGCCGCAGAACATGTGCATATCAGTCCTTTTCATTTTCAAAGAATGTTTAAGGAATGGGCAGGCGTTACCCCAAAGGAATTTCTTCAATACCTTAGCCTGGAACATGCAAAAGGAATGTTGAAGGAAAGCCAGGCTACCCTGTTTGACACGGCATTGGAAACCGGTCTGTCAGGCCCCAGCCGCCTTCACGATCTTTTTATTAAAGTCGAAGGCATGACGCCGGGGGAATTTAAAAACGGCGGCGAACAACTCCATATCAATTACAGTTTTGCCGAGAGCCCCTTCGGTACCCTCATCGTAGGTTCTACTAAAAAAGGTATTTGTTACATGGCATTTGCTGATAACGGGCATGAACGGGCGCTGCAGGCATTGAAAAAAAGTTTTCCGAAGGCGGTGTTCCAACAACTTACAGATAAGATCCAGCAGGATGCCCTGTTTATTTTTAGCCAGGACTGGAGCAAACCCGGTGACATTAAATTACATCTCAAGGGAACTCCGTTCCAGATCAAGGTTTGGGAAACATTATTGAAAATCCCCATGGGCGAAGTATCCACTTACTCCGGGATTGCGGAAAAGCTGGAAAGCCCGAAAGCTTCCCGCGCTGTGGGTACGGCAGTGGCCAGCAATCCCGTAGCCTTTTTGATTCCCTGCCACCGGGTAATAAAAGCCAATGGTGAGATCGGCCAGTATCACTGGGGATCTACCCGAAAAACGGCCATGCTCGGCTGGGAAGCTGCCAAAACAAGCAGGCTCCTTAAAGCCGAACGCTAAACACCCAACGAGTGGGCATCGCTATACACCGGGTATTATTTTTCACGACGCATTGAGTTAAACAGCATGAATGAATTTGTCAGTGTCCTGGAAACAGACGGTAGGGTCGATTTCTTTCCTCAGTTTTTTTCATGTGAAGAAAGCGATCATTATTTTAAAATCTTATCAGAGGAAATTGGATGGAAGCAGGAACCTGTCAGTATTTTCGGAAAAATGATCCTGCAACCCCGGTTGACGGCCTGGTACGGCGATCCGGACAGGTCCTATTCTTATTCCGGTATTACCATGGATCCCATGCCCTGGACCCCAACACTGCTGGAAATAAAACTCCTCATCGAAACCATTTCTCACGCTGTTTTTAACAGTGCTCTTCTCAACCAATACCGGAATCAAAAAGACAGTGTGGGCTGGCACCGTGACAATGAGGAAAGCCTCGGAACGAATCCGGTGATCGGATCCGTCAGCTTTGGGGCTACCCGTTGGTTTCAACTTAGGAACTATAAGGATAAATCCATTAAACGTTCACTGGAACTTACCCATGGCAGCCTCCTGCTCATGCAAGGGCAGACGCAGCATTTCTGGGAGCATTGTGTTCCGAAACAATCTGCGGCACTTGGCAAAAGAATAAATATAACATTCAGGAGAATTAAAAAATAACCCTTGTCAGAATAATTCGAAAAGGGATTGCTGCCGCATCGAAGAGGCATATGGATTTGACAAATAGTTCCCAGACTTCTTGAAGCGGGGATTTTATTTGCAGTAATTAATGCAGCTTTTGTTTTAAAAACGCTTTCAACTGGGATGGCTCCATATTATTTCCGATAATTCTTCCATGGTCATCCAGAAGAAAGTTGGTTGGAAAAAGTTGTATTGCCAGTTTTTGAGCCTCTTTGCCACCGAGATCCAGATACTGGTTCCAGGGAAGTTGATTTATTTGAATGGCTTCCTTCCACGCATCTACCTGCTTTTCTCCATCCGTAGAAATTCCCACAATATCAAATCCTTTCTGATGAAAGGAGGCAAAAATATTTTTCAGTTCCGGAAACTCAGATATGCAGGCGCTACAATGGCTAAACCAGAAATCAACAAAAATATATTTATCAGCTTTCTCCAATAATGGAACCATAGCAGGACTTTTCCTTACGGTTAAAAGCTGCAAACGGGGAAACACTCCGCCCAAAGCTATTACCCTGGCTCCATTTAATTTTTGCCCCAGAACTCTTCCGGTAAAAGTATTCTTAATACTGTCTGAAAACTGTGTGTATTCGGAATCCAGAATGGATGCATAACCAGATTCAAGGGAATGAATCAAATCCCATAAGGCTGCATAAGAATCAGGATGCTCCTTGATATACGTCAGGAGTCTTCCTTTTTTCTCAAGTTGCAACCTGTTATAATCATTTTCGTAGTTGAGCTGAAGACTGTCAGGCAAATTTTTTCCATATATATTTCTTATACCATCTTGTTTTTCTTCCAGCTGATAAATTTGTCCGTTTATCGAATGAAGGACTTCATTATAATACCACATTAATTCCTTCATGCTGTTGTTGATCAACTGTGGGATTTCCCTCAGGGAATCAACATTGCATCGGATACTTTGAAAACCGGGTTCCACAATGAAAAAATGAGATATATATATTATTTCAGCACCCTTATACAGAAATATCATGTATGCTAAAGGATATGAAATGGAATCCCTAAAAAGAAATTTTCCTTTTTCTAACGGTGATATTATAGACAGTCTGTGACCAGAATAATAAATTCCATCGTCAAACGGCACCAGTTTAATTGTTCCAGTATCCGTATTTATTGTTCCCTCAAGTGTAAATGTTGAACCGGGAGATTGGGCGCGGGCAACATTCATTACCAATAAAAAGGACAATATAAAGAACGAATTTCTGATCATAAGCAGCAAAGTGATATTCCATCCATTCGGCAAAAAAATTAAGAGAAAAGAGCCTGGAGAAAATTTTGGGTTACAAGAAGGACTAATTCTTATGCAGTTCCCTCAACCCAACCATCTGGTGTTTTTCCTGGTCCCAGATCTTCAGGCGGAGGCAGGCAATAACGGCTTTGGGATTCAAAGAGGTTCGTTTGCAGTTCTGCAATTCCTTGAATTGTTTCATCACCTCAGGCAAACGATAAAAAGGAATTTTGGAATTGAGATGGTGTATATGATGGTAGCCGATATTCCCGGTAAGCCAGGCCATAACCGGATTCATCATCATATAACTTGATGATTCCATGGCTGCTTTTTCATAGGCCCATTCATTGTTTTCTGAAAAAGTGACGCCGGGAAAATTATGTTGCGCATAAAACAAGTAGGCCCCCAAACCGAATGCAACAATGAAGGGAAGGAAAAAAAGACAAAGCCAGATCTGCCATCCCAGGAAAATAAAAATAAGAACCGATGTGATGACATGCAGGATCAATGCAATCAGGGAATCAAAATGTTTCCGTGGGTTGCTGACGAAGGATGCAATGCACATTCCAAAAATAAACATGGTAAAATAGCCCAGGCCGATGGTCAGTGGATGACGCACGGCAAGGTAACCGAATTTTTCCCTGGAAGACATCTCCATGAATTTTTTCCGGGTAACAATAGGATAGGATCCTATACTTGCACTGAACAGTTTAGAATTATGATTGTGGTGATGGTCGTGGGACCGCTTCCATATGCTTGTCGGAGAAAGAATATAAAACCCGAACACCGTCATGATGACATCTGCGATTTTAGAATGGACCAGAATGGAATGATGCTGATGGTCATGATAAATGATGAACATCCTCACAAGCAACAAGCCGGCAAAAACGCTCAATACCAGCCTTAGCGGCAGGAATGGAATAAAAATCGTGCCGGCAAAAACGGCTGCCAGCAAAAAGATCGTTGACAAAGTATAATACCAACTTTTACTTCTGACCTCTTTTGCGTATGGCCGCGTGGCTAATATGAGTTCTTTACCCAAAAGCATTTAATAGGCAATTAAATTAATTTTTTGAATGCTTCCATCTCTTGTGAGTCCATAGCCAGGTCTCAGGCTGCTTCCTGATATCCTTTTCAAGCATTTGCGTGTGAAGCTCGGTGAGCACGCCTACTTTGCTTCCAGGCAAAGGTAGTTCTAATCTTTCAGCGCGCATACTGTAGTATCCTCTTTTAACTCTTTTAATTGACACGTACACCACCGGATAACGAATCTTTAACGCAATTTTTTCTATGCCCAGGAAGACCGGTGTGTCCTGATTCAGAAAGGTCATCCAGTAAGCTCGGTCCGGAAGAGGCGTCTGGTCGGCTATAAATGCCGTCGCACTTAATTCATTCCGGTGGTTCAGCATATCCCGCAGTGTGTCTTTCATGGCAATCAGCCTGGTTCCGAAACGTGTTCGCATTTTATAAATCAGGTTGTTGAAATAGGGATTGGTCAGGGGATGGTAGATTACATATAGCTGGTGCCTGCAGCAGATGCTGAAAGTGTTTCCGGCCCACTCCCAATTTCCCAGGTGGCCCATGACCACCATACAGCTCTGATTTTCCGATGCCAGCTGGTTGAAGAGATTCAGGGCATCCTCATCGAGCCAGCAATGTTTCAGCATTGTTTTCCGGGAAATGGTAAGAGTCTTAAAGGTTTCCAGAAAAAGGTCGCAGAAATAACTGTAAAATTGACGGCATATTAAAATGATTTCTTTCTCTGTTTTTTCAGGAAATGATTTTCTCAGGTTGGTCATAACAATCTTTCTTCTGTAGTGCAAAAGATGGTACAACAAGTAATAAACGATATCGGATAAGCCGTACAGGAGCGGAAACGGCAAAATAGAAAGTAAATAAATGAAAGGAAGGGTAAAATAATAGAGTAGCGCGCGCAAGGATGAGAATTCCAGCAAAGGTAGGGCAATTGGTGCTATTTGTCAGGCCTTCACGTTAAAAAAATCCGCCGGCACGAGGCAATAAATCCGGCCCGAAACAGTTATCTTTTGTTATTATTTCACCAGATGGAAATGAAACTCAGGGCTGCTTTGCTGATCTCTTTTGTGGTTGTGATCTTTTCGGGGTGCAATAAGACTAATCCGTTAAAAACGGACACACCAGCCGATTATTATCCGATGGTAGTCGGAAATTACATCATCTATCGCATGGATTCCCTCAAATTTATTAATGTCGGTTCGCAGGATACGGTTATTAGTTATCTGGCCAAAGAAGTAGTGGATGATTCGATAACGGATAACCTCGGACAGCTTAGTTACCGGATGATCCGTTATTTAAGCGATACTACGGGAACGGCACCATGGACACCGTCCATTGCCTATATGGTAACGCCAAGCCGTACTCAGGTGCAGACCGTGGAAAATAATCTTCGTATCATCAAACTTGTAACGCCCGTTCAGGATAATCTTTCCTGGTTAGGAAATTCTTATATCGATACCAAATCTGATACTTCTCAGGTACCTTTTATGGATGGGTGGAACTACACGTATGCAAATACCGGTCAACCCTATGATGTGGTGGGAGGAACTGTTCCGGTTACCGTTACCGTAAACGAGGCAGACCAGACCACAGGGAATCCTGATACTTTCAGCGAGACCATCTTCAGCCAGGAGATATATGGAAAGGGCATTGGCCCGGTTTATAAAAAATTCCTGCATACGCAGTATCAGGGACCTAACGCGAACAGTCCTGCAGGAACAACCATTGGTTACGGGCTGACCTTTAGCATGGTGAGCCATAATTAAATTCACGTTGGTTACTCGTTCACTCATCCTCTTATTTCTTTTTCTATTTCAGCAAGGATTTGCACAGCAGCCAAAGTATGTTGTCCGCCTGCGCAATAAAGCAAATTCCGGATTCAGCCTGCAGAATCCATCCTCTTTTCTTTCTTCCAAATCCATTCAGCGCAGGTCAAAACAACAAATTGCATTGGACTCGACGGATCTTCCTGTTTCTGCAGCCTATGTGGACAGTATCCGGAATGTTCCTGCAGTTCAAATCCTGAATTGGTCAAAATGGCTGAACCAGGTGCTGATCAGTGTGGCAGATTCCTCCGCGCTGGCCAAAATCAATCTGTTTTCATTTGTATTGTCTACCGCACCTGTTAACGACAAATCTGTACCCCGCCTGGCCGGACAGGTTAGCACCAATCAGCGTGGACGACAGGAGAGGGCTGCGGGAGTCGCAGCAACAACAGTTTCCAATTCAACAAATGCAGGCTATTACAATTATGGCGTTTCATTTGACCAGATCAGCATTCATCACGGTGATTTCCTGCATAACCAGGGATTTCATGGAGAAGGCATGACGATTGCCATTCTGGATGACGGATTCAACAGCTACCTCAGTAATCCCGCTTTCGACAGCGTGCTTATTGAGCATCGCGTATTAGGTACTTATGATTATGTGAATCAAAAGGAAACTGTGAATGAGGAGGATTCTCACGGAGCCAACTGTTTTTCCATTATTGCTTCGAATATTCCCGGCACGATGGTGGGCAGCGCACCGGCTGCCAGTTTCTGGCTTTTCAAAACAGAAGATATCACTTCAGAATCCCCGGTGGAAGAACAGAACTGGATCGCCGCCGCCGAATTTGCTGACAGTGCTGGGGCAGATCTCATCAGCACCTCGCTGGGTTATGATTATTTTGATGATTCTGCATTCGATCTGAATTATCCGGAAAGAAACGGGCATACTTCCATGATCAGCCGGGCGGCAAACCTCGCAGTTGCAAAAGGAATGATTGTTACTGCCAGCGCCGGCAATGACGGCGAACAGCTTTCGGAAAGAAAATATGTGACCTGTCCTGCAGACGGAGACAGCGTTTATACAGTCGGGGCCATTGACCCAAGCGGTAATATTGCACCCTTTTCCAGTTGGGGACCAAATTCTTCAGGTCAGATAAAGCCTGACGGGGTTTCGGTCGGCGAAGGCGCTTTCGTGGTCCCTGCAAACGGATTTCCGCAGGCCGGCAACGGCACTTCTTATTCCAATCCCAACCTTGCCGGGCTCATCACCTGTCTCTGGCAGGCGTTTCCCGAATTCTCTTCGCA